>SFFC01000098.1 GCA_004556985.1 Clostridiales bacterium | reverse complement strand
GACCGTCGTCTACTGACGGGTTTGCAGGGCCGGAAAACAGGATTTCCTCCTTTGCAGGGGAGAAGAAAGCGCGGCTGTCCTTCGCGGGCGGCCGCTTTTCTCTTGCATCCGGCCGCGTTTTATTATAGAATAGCCCTATACGTTTGAAGGGGGGGCATGCCCGGGTGAAGGAGATTACGAGCGTCAGCAACCCGCTGATCAAGGGCCTGCGCGAGCTGCAAAGGCCGCGCGCGCGCCGGGAGAGCGGGCTCTTTCTCGCCGACAGCGAAAAGATGGTGCGCGAGGCGCTCTCGCTCTCGCTCTGCCGGACGCTCGCCGTGGAGGCGGGGCGCGAGGCGGACTACGCGGCGCTGATCGACGCGGCGGAGGCGGCGGGCTGCGAGGTGCTGCGGGTATCCGGCGCCGTGATGCATGCGCTCAGCGAGGCGAAGACGCCGCAGGGCATCCTCTGCACGGTAGCCATCCCCAGGGAGCCGGACAGGCTCGCAGGGCGGCGCATCGTCGCGCTCGACGGCGTGCAGGACCCCGGCAACGTCGGGACGATCCTGCGCACGGCGGATGCGGCCGGCTTTGACGGCGCGCTGCTGAGCGCGCAATGCGCCGACCTTTACGGCGCCAAGACGCTGCGCGCGACGATGGGCTCCGTCTTCCGCGTGCCCGTAAAGCGGACAGAAGATCTGGCCGTGGCGCTTTTGAGTATGCGCGAGCGCGGCTACGCCGTCGTCGCGACGGAGCTGGGCGGCGAGGATTTTTACGCGCATTGCCCGCACGAAAAATGCGTGCTCGTCATCGGCAGCGAGGGGCATGGCGTGAGCGAGGCAGTCCGCAGCGTGGCGACGCACCATCTGGCGCTGCCCATGCGCGGCGGCGCGGAGTCGCTCAACGCGGCGGTGGCTGCCGGTATCATGCTTTACGAAATGGCGCGTGAGCGCTGAGCAGAGCGGGATACCGGCAAGGAAAGACAAAGGACTGCCGACACGGCCGGTTCGGCCATTCGGCAGGGAGCTGAAGGGAGACAAAAAAATGTCAGTCACATTGGGCATGATTCTGGAAGCGCGCGAGCGCCTCAAGGGCGTGGCGCAGCGCACGGGCCTCGTGCAGTTCAAGGCGCTTTCGGACGAGCAGAGCCAGGTATTCCTCAAGACCGAGGATCTGCAGAACACGGGCTCCTTCAAGGTGCGCGGCGCCTACATCAAGATCGCCAGCCTGAGCGAGGAGGAGCGCGCCTGCGGCGTCATCGCTTCCTCGGCGGGCAACCACGCGCAGGGCGTCGCGCTGGCGGCGAAGGCCTTCGGCGTGCCGGCGACGATCGTCATGCCGGCGGGCGCGCCGCTCTCCAAGGTTAAGGCGACGCGCGAGCTCGGCGCAAACGTCGTGCTCCACGGCACGGTGTACGACGACGCCTACGCGGAGGCCTGCCGCATTCAGCAGGAGACCGGCGCGACGTTCATCCATCCCTTTGACGACCCGATGGTCATCGCGGGACAGGGCACCATCGGCCTGGAGATCATGGACGATCTGCCGGACGTGCGCACGATTGTCGTGCCCATCGGCGGCGGCGGACTGGCCTCCGGCGTCGCGGCGGCGGTCAAGATGCTTCACCCGAATGTGCGGGTGATCGGCGTGCAGGCGAGCGGCGCGGCGGGCATGAAGGCCTCGATGGACGCGGGCCGCGTCGTCGAGCTGCCCTCGGCCAAGACGATCGCCGACGGCATCGCGGTCAAGAAGCCGGGCGAATTGACCTTTGCGCTGTGCAGCCGATACCTCGACGAGATCGTCACCGTCGACGACGACGAGATCGCGCAGGCGATCCTGTTCCTCATGGAGCGGGGCAAGATGGTCGCCGAGGGCGCGGGTGCGGCGCCGGTCGCCGCGATCATGAACCGGAAGTTCGACGTGAGCGGCAAGGTCGCGGCCGTCATCTCCGGCGGCAACATCGACGTGACGATGCTCTCGCGCATCATTGAAAAGGGCCTGCTGCGCGCGGGCCGCGTCTCCAAGCTGCGCATCATCCTGCAGGATCGCCCGGGCCAGCTCGAGCAGGTCAGCCGGATCATCGGCGGCAACGGCGCCAACGTCATGGCGATTCATCACGACCGGACGGACGTCGACCTCGACATCCGGGATGCCATCCTGGAGATCACGATGGAGACGCAGGATCGCGAGCATGCGCAGCGCATCATCGCGGCACTGCGGGAGGCAGGCTTCAACGTGAACGGATAAGCGCGCCGCGCGCGGGTATCCGCCGCTTTGGCGGAGGAACGCGCGCGAGCAACGGCAGATAGGCCTCGACGGCGGGCGAGCGCGCAAGCAGCGCGGCAAAGGGCGCCTGCAGCGCCGAGGCGGACAGGGCGAGGAAGCGGAGCAGTTCATCCGTTTCCCCGCCTTTGCTTGTCTCGGGCGGCGGATGGGCGAGGAAGGTATGCGGATGGGTCAGGGGAAGCAGGGCGGCCTGCTTTGCGCCGGGCATGCCGGGCATCGGCGGGAGGAAAAGCGCTTCGCCCGCATCGTCGGGGGCGTCCGCCGGATCAAACGCGCGCGTCTCCCCGGAGCGCGCCGCGCGCAGAAGGGCGGCGAGGCGCCCGGGCTCATCGGGCAGCGGCGCCGCGGAGACGGCGGCCTCCAGGCGCGCGGGTAGCGGCCGCAGCGCGGCGTCGCAGCCGTCCATCCGCTCGCGCAGAAACTGGGCACACGAGAGCAGACAGGCCTGCTCCAGGGCGGAGAACGGCGGCGTTTGCAGCTGCTCAAGCCGGCTTTCGACCCGCCGGGCGGCCTCGTCCGGCTCGAGTAGGCCGAGCATGCAGCCCGCGCAGTCCGCGAGCGCGCGCAGACAGACGCTGCCCTCCGGCAGGCGGAAGAAGGCGGAGCGGGCAAGGCCGAGCATCTCCTCCTGCTCGGTTTCTGTGAGGGGAATGCGCTCGCGGACGGGTGAGGCCAGCGCGGAGAAGATCATCGGCGCAAACAGCCAGAGCAGCGAGACGACGAGCAGCGGTGCAGCGGCGCGCGCGGAGAGAATTGCGCCAAGGAGCAGCACGATGCCGCAGACGACGCAGGCCCTGGATGAAAAGGCGGAGGAGGGGAGCTCGATGCGAAAGACGCGGGAGCGGGCGAGCAGGCGGCGCAGGAGCGCGTCGAGCCCGCCCATCGCCTGCGCGGGAAGCAGGGCGAGCCGCACCAGCATGCCGGGCAGGAGCCGGGGATGCAGCAGCGTATACCACTCGGGCGCAAAGACGGCGACGGCACACAGCAGTGGAAGCCCGAGCACTGCGCCGGAGAGGAGGAGCAGGAGCCGGAGCAGCGGTAGCGCAGCCTCGAGCCACGCGCGCCGGCGGAGCGAGGGATCGTCTTTCCGCCGCAGGGCTTTGGCCTGCGCGGCGCGGTTTCCGGCGAGCAGGGAATCGGGCGTGTCGGCCTCGCGGCGGACGAAGACGCAATCCGGTGTGGACGGGCAGCAATCGGGCAGGGGCCTCCCCTGCGCAAGCGCTTCGAGCAGCCCGGCGGAGAGCAGCACGGGACGCCCATCGAGTGGAGCCAGCCCCTCTTTGGCGAGGGAAAATGCTGTGGCCTCGCGCACGGGGGAGAGGTCAAAGCCCATGCGCTGCAGGCGCGTGAGCAGCGTGTCGCGCGGGGAGAAAGCGGGCAGCACGCTTCCCGTCACGCAGGGCAGCGCGCCGAGCGCCTCCGCAAGACGCCCGGGGACATCCGGCGTGCAGAGAAAGGCATCCGGCAGCAGCAGCGCGCAGGCATGGGCGCCTTTCAGCGAGGACGGGGAAAAGCTGGCGGCCTCAAAGCGCATTCCGGGCTCAAGGCCCATGAGCAGGCGCGCCGTCAGAAGCGCCGCATCGGGCTGGCAGACGTAGGCGCGCGCGGCGTCGTCCCATGCGCGCGGGCAGACGAGCAGCAGCAGACGTCCGCGCAGGCGGGCGTCCGCGCCCATGATGCCGGACTGGAGCAGGCGGATCAGCGCGTCGTCCTGCGGCAGGCGGGCTGCGTCGGCGTCGGGCAGCGCGCATAACAGCAGCAGCGCGCCATCCTCCCCGAGCGCCTGAAGCAGCCGCCGCGCGCGGCGCAGCAGAGCCAGCGCCGCATGCTGCGAGGCGGGCCGGGCGGGAACGACGATCAGCGGCGTTTTGTTCACAGCAATTCCTCCCGCTGAAAGTTTGCGGGGAAGCGCGCGCTTCTATTCGCGCGGCGCGCGCATGAAGGAAAAGCCGGGCGCATACAATGGAAAACGGCAGAAAAAAACGCCGCTGACCGGCCCAAAAAGGCAGGAAAAAGCCCGGAGCAGCGCGGATTTAGGATTGATCTTCCTATATAAGCGTGCTATAATATAAGATAGCGTTTTGGGGTTTCCGGGACGCAACCATTACCAGTGGAGGAGCAAATGAAATGAGCACCACCGTAGAAAAGATTTCCAGCAATAAGGTTAAGCTGTCCTTTGACATCGACGCCGCAAAGTTCGACGCGGCCATGGACAAGGCATACATCAAGGTGCGCGGCCAGGTCAATATCCCTGGCTTCCGCAAGGGCAAGGCGCCGCGCAAGCTGATTGAGAACATGTACGGCGAGGGCGTCTTCTACGACGAGGCCTTCGAGCTCGTGTTCGACGAGGTCTACGGCCCGGCCATCGACGAGAACAAGGTCGACGTCGTGGATCGTCCGGAGATCGAGATCCAGCAGATCGGCGCGGGCAAGAACCTGCAGTTCACCTGCGAGGTCTTCGTCAAGCCGGACGTGACCCTGGGCGAGTACAAGGGCGTTGAGGTCAAGAAGGAGAAGACCGAGGTCACCGACGAGCAGGTCGACGCCAAGGTCGAGGAGGAGCGCAGCAAGCAGGCGACCGAGGTTGCCGTCGAGGGCCGCGCCGTCGCCGAGGGCGACACCGTGAACCTTGACTATGCGGGCAGCGTCGACGGCGTCGCCTTTGCCGGCGGCACCGCGCAGGGCCAGACCCTCAAGATCGGCTCCCACAGCTTCATCCCGGGCTTTGAGGAGCAGATGGTCGGCATGAACATCGGCGAGGAGAAGGATCTTGACGTGACCTTCCCGGAGCAGTATCACGCCGAGGAGCTCGCGGGCAAGAAGGCCGTCTTCCACGTGAAGGTCAACGGCATCACCGAGACGCAGCTCCCTGCGCTTGACGACGATTTCGCCAAGGACATCAGCGAGTTTGACACCCTTGAGGAATACAAGGCGGACATCCGCGCCAAACTGGAAGCTCAGGCGGCCGAGCGCGACCAGAACGCCTTCACCAACGCCGTGATCGAGAAGGTCATCGCGAACGCGACCGTCGAGATCCCGGAGGCGATGATCGAGCGCCAGATCGATTCCATGATGCGCGACTTCGAGTATCGCCTGGCCTCCCAGGGCCTCAAGCTGGCGGACTTCATGAAGTACACCGGCCAGGACGAGAAGGCCTTCCGCGCGAACTACCGCGATCAGGCCGAGAAGAGCGTGCGCGCGCACCTCGTGCTCGAGGCCGTCGAGAAGGCCGAGGCCATCGACGCGACCGAGGAGCAGATCGACGCGCAGATCGCGCAGTTTGCGCCGCAGACCGGCAAGAGCGTTGAGGAGCTCAAGGAGACGCTCACCGAGGCGGACCGCGAGTACTTCAAGGCCGACGCCATTCGCGACAACGCGATCAAGTTCCTCTGCGACAACGCCAAGGCCGAGGCCTGATCCCCGTCAAGCGACGCAAAGGAGGCGTCTCAACCTTGTCAAGCAACAACTATTACTTCGAGCCGAGTGTGATTGAAAAGACGCCCTACGGCGAGCGCTCGTATGACGTCTATTCCCGTCTGCTGAAGGATCGCGTCGTGTTCCTGCGCGGCGAGGTCAACGAGGCCCTGGCCAACAGCATCGTCGCGCAGCTGCTCTTCCTGGAGATGGAGGATCCGGATGCGGATATCTCCATGTACATCAACAGCCCGGGCGGCAGCGTGACCGACGGCATGGCCATCTTCGACACGATGCGCTACATCAAGCCGAAGGTTCGCACCGTCTGCCTGGGCATGGCCGCGTCGATGGGCGCGTTCCTGCTGATGGCGGGCGAGCCGGGCATGCGCCTGGCCCTGCCCAACAGCGAGGTCATGATTCATCAGCCCAGCGGCGGCGCGAGCGGCCAGGCGACCGACGTGCAGCTGCATGCCCAGTGGCTGCTGCGCACGAAGAGCAAGATGAACGCGCTGATGAGCGAGATGACGAAGCAGCCGCTTGAGAAGATCGAGCGGGACGTTGAGCGGGACTATTTCATGACCGCCGACGAGGCGCTGGCCTACGGCATCATCGACGATATCTACCGGCCGCGCAAGAAATAACCCCTTCCGACGGGAATCATAAGGATCTGAGGTGCGAAATGCCAAGAGATAAGGACGAAACCAAGCAGCCGCGCGTCGCGCGCTGCTCCTTCTGCGACAAAACGCAGGATCAGGTTCGCCGCATCATCGCCGGCAATGGCGTGTATATCTGCGACGAGTGTGTCGCGCTCTGCCAGGAGATCATCGCCGATGATCTGGGCACGGCGCCCAGCCAGGAGCCGCAGAATCTGCCCAAGCCGATGGAAATCAAGGCGGTGCTCGACGAGTACGTCATCGGCCAGGAGAAGGCCAAGCGCGCGCTCGCCGTCGCCGTCTACAACCACTACAAGAGGATCAACGCGCCCAAAAAGCGCGGGGATGTCGAGCTGCAGAAGTCGAACATCGTCATGGTGGGCCCGACCGGCTGCGGCAAGACCTTCCTGGCGCAGTCGCTGGCGAAGATCCTCAAGGTGCCCTTCGCCATCGCGGACGCGACCAGCCTGACCGAGGCCGGCTACGTCGGCGAGGACGTGGAGAACATCCTTCTGCGCCTGATTCAGAACGCTGATTACGACATTCAGGCGGCGCAGCGGGGCATCATCTACATCGACGAGATCGACAAGATCGCCCGCAAGAGCGAGAATCCCTCGATCACGCGCGATGTCTCTGGCGAGGGCGTGCAGCAGGCGCTGCTCAAGATTATCGAGGGTACGGTTGCCAGCGTGCCGCCGCAGGGCGGGCGCAAGCATCCGCATCAGGAGTTCATCCAGATCGACACGACGAACATCCTCTTCATCTGCGGCGGCGCGTTTGACGGGATCGACAAGATCATCGAAAAGCGCGAGGGCGCGGGCTCCCTGGGCTTCGGCTCCGAGGTCAAGAGCCGCGAGAAGCGCAACGTGGGCGAGGTGCTCGCCAATATCCGGCCGGAGGATCTGCTCAAATTCGGCTTGATCCCCGAGTTTGTCGGCCGTCTGCCGATCATCGTGACGCTTGACAACCTCGACGAGGACGCGCTCGTGCGCATCCTGACCGAGCCGCGCAATGCACTCGTGCGCCAGTATAAGAAGCTGGTGGAGATGGACGGCGTCGAGCTCGACTTCGAGGAGGCGGCGCTCAAGGCGATCGCCGGCAAGGCCATCGCCCGCAAGAGCGGCGCTCGCGGCCTGCGCGCGATTATCGAGGATGCGCTGATGGGCACGATGTTCGAGCTGCCCTCGCGCGCGGACGTGAGCCGCGTCGTCGTGACGGAGGACACCATCACCAAGAACCAGGAGCCGACGCTCATTCCCGGCGAGCCCAAGCGCAAGCTGGTCAGCGGCAAGACGCGCCGCGAGAGCGCGGACGGCGCGATGGCCAGAAGGCCGTCGGTGTCCTGACGAAACGTCAGAGCAACAGCATAAAAAAGGGGCTGACAGGCGATGAACTGTCAGCCCCTTTGATTAGCGGGAAGATTAGCCCAGAGAGCGAACTTCGACAACCTCAAAGAACATTGCGCCCTCACGGCCAGACGGATTGAGCGCATCGAGCAGCGCTTCATCCTCGACAGCCTTGAACCACATGCGCGCTCCGGAGATGGCGTAGGGCTTGGCGCCCTCTTCGCCGGTGGGATTCGCCGCATAGATGGCGATGCCCTCGCCATTGGCGGTGAGATTGGCCTTGGACTGGTTTTCAGCCAGGCCGAGCTGGAGATAATACTTGTCCTCGTGCTTGACCATGGCGAAGATGAAGTAGGCGGTGTTGGGCACGCCCTCTGGACTTACAGTAGTCACGAGGTAGCAGCCAGAGAAGGAGTTGATGGCGTCCATCAGCGCATCGCCGGTCAGCGCGTAATCGCCGTAGAAATCGGCGACGGAGGCGGAGGAAACGGCATCCTCAGCCAGCGCCGGGAGGGCGAGGGCGGCGAGCA
>SFFC01000097.1 GCA_004556985.1 Clostridiales bacterium | reverse complement strand
CGCCGGGAACACCCACTGCCACCAGTACTGCTGGATGACGATGGAGTTGTTCGCGCCATTGAGCAGGTTGCCCCACGTCGGCGTGGGCAGCGGAATGCCGAAGCCCAGGTAGGACAGCGTGGATTCCGTCAGCATGCAGGTTGCAAAGTCGAGCGTCATGGAGACGATCAGCAGGGAGACGACGTTGGGCAGGATGTGCCTGAAGACGATCGTGCCCTCGCGGATGCCCATGGCCTTGGCGGCGGTGACGTATTCCATCTCGCGCTGGGCCAGGATCTGCGCGCGCACGAGGCGGCAGGTCGGCACCCAGGAGAGCACGCCGAGCACGACCATGATGTCAAGCCGCGTGCCGATGACGGCGGAGAGGATCATCGCGAACGGGATGAACGGCAGGCCGCCGACGATCTCCGCGATACGCATGATCAGGATATCCAGATGGCCGCCGAAATAGCCGGCCAGTCCGCCGAAGAGCACGCCCAGGATGGTCGCGATGACAACCGAGATCGCGCCGACGGTCATCGTCACGCGGCCGCCGTTGACGATTCGCGTGAGCATGTCGCGGCCGAGGCTGTCGGTGCCCAGCGTGAAGCCCTTCAGGCCCCAGGTGTAGAGCTTGCCGTCGCTGCCCAGCGCGTAGTTCTGATAGTTGCTCACGAAGATGCGCTCGATGTTGTCGGCGCTGTTGACGGCGTCCGGCACGTCAATCTGGTGATACTTGTTGTTGCCCCAGGAGACGACGTCGCCGTTTTCCAGCAGCGCCGTATAGTGGTAGCGGCCGCCGTAGAGGTGCACCGGCTTGCTGGAGAGCTCCGGTACATCGGCCTCGCCCTTGGTCGCGTTGCCCCAGACAACGATCTGCCCGTCCTCCGTGATGGCTGCGACGCTCTTGCTCGTCGAGGCGATGTCCACGACGGTCTTGCCCTTGAGCTCCGCCGGAATCTTGGCGAAGGGGGAGTTCTTGTCCTTGTAGCCGGTGTAGGCGACGGTGCCATCCGTCAGCAAGGCGATGTATTCGTTGTCGGTCAGCGCGACCTTGGCGATCTTGCCCTCGTATTTGGAGCGCAGCTTGATGTCGGCCATGTTGCCGTTGCCCCAGAGATAGAGGTTGCCGTCGGAGGTCACAATCGCGGAGAACTGGTTGCTCGCCTCCAGCTGGACGACCTCCCAGGCGTCGCCGCCCTTCTTCATCGCCTTCGTCATATCGGAGGAGAACTTGTCCTGCTGGAGCCTCGTGTTGCCCCAGACATAGACCTGCCCGTCCTCAGCGAGCGCGACGGCATGATCCGTACCCGCGGCGACGGCGACAATGTCCGCATCCAGCACCTCCTGCGGGATGTCGGCCATGTCGATCTTGTCGGTGATCTTGGTATGTCCCCAGATGTAGAGCTCGCCGTCCTCGGCGATGCCAATGCCGTAGGTGTTGCCTGCGGTGATATCCGCGATGCCCGCCTTGAGCAGCGCGTCCGGCACGGCCATCATGTCATTGGAAGGCGGCAGGTTGGTCAGCGAGCTGTCCTGGTCGGAGAGATCGAGCGGCCAGTAATGCGGGCCGACGATCACGAACACGAAGATCGCCAGGAAGACGATCAGGCCCATCATCGCCAGCGGCTTATGCACAAAACTCGACACCATCGCGCGCATCGGCGTCTGAATCTTCTCTTCGTCTTCAAAGGAGACCTCCGCTCGGTCGCCCAAAACGCAGCGCTTGAACCAGCGGACGAGGAAGAATTCCTTTTTCTTATTGCTCATGTCTCTTCCTCCTTACTTGTCCACACGCACGCGCGGATCGACCAGGCCATAGCTGATGTCCATCAGCAGGGAGCCGATGAGCGAAACGACCGTATAGAACATCTGAATGGCGAGCACCAGCTCAAAGTCGAGGTTGTTGAGGCCCGTCCAATAGAGCTTGCCCATGCCGTTGAGGGAGAACGTGTTCTCGATAATGACGGAGCCGGAAAAGATGCTGATGAACCAGCCGATGATCGAGGTGATGACCGGCAGCAGCGCGTTGCGCCAGGCATGGGAATAGATCACAACCTTCTCGCGCAGGCCCTTGGCGCGCGCCGTGCGGATGTAATCCATGCTCAGCGCGTCGATCATCGCGCTGCGGACGTAGCGCGTCATGCCGCCCAGCGAGGCAAACGTCATGACGATGACCGGCAGCGTGACGTGATAGAGCATGTCGATGAATTCATCCCAACGTGTCGCGTAGATCGCGCCAGCCGTCTTCGTGCCGGAAATCGGGAAGATGCGCCAGTGAACGCAGAAGAAATACATGAAGATCAGCGAAATGATATAGATCGGCAGGCTATAACCCAGCATCGTGACGACCTGCACGCCGTTGTCGATCTTGCGTCCCTTATGCACGGCGCAGTAGATGCCCAGCGGGATCGTGATGCCCAGCGCGAGGATCGTCGAAAAGATATTGATGAAGATCGTGTTCTTCATCGGCGCGGAGATGACGGCGGTCACCTCCTGCTTGAAGAACTGGGAATAGCCGAAGTTGCCCTGAAGCAGTCCATTGAAGCCCTCGTCACCCACATCCGGCCACAGGCCCATCCAGCGGGCGTAGCGGATCAGCAGCGGATCGTCCAGACCCATCTGCTTGCGCAGCTGCTGATACATCTCTTCATACTGATCCGGCTTGAGGCTCGTCTTCTGCGCCTCCAGCTGCGCGCGCGCCGGATCCGACGGGATCAGATTGTAGAGCGCGAACATCAAAAACGATACGATGAGAAACACCAGCGCCATGTATCCGATGCGCTTGGCGATATATTTGCCCATCTCATCCATCCTCTCTTTTTCGGTAGATTCTGCCCTTTGGGCCGTTCTTTTTCGTTCCCCCTTTGGAACAAGGGCTCTGCCTTTCTTCGCGCGGCAGAACACGCCCCTTGACAAGGGCACAGCCCTTGTCCCGTTGACCTCAGGCCACGGGAACAGCTGAAAAAGCAGAGAGGGCGGGCGCAGCGCCCGCCCTCAAGCTGTCTTTACTCTGTAAGTTCATCTGCAAGGCTCCGGTCTCGGGCACAAAGCAAATGGACAACCATCACTTCGTCGGAAATGCCACCGGCATCATGCCGGTTTAGGGTCTGTGCTTACTCAGCGACGGTGCAGTAGAGGATCGCCTGGTTGAAGTCCCACAGAGCGGTCTGCTCGTAGCCCTCCAGCCAATCCGGATACATCGTGATGAGCACGTTCGCATACAGCGGGATATCCGGCAGCAGCTCGTTCCAGACCATCTGGTACGCCTTCCAATAGGTCATGAACAGCTCGTTGTCGCCGGCTTCGACGTCGTAGGTCATGTCCATGGAGAGGGTATCGAGCGTGTTGTTGAAGAGGAAGTTGGTGTTCCAGCCAGCCGCAACCAGATCCGGATCGGTGGTCCACTCATAAGCCGGGGTGTAGCCAACCGGGAAGGCGGAGGCGAGGTTGAACATGCCGTAGGTCGGCACGGCGTACTTGTCGCCCTGGGACGCGTCACGATAGAGGTAGTTGATCAGCTCAGTGAAGGTCATGACGTTCTGGTTGATCTTGATGCCCGCGGCCGCGGTCTGCTCGCCCTGGGCCAGCATGACGCTCAGCAGCTCGGACACCGGGTTGCCCTCGGAGGAAGACCACTCGATGATCAGCGGCATCAGGATGGTACCGTCGTCGAGCGTCACGTTGTGCGCATAGGAGCCGGCCTCGCTGACCTCGACCTTCTTGTGACGGATGTGGCCCTCGGTCCACTCGGCGCCGGTCTCGTCATAGATCCAGCCGTCGGCGATCAGCAGCTCCACAGCGCCTTCCGGATCGTAGTCATAGGTGTTCAGGGTCTCGTCGAGCCACTCCTCGGCCTCCTCATACTGCCAAAGGCCGGTGCCATACGGGCCATTGACGACGCCGCCCCAGCCCTGGCAGAAGGTGTTCGCAAACTCATTGCGATCCAGCAGCATGGCGATCGCCTGACGGACAGCCTTGAACTGGGTCGGGCCGAAGTCGCACTGGAACTGAATCTTGCCGTAGCCCGCGCGGTCGAACTGGACGTAGTCAAAGCCGCCCTCTTCGATGATATCCATCGCGGTGTTGATCTGGCTGCCATCGATAATCTGATCGTAGAAGTTGAACGCGCCGGTCTTGATCTGGTCGGCCCAGGTCGCGTCCTCCGCCTTCACGATGACGATCTTCTCGATCTCAGGGATCTGGCCCTCGAAGTTGCCGGCGTAGTTCTCGTTCTTGACGAAGGTCGCCTGAAGCGCGCCCTTGTCAAAGTTGACCAGGTTGTACGGGCCGGCGGAGACGCGGGTCTCGCTGCCGTCGAAGCGGGCATACTCGAGCTGCTTCTCGACAGCTTCCTTGCTCAGGCCCTCGATGTAGCAGCCCTCGCCGTCGTCCTTGAGCTCGACGGCGTCGCCCAGCCAGTAGTTCATGTTCAGGGCGAGGTCGGCCACATAGGCGATGTCGAAGAAGTAGGGGATCTTGTCGGCCACGATGGTGACGGAGTAGGTGTAATCGTCGATCAGGCGGATGCCGGAAACGCAGGCCGCCTCGCCGTCATGATACGCCTGGCCGCCGACATAGGTCTGATAGCCGGTGAGCATGGTGCCCAGATCGGTCGCGGTCTGGGAGCAGGAGAAGACGCTCGCCCAGACGAAGTCCTTCGCGGTGATCGGCTCGCCGTTGTTATAAACGAGACCCTCGTTGATCTTGACGGTGAACGTCTTGCTGCCGTCGGGATTCATCTCGCCGGTGACAGACTCGGCGACGGTCTCGTTGAGAACGTATTCGCCGCCCTGGTTGGTGGTAATCGGCGAATAATCGTTGATCATCTTACGGATCATGTTGTCCGTAGCATTGTTGGTCCACCAGGCGCTCGGCGCGAAGTCGCCGCCGATCTCGGTGGAAGCACCGTAGACGATGGTGCCTTTCTCGATGGTGTCCTCGGCAAACGCCACGACGCCCACAGACAGGAGCATGGCGACAGCCAGAACCAGAGAAAGAATCTTCTTCATGGAAAAAACCCTCCTTATAATAATTTATATCTATCCGCGGGACGGACCCGCATCAAAATATACCCCTTGACAAAGAATGCCCCAGGCAGTCCCGGTTCCCCGGAATGCTTCAGGCGTTCTTCTCCTCATCCTTTTCCGTGTCATCCACCTCGATGCCCAGCACCTGCGCGATGCGGGGAATCTGCTCGCGCCCGGGGCGCTTGCCATGCAGAATGCGGCTGATCTGAACGGGGCTCGTGCCAACGCGGCGGGCGAGTTCGCGCGCATCCATATTCATTTCGAGCAGGCGGATTTTCACCCTGCGCCCGAACGGCGTGATCTCGCTCGTCTGTCTCATGGCCCCTCCATTTCGCTTCGCTGGTTAAACGAATTCACCTGCATGCCGCATTCGGTTAAGCGGATTAACCATTACATCATACATGCTTTTACACAGTCTGTCAAGTCAAAAAACAGATTTCATACGCGAATGGAACAAAAAAATTCTTCCAGTTCAGGACACGATTGCCTATCAATTTACTAAATAATGCAGCAAATTATTTCCCTGCGGCGAGGATTTTCTCCCATGTCGCCTCTGTGACGGGGATGCCCTCGCGCATATTCCTTTCGCGCACGGCGGGCAGGTTTTCGCCCGGCGCGTGCACGCCCCGTCCGCCCTGCGCGGGCTTGAGGCTGCCCAGGAAGGCGATCGTCTCCTCGATCTGCGCGTCGGCCTCGTCTGCATCGACCAGCGCCGCGTAGTTGATGCAGATGAACACCTGGCTCATGCCGCGCTCGCCGTCCTCCGGCTTGCCGATCTCAAGCGCCGTGCGCCCCAGGGAGAGCGTCGAGGCGAGCATGTCGAGCATGATCGAGAGCGCGCTGCCCTTCCACTGGGCCATCGGCAGCATCAGGCCGCTTTTGCAGATTTCGCCCGGGTCGCAGGTCAGCTCGCCCCGGGTGTCGTAGCCGATGGGGCTGTCGAGCATCTCGCCCTTCTGCGCCATGATCTCGAGCTTGCCGTAGGCATACTGGCTGACGGCCATGTCCATGACAAGGCTGCCCCGCTTGCGCGGCAGCGCGATGGTCACGGGGTTGTTGCCCACGGAGGGCTGCTTGGCGCCGTAGGCCGTCAGGTTCATGCAGGTGTTCGTAAAGCACAATCCGGCCATGCCCGCATCGGCCATCATCAGACCATAGCGGCCGGCGCGCAGCCAGTGGCTGTTGTTGCGCAGCGCGATGCAGGCGACGCCGTGGGTCTTCGCCAGCTCGATGGCCCGGCGCGTGACCTGCTCGGCGATCAGCGGGCCGACGCCGAAATGCGCGTCCCAGACCTCCAGACCGCCGATGCCGGAGACGCGCTCCGCCTCGGTGATGCTGCGGTCGCAAAGGCCGCTGTCCATGTCGCTCAGATAGCGCGGGTAGCGGTTCATACCGTGGCTGTGGACGCCGTCGCAGGAATTCCCCGCGAAGATCTCGGCAAAGCGATGGGCCTTGTCCCCGGGCATATAGCGAAGGAGCCCGCGCTCCATGGCCTCGACGGCCTGCTCATAGGTGACAATCAGCATGTCGTTTCCTCCTTATGGGTTGTCACGGGTAAGCATGGGTTGTCGTTTTTTGCGGCTCAGGCCTTGCCCTCCGCAGAGGGCGTCCCGGAGGAGGCAGCTCCTTTTTTCTTTCCGCGCCCGCTGATTCTGCGGCAAGCGCGAAAGAGCCTGTCCTCGATCGCCGCGCTGTGCTTCATCATCAGATAGAAGACGGCAGCCATCGGCACGGCCAGCACGGCCCAGGCCCAGGCGGGCATCGCAATCGCGCCGCTGCCCACGAGCGCGGCGAAGACGAGGCCCCATGGCCTGGCCAGCGCCATGATCGCGGCGAAGCGCCGCAGCGGGATCGTCGTCAGCCCGGCGAGGATGCACAGCATGTCGTCGGGGAAAAACGGGAAGAGCAGCGTCAAAAAGAGGAACATGTCCTGCTTTTCCTCGATGACGGGCAGGTATTTTTCCATCACGCTCCGGTCGACAAAGCGCTGCACGGCGTCCCGCCCGAGCCTTCTGGCCGCGCTGAACATGATCATCGAGCCCGCCAGTACCGCCAGTACGCCCAAAAAGACCGCTTCCCAAAAGCCGAGCGCCAGCGCGCCCGCCATCATCGTCACGTTGCTGGGAATCGGCGCGAGGATGACGGTCATCATCTGGAGCAGAAAATACACGACGCCGGCCCAGGCGCCCGTGCGGTCGATGAGCGCGCGAAGCTCCTCCACGGAGCCGAGCTTCTCCAGCCAGCCTCCGCGCCAGAGCGCGAGCAGCACGGCCGCAAGCGCCGCCAGCACCGCGAGAAGGAGCAGCACCCGCCGGGCCCGCCTTCCGCGTCTGTCGTTTGGTCTCATGGTTTCCTTCCTTTTATGTGTCAATATCCCGTGCCCGGCTCAGAGCACCTCGACGGCGATCGTATAGCCGAAGGTAAAGAGCACGAGCAGCGCCGCACTCAGCGCCAGGGCCGCCGCATGGGCTCCCCTCCCGCTGAACATCCGCGACTTGAGCATGGGCAGCGGCGCGAGCGCGAACAGATAGCGCGGACCTGAGAGCAGCCAGGTCGGTGCAAGCACGACAGCGACATAGACAAAGCTGTATGCCGCCCAGTCAAACGGCAGCGCATCCGAGCGAAACACGAGCAGCAGGAAGACGAAGGCCATTGCCGCCAACTGCGCGCCCCAGGAGAAGAACCAATCCCCCTCCTCCAGGCTGCCCAGCAGGTAATACACGGTGTTGGAGACGGAGCCCCAGAAGGTGCCGGGCTCCTGAAACCAGTTCTCCCGCTGATAGGTCATGTACATCATCGGATCGCCGGTGACGATCCAGTTGATCGCCCAGTAGACGAGCAGCCCCGAGAATACGATCAGCATCTGCCCCGCGCAGCGCAGCACGGCGCGCAGATTGAAGCGCCCCTTCGGAATCCCGGCGAGCAGCTCAATGAGAAACAGCCCCGCGATGATCACGCCGGGCATCCGCGTCAGCGCCGCGCCCATACCGCACAGCGCCGCCAGCCAAGGCCGGCCCCGGCGCAACAGCAGCAGCACGGACAGCGTCAGACAGAGAAAGAGTGCCTCCGTATAGCAGCAGTTCAGAAACACGCTCATCGGGCTGAGCAGCAGATAGGCGACGGAGAGCCTCGCCGCCCGCGCGCCGTATGTTTCATACGCCAGGCTGCACAGCAGCGCGGAGGCCGCTGCTGTGCAGGCCAGCGAAATCAGCAGCCCGGCGAAAAAGACGTTCCCGCCCGTCAGCGGCGAAAGCACGCGCATCAGCAGCGGATACAGCGGGAAGAAGACGAGCCTGAGCCGCTCGTCGCCGACCGCCGTATAGCCCTCCAGCGCGATGCCAGTATAATGCCGGGTATCCCAATGCACCCACAGCGCGGGCAGCGTCTCAAAAAAGCCGCCCGGATCGCCCATCGCCCGGCGCATCGCGTAGGCGAGCAGATAGATCAGCGCCCGGCTGAGCAGCGCGGCCCCGGCCGCCGCCAGCAGCGCACGCACCGGCGCCCGGCCCGCTTCTCCGTCCGCTGCCTTCGCCGGCATGAAGGCGTCCTCCTGCCCGCGCAGCACGCGGATCAGTCGCCCCAGCAGCCGCAGGCCGCAAACGCCCATCAGCGCGACAGACGCCCACGCCGCAGCGTCGGGCAGCCATGCACGAAGTGTGTCGGTCATTTGGGCCTTCTCCCCGGCTTCTGCGGCTTCTTGGCAGGCTTGTACGCGTCGTGCATGTCAACGCGCGGCGGCA
>SFFC01000096.1 GCA_004556985.1 Clostridiales bacterium | reverse complement strand
GCGAAGAAAGCTCCGGCCAAGACCGAAGGAGGCAAGTAAACCATGTTGATGCCCAAGAGAGTGAAGCGCCGCCGCGTCTTCCGCGGCCGCATGAAGGGCAAGGCCCAGCGCGGCAACTTCCTTGCGTACGGCGATTTCGGCATTGTTGCCACTGAGCCGGCGTGGGTGACCGCGCGCCAGATCGAGGCCGCCCGTGTTGCCCTGACCCGCTACACCAAGCGCGGCGGTCAGGTTTGGATCAAGATCTTCCCGGACAAGCCGATCACGGAGAAGCCGGCTGAGACCCGAATGGGTTCCGGCAAGGGCTCCCCGGAGTACTGGGTTGCGGTTGTGAAGCCGGGCCGCGTGCTCTTTGAGATCAAGGGCGTTGCCGAGGCGGATGCCCGCGAGGCGCTGCGTCTTGCCCAGCACAAGCTGCCGCTCAAGACCAAGATCATCGCGCGCGAAGCCGCGAAGACCAGCGAAGGTGGTGAAGCGTAATGAAGAACAATCAGTTTAGCGATCTGTCCGCTGCCGAGCTCAACGATAAGGTTGTGGAGCTGAAGAAGGAGCTCTTCAATCTGCGCTTCCAGCTGGCGACCGGCCAGCTCCAGGACACGACCGCGATCGCGAAGACCAAGCGCGACATCGCCCGTGCCAAGACCGCGCTGCGCAGCCTCGAGCTGAAGGCTCAGGCGTAACCTGAAAGGAGACAGCAACCATGTCTGAAGTGAGAGGAATGCGCAAGACCCGCGTTGGCGTCGTCGTCAGCGACAAGATGGATAAGACCATCACCATCGCGGTCAAGTATCGCGTTCGCCATCCCCTGTATGGCAAGATCATGAACCGCACCACCAAGATCAAGGCCCATGACGAGAAGAACGAGTGTGGCATCGGCGACACCGTGCGCGTCATGGAGACCCGTCCGCTTAGCCATGACAAGCGCTGGCGCCTGGTCGAGATCATCGAGAAGGCGAAGTAAGCCCTGTCGGATAAGGAGGAAATAACTCAATGATTCAGCCGCAAACGCGTCTTAAGGTCGCCGACAACACCGGCGCCAAGGAAATTATGTGCTTCCGCGTCATGGGCGGTTCTTTCCGCCAGACCGGCTCGGTCGGCGATATCATCATGGCTTCGGTCAAGAGCGCAACGCCCGGCGGCGTTGTGAAGAAGGGCGACGTCGTGAAGGCCGTCATCGTTCGCACGCACAAGAGCTACCGTCGTAAGGACGGCACCTACATCCGTTTTGACGACAACGCTGCCGTCATCATCGGCAACGACAAGCAGCCCCGCGGCACCCGCATCTTTGGACCGGTCGCCCGCGAGCTGCGCGAGCACGACTTCATGAAGATCGTGTCTCTGGCCCCCGAAGTTCTGTAAGGAGGTGGCGAAAGAATTATGCATATCCGTTCCAAGGATACGGTGGTCGTGATCACCGGCAAGGATAAGGGCAGCAAGGGCAAGGTTCTTGTGGCCTCCCCGAAGACTGGCAAGATCGTCGTCGAGGGCGTCGCCGTTGCCACCAAGCACCAGAAGCCGCGCCAGCAGGGCGTGCCGGGCGGCATCATCAAGAAGGAAGCCGCCATCGATGCCAGCAACGTGATGCTGGTCTGCCCCAAGTGCGGGAAGGGCACCCGCGTCGGCTACAGCGTGCTGGAGAACGGCACCAAGGTCCGCGTCTGCAAGAAGTGCGGCGCGAACATCGAAGCGTAATGCAGGAGGGAGTAAACCATGGACGCGCGTCTTTATGATAAGTACGTGACCGAAGTTGTTCCTGCCCTCAAGCAGAAGTTCGGTTACAAGAACGTCAACCAGATCCCGAAGATCGACAAGATCGTCATCAACATGGGCCTGGGCGACTGCAAGGATAACCCCAAGGCGCTGGAAGCTGCCGTCAAGGAGCTTGAGACCATCGCCGGCCAGAAGGCCATCACCACCAAGGCGAAGAAGTCCATCGCGAACTTCAAGCTCCGCGAGGGCATGAACATCGGCGCCAAGGTCACCCTCCGCGGCGAGCGCATGTACGAGTTCATGGACAAGCTCATGAACATCGCCCTCCCGCGCGTCCGCGACTTCCACGGCGTGAGCGACAAGGCTTTTGACGGCCGCGGCAACTACGCGCTGGGCATTCGCGAGCAGCTCCTCTTCCCCGAAATCGAGTACGACAAGGTGGAGAAGGTTCGCGGCATGGAAATGATCTTTGTGACGACCGCGCACACCGACGAGGAGTGCAAAGAGCTCCTGCGCCTGATGGGCATGCCGTTCACGAAGTAAGGAGGAGGACAAACATGGCTAAGACCAGT
This sequence comes from Clostridiales bacterium, assembly GCA_004556985.1. GTDB lineage: Bacteria > Bacillota > Clostridia > Christensenellales > Aristaeellaceae > Ventricola. The sequence goes on along the minus strand of SFFC01000096.1, from coordinate 13,321 downwards.
ATGATCAACAAGCAGCAGAAGGAGCCGAAGTTCTCTACTCGCGCTTATACCCGCTGCCGCCTGTGCGGCCGTCCGCACTCCGTGCTTCGCAAGTACGGCGTCTGCCGCATTTGTTTGGGACAGATTCCCGGCGTCCGCAAGGCCAGCTGGTAAGGAGGGACTGAAATGCTCGTTAACGATCCCATTGCAGATATGCTCACCCGCATCCGCAATGCTCAAGTCGCCAAGCATGAGAGCGTGATGATTCCGGCTTCCAACATGAAGAAGTCCATCGCGAAGATCCTGCTCGACGAAGGCTATATCAAGAGCGTTGATCTGATCGACGACGGCCTGGCTGGCCAGATCAAGATCGGCCTCAAGTACACCGATAAGAAGCAGAGCGTCATCGTTGGCCTCAAGCGCATCAGCAAGCCGGGCCTGCGCGTCTACGCGCAGTGCGAGGAGCTGCCGAAGGTGCTCGGTGGTCTGGGCATTGCGATCGTCTCCACGTCCAAGGGCGTGATGACCGATAAGCAGGCCCGCGAGGCCAAGGTCGGCGGCGAAGTGCTCGCCTACATCTGGTAATTGACGACGCTGAAACGGAGGTAGAAACAATGTCTCGAATCGGAAGACATCCGATCGCAATCCCGGCTGGCGTCACGGTTACCGTTTCCGACGACAACCTTGTCACCGTGAAGGGCCCGAAGGGCACGCTGACCCAGGAGGTCAACAAGAACATCACCGTCAAGCAGGAGGGCAGCGAGATCCTCGTGACCCGCCCGAACGACGAGAAGCAGAACCGCGCTTTCCACGGCCTCTACCGCGCGCTGATCGCCAACATGGTCACCGGCGTGAGCACGGGCTACAAGAAGACGCTCAACCTGGTGGGCACCGGCTACCGCGCCGACGCCAAGGGCGACACCCTCACCATCACCATCGGCTACAGCCATCCGGTGATCATGAAGGCGCCGGCCAACATCGCCTTCGCCACGCCGAACCAGACGACCATCGAGGTCTCCGGCATCGACAAGCAGCAGGTGGGCAACGTCGCCGCCGACATCCGTGCGGTCCGCAGCCCGGAGCCGTATCATGGCAAGGGCATCCGCTATGCGGGTGAGGTCGTCCGTCAAAAGGAAGGCAAGACTGGTAAGAAGTAAGAAAGGGAGTGAGCGCTAATGTTCACCAAACGTGATCGTAATGAGATCCGTGTGATCCGTCATGAGCGTGTGCGTAAGAAGATCAGCGGCACGCCCGAGATGCCGCGCCTGAGCGTCTATCGCAGCCTCAACCACATCTATGTGCAGGTGATCGACGACACCGTCGGCAAGACCCTGGTTTCCTGCTCCACCCTCGATCCGCAGATCAAGGGCCAGCTCGCCGAGCTGGACAAGAAGGGCGCGAGCAAGCTCGTCGGCAAGACCGTCGCCGAGCGCGCGCTGCAGGCCGGCATCAAGCAGGTCGTCTTCGACCGCGGCGGCTATGTCTACACCGGCCGCGTGGCGGAGGTCGCCGCAGGCGCCCGTGAAGCGGGCCTCGACTTCTGATTCAAGGGAGGATACGAAGAATGCCTCAGGAAATGGAAAAGAAACCGCAGGAGCGCGGCGAGCGCCGTGAGCGCGGCCCGCGCCGCGACCGCAGGCCGGAGAGCGAGTTCCAGGAGAAGATGGTTGCGATCAACCGCGTCTCCAAGACTGTCAAGGGCGGCCGCAACATGCGCTTCGCTGCGCTGGTCGTCATCGGCGACGGCAAGGGCCGCGTCGGCTGCGGCATCGGCAAGGCGACCGAAATTCCGGAAGCCGCGCGCAAGGCCGGCGAGGATGCCAAGAAGCATCTCGTCCATGTCAGCATGAAGGGCACGTCCATCCCGCACGAGACCGTCGGCCACTTCGGCACCGGCGAGATCGTGCTGCTGCCGGCCCCGGAAGGCACCGGCGTTATCGCCGGCGGCCCGGCCCGTGCTGTTCTCGAGCTCTGCGGTATCAAGGATATCCGCACCAAGAGCTACGGCTCCAACAACCCGATTAACATGGTGAAGGCGACCATCGAGGGTCTGGCTTCCCTGCGCAGCGCCGAGGAAGTGGCGAAGATGCGCGGCAAGACCGTCGAAGAGCTGCTTGGCTGAGAAGGAGGAAGAGACGATGAAATTGCAGGTTACGCTTGTGAAGTCTCCTGTCTCCAGCAAGCCCAACCACATTAAGATTGTGAAGGCGCTGGGCCTGCACAAGATCCGCTCCACGAAGGTGTTTGAGGACACGCCGTCCATCCGCGGCATGATCTTCAAGGTCAAGCACCTGGTGGACGTGGTCGAGATCGGCGAGTAAGGAGGATTTCACCATGAAGCTGAATGAGCTGAAGCCCGCTGTGGGCTCCACCACTTCGCCGCGCCGTCTCGGCCGCGGCGTCGGCTCCGGCCTGGGCAAGACGTCCGGCAAGGGCCACAAGGGCGCCAAGGCCCGCAGCGGCGGCGGCAAGCGTCCGGGATTTGAGGGCGGCCAGATGCCTCTGGTCCGCCAGCTGCCCAAGCGCGGATTTACCAACATCTTTGCGAAAGAATATGCGACCGTGAATGTCGGCGCTCTGGAGATCTTCGAGGAGGGCACTGAGGTGACCGCCAAGCTGCTCGTCGAGAAGAAGATCATCCGCAAGGAGCTGGACGGCCTCAAGGTTCTGGGCGGCGGCGAGCTGACCAAGAAACTGACGGTGAAGGCCGTGAAGTTCACCGGTTCTGCAAAGGAGAAGATCGAGGCCGTCGGTGGAACTGCTGAGGTGATCTGATATGCTGGAAAAGATGAAGAATGCCTGGCGCATTCCTGAACTCCGCAAGAAGATCCTCTACACCTTTGGCATGCTGCTGGTCTACCGCCTGCTGAGCGTCATCCCGGTTCCGGGCATGAACCTCGCGGAGGTCAGCAAGTACGTCGACCAGTTCTCCATCCTCGGTTTCATGAACATGATGACCGGCGGTTCCTTCTCCCAGATGACCATCATGGCGATGGGCATCACGCCGTACATCAACGCGAGCATTATCCTGCAGCTGCTGACCGTGGCTGTGCCTGCGCTTGAGAAGCTGGCGAAGGAAGGCCCTGAGGGCCGCAAGAAGATCACCGAGTGGACCCGTTACCTGACCGTCGCGCTCGCGTTCATCCAGGCTGTCGGCCTCGTGTTCGCGATGCGCGCCACGGCCAAGGAGGGCTTCCTCTGGTACGTCGTCATCGGCCTGTCCATGGCGGCCGGCACCTCGCTGGCCATGTGGATCGGCGAGCGCATCACTGAGAAGGGCATCGGCAACGGCATCTCCCTGCTGATCATGGCGGGCATCGTGTCCAACATGTTCAACTGGGCGACCAGCGCCCTCGTCGGCATGGTCGACGGCTCCGTCTCCGTGATCGCCGTGGTCGCGATCGTCATCGCGTTCCTCGCGATGATCGTCGCCATCACCTACGTCGACATGGGCGAGCGCCGCGTGCCTGTGCAGTATGCCAAGCGCGTGGTGGGCCGCAAGATGTACGGCGGCCAGTCCACCCACATCCCGATGAAGCTGAACTCCACCGGCGTCATGCCGCTGATCTTCGGCTTCGCCATCCTCCAGTTCCCGGCGACCATCTTCGCGTTCTTCCCGAGCAGCGGGATCAACCTCTGGTGGTCGAACTTCCAGGCCGGCATCTGGTATCAGGTGGTGCTCGCGGTGCTGATCATCGCGTTTACCTACTTCTACACCAGCATCACGTTCAATCCGGTTGACATCAGCAAAAACCTGCAGCAGAACGGCGGCATCATCCCCGGCATCCGCCAGGGCCGCGCGACGACGGAGTACCTGAGCCGCGTGTCGAGCCGTCTGACGCTGTTCAGCGCGCTGTTCCTCGCCGTGCTGGCGACCATTCCGACCATGCTGACCCGAATCTTCGGCATCAACGCGCCGTTCGGCGCGAGCTCCGTGCTGATCGCGGTTTCCGTCGGCATCGAGACGATCCGTCAGATCGAGGCGCAGATGGTCATGCGTCACCACAAGGGCTTCCTCGGTTGATATCCGACAAGCGTGAGGTGCTCACATGAATGTGATTTTTCTTGGCCCGCCCGGCGCGGGCAAGGGGACCCAGGCCGTTCGCGTGTGCGAGCGGCTGGGCATCCCTCAGATTTCCACGGGCGACATCCTTCGCCGCGCCATCAAGGAGCAGACCCCGACCGGTCTGGCCGCCAAGGCCTATATCGACAAGGGCGAGCTCGTTCCTGACAGCGTCGTGATCGACATCGTCCGCGAACGGCTGGCTGCGAAGGATTGCGAGAACGGCTACATTCTCGACGGCTTCCCGCGCACTGTGCCCCAGGCGCAGGCGCTGGCGACCTTCGCGAAGATCGATGCCGTCATCGACATCGAGGTCAGCGACGAGAAGCTGACGGAGCGCCTCTCCGGGCGCCGCGTCTGTCTCTCCTGCGGCGGCACCTACCATGTCAGCCGCCTCAACGGCAGCACCACCTGCGAGAAGTGCGGCGCCGGGCTGATTCAGCGCGACGACGACAAGGCGGAGACGGTGCTCAGCCGCCTCAAGGTCTACCATGCGCAGACCGCCCCGCTCATCGATTTCTACGCGGAGCAGGGCCTGCTCAAGACGGTGGACGGTTCTCAGCCGATGGACGATTGCTTCAGCGCCATCCTCAGCGCGCTGGGTGAGGCGAAATGATTACCATCAAGAACGCAACCCAGATCGAAAAGATGCGCAGAGCCGGCGCGATGCTTCACGAGGTGCTCACGCAGCTCAGCAAGAAGGTCGAACCGGGCGTGACGACGAAGGAGCTTGACCGCTTTGCGGAAAAGCTCATTCGTTCGTTCGGCGCCATTCCCTCCTTCCTGAACTACGAGGGCTATCCCGCCTCGATCTGCACGTCGGTCGACAGCCAGGTTGTCCACGGCATTCCGTCGCAGGAGACGGTGCTGCGCGAGGGGCAGATCCTCTCGATTGACGCGGGCCTGATCCTGGATGGCTGGCAGTCGGACAGCGCGCTGACCGTCGGCGTCGGCGCCATCTCCGAGGAGGCGCAGCGCCTCATCGACGTCACGCAGCAGAGCTTCTTTGCCGCGCTCGAGGTCGCGCGGGAGGGAAACCGCATCAGCGATATCGGCCATGCCGTGCAGCAGTACGTCGAGGAGCGCGGATTTTCCGCCGTCCGCGACCTGTGCGGACACGGCATCGGCCGCGAGATGCACGAAGAGCCGAGCGTGCCGAATTTCGGCGTGCCCGGTCACGGCGTCCGTCTGCGCAAGGGCATGACGATCTGCATCGAGCCGATGATCGCGGCGGGCGACTATCACGTCAGAACGCTGCGCGACGGCTGGACGGTCGTCACCCGGGACGGCAGCCTCTGCTCCCATTATGAACACACCATCCTCATCACGGATGGCGAGCCCGAGCTGCTCTCGCTGCCGGGATATCATAAGGAGGAGACGCGATGAGCTCGTTCCCGATGGAGGTCGGCCGCGTGGTTTTCTCCAAGGCAGGACGCGATCAGGGACATTACTTCGTGGTCGTCGCCGTGCTCGACGAGAACTATGTGGCGATCGCAAACGGCTGCCAGCGGAAGGTGGACAATCCCAAGAGGAAGAAGATCAAGCATCTGGTCGCAAAACCCGAAGTTCTTGAAGAAATTCAAGAAAAAATTTTTGCAAAAAAGAGGATTTTTGACTCTGAAGTGCGAAATAAACTAGATGCAATCGGCTATCAAGAGGCTTTGTTGCCGCGTAAGGAGGGTTAACTTTGCCCAAGAGCGACAATATCGAGGTTGAAGGCGTCGTCGTCGAGGCGCTGCCGAACGCGAATTTTCGCGTAGAGGTGGCCGGCGGGCATAAAATCATGGCCCAGATCTCCGGAAAGATCCGCATGAACTTCATCCGTATCTACCCGGGCGATAAGGTCAAGGTCGAAATTTCTCCCTATGATCTCACCAGGGGACGCATCACCTGGCGCAGCAAGGGTTGAGAAAACAAATTCGAGGAGGAACGGACAAAATGAAGGTTAGACCGTCTGTCAAGCCTATCTGCGAGAAGTGCAAGATCATCAAGCGCAAGGGCCGCATCATGGTCATCTGCGAGAACCCGAAGCACAAGCAGAAGCAGGGCTGATTTGCTTTCTGACAGGAAGGATCGCTTGGGCGGCTGCGCAGGCCATGCCTGCGAACCATGCGGCTTTTCATAGAGAAATCAAGCAGGAATCACACTTACGGAATTCAGTTCGGAGGTAAAACAATGGCACGTATTTCTGGCGTTGACCTGCCTCGTGAGAAGCGGGTCGAAATCGGATTGACGTATATCTTCGGCATCGGCCTCAAGACCTCTCAGGAGATCCTGGCCGCCACCGGCGTCAACCCTGACACCCGCGTGAAGGATCTCACGGAGCAGGACGTCAACAAGATCCGTGAATATATCGAGCACAACCTGAAGGTCGAGGGTGACCTGCGCCGCGACATCGGCCTGGACATCAAGCGCCTGATGGAGATCGGCTGCTATCGCGGCGTGCGTCACCGCAAGGGCCTGCCCGTCCGCGGCCAGAACACCAAGCAGAACGCGCGCACCCGCAAGGGCCCGAAGAAGACCATCGCCGGCAAGAAGAAGGCAACCAGATAAGAGGAGTGATTGACAATGGCACCTAAGCAGAAGCTGAAAAAAGTCGTCCGCAAGCGCCGCGAGCGCAAGGTCGTGGAGCGCGGTGCGGCACACATCCGCTCCTCCTTCAATAACACCATCGTGACCCTGACCGATACCCAGGGCAACGCGCTGAGCTGGGCTTCCGCCGGCGGACTCGGTTTCCGCGGCAGCAAGAAGTCCACGCCGTTCGCCGCGCAGACCGCGGCGGAGACCGCTGCCAAGGCGGCGATGGAGTACGGCCTCAAGACCGTCGAAGTCTACGTCAAGGGCCCGGGCTCCGGACGTGAGGCCGCCATCCGTTCCCTCCAGGCCGCCGGCCTCGAGGTCAACATGATCAAGGACGTGACGCCGATCCCGCACAACGGATGCCGTCCGCCCAAGCGCCGTCGCGTGTAAGGTTTTGTAAGGAGGACTACAATCAATGGCTAACAATAAGGAGCCGATCGCCAAGAAGTGCCGGAGCCTCGACATTTCTCCGGCTGTCATGGGCTATGGCAATAAGAAGTCTACTCGCAATCCCGGCGGCAACAAGCGCAAGAAGGTTTCCGAGTACGGCACCCAGCTGAAGGAAAAGCAGAAGGTCAAGTTCGTCTACGGCGTGCTTGAGAAGCAGTTCCATCGCTACTACCTCAAGGCTGCGAACATGAAGGGCATCACCGGTGAAAACCTGCTCAAGCTCCTCGAGCTGCGCCTTGACAACGTCGTCTATCGCCTTGGCCTGGCCAAGACCCGCCGCATGGCCCGCCAGATTGTCGTGCATGGCCACATCCTGGTCAACGGCAAGAAGGTGGACATCCCCTCTTACTCCGTGAAGGTCGGCGATGTGATCACCATCCGCGAGCACTCCAAGGAGCAGGCCGGCTTCAAGGCCCTGCGCGAGGGCACCGGCGTGGTCACCCCGAAGTGGCTCACCTTTGACGCCCCGAACCTGACCGGTAAGGTTATCGCGATGCCTGCCCGTGAGGACATTGATTGCCCGATCGAGGAGCACCTCATCGTCGAGCTTTATTCTCGTTAATGAGCTGCCTGGTTTTTTCACGGTAACTGTGAGGAGGAATCTGCCGAATGATCGAAATCGAAAAGCCCCGCATCGAGCGTGTGGAAGCCAGCGACAGCTACGGAAAATTCGTTGTGGAGCCGCTTGAGCATGGCTTCGGCCAGACGCTGGGCAATTCCCTGCGCCGCGTGCTGCTCAGCTCTCTGCCGGGCGTTGCCGTTTCCAGCATCCGGATTGAGGGCATCCAGCATGAGTTTTCCGCTGTTCCCGGCGTGAAGGAAGACGTTGCAGAGATCATCCTCAACCTGAAAGAGCTTTCTGCCAAGCTGTATTGCGACGGCCCCAAGACGGTGTCCATCAACGTCAAGGGCCCGTGCGAGCTGACCGCCGCCGCGCTGGAGGTGGACGATCAGATCGAGGTGGTCAACCGCGATCTGCACATCGCCACCCTCAACGAGGATGCGGACATGATCATGCATCTGACCCTGGAGAAGGGCCGCGGCTACGTCAGCGCCGACCGCAACAAGACGCCGACCATGCCGATCGGCGTCATCCCGACGGACTCGATCTTCACCCCGATCCGCAAGGTCAACTACACCGTTGAGAACACCCGCGTGGGCCAGGCGACCGACTACGACCGCCTGACGCTCGAGGTCTGGACCGACGGCAGCATCCAGCCTGACGAGGCCATCAGCACGGCGGCCAAGATCCTTGGCGGCCACCTCAAGCTGTTCATGGATCTGACCGATCAGGTCGTGACGATCGGCTTCTCTGTTCGCGCCTACAACTGCCTCAAGCGCGCCGGCATCAATACCGTCGCCGAGCTGGTGCAGCGCAACCAGGAGGACATGATGAAGGTTCGCAACCTGGGCAAGAAGTCTCTTGAAGAGGTCGAGCAGAAGCTCGCTGCGCTCGGACTGGCTCTGCGTGCCAACGACGAGTAACCATTATCACCGTCAACGCGCTCACGCGCGTTACCAATACGCCCTCAAGGGGGCTATCAAGGTCGCGCCTAAGGGAAATATGGGCGCGGCGGACAGAGAGCCTGAACGCCCCAAATGGCGCTCAGGCTCGAAGACTGCCGCGTGAAGAACTGTATTTGCAGGAGGCGGGCCGAAAAAGGAGGATATTCCCATGGCTCATCAGCGCAAACTGGGCCGCACGGCCTCTCAGCGCAAGGCGCTCATTCGTAACCAGGTGACCAACCTCATTTGGTACGGCCGCATCGAGACCACGCTTGACCGCGCGAAGGAAGTTCGCAGCGAGGCCGAGCGTCTGATCACCCTCGCCATCCGCGAGTGCGACAACAACGTCTCCGTTGAGAAGACGTTCAACAACGACAAGGGTCAGACCGTGACCGTGACCGTGCAGAACGATGCGCCCAGCAAGCTGCATGCCCGCCGTCAGATCATGGCGTATCTGTACAACATCAAGGAGCCGAAGCAGGAGGACGAGTCCAAGAGCGCCTATCGCGCGCGCACCAAGGACGTCAAGTATCCCTGCGTCGAGAAGCTCTTCCGCGAGATCGGCCCGAAGTACAAGGCCCGCAACGCGGAGAAGAACTGTGCCGGCGGCTACACCCGCATCCTCAAGAAGGGCCCGCGCCGCGGCGACGCTGCCGAGATGGTCATTCTCGAGCTGATCTGATCCTTGGCATTTGCATCTCCCTGCAAGGTCGCAGCCCGGAGCGAAGCGCCCCGGACGGCTGCGGCAGGCTGCCGGTGAGACCGTTTGTACGAAAGAGGCTGTTTCGCCGTGCGAGACAGCTTCTTTTCGCATCAGGAGGGGACGACACACGATGGACATGATCCTGATCCTCAGCTATTCGAATGAATACGCGCTGGAGACGGCCAAACGGCTGCGCGCGGAGCAGATTTACAGCCGGATTGTCAGCGGCATGACGACCGCCGCACAGATTCGCGCGCTTGCGCCTCGGGGCATCATCATGACCGGGGAGGCCGCCAGCAGCTGCGGCGTGTTCGACGCGGGCATCCTCGAGCTTGGCATTCCCGTGCTCGCCCTGGGCCATGCCGCGCACATGCTGCTTGCCGCGCAGGGCGGCGCGAGCGCCGATGTCGCGTTGAGCGAGAGGAAGACCGCCATCCGCTACGGGGAGAGCGCGCTCTTCCGCGGCCTGAGCAGCGGCGAGCGCTATATCAAGGAGGCGCTCATGCTGATGCTGCCCCCGGATGTGCAGATGAGCGCGAGCGCGGGCGGCTGCACGATCGCCTTTGAGCGCACGGACAGGAAGCAGTACGGCGTGCAGTTTGAGCTGGAGCGCAACGACCCGGAGGGCGCGGCGATCCTCAAGAACTTCGCACTGGAGATCTGCGGCTGCGCGCCCTGGTGGACGCTCGACGCGGCGCTCGAGGAGGCGAGGCATGCGCTTGAGGAGGCTGCCGCGCAGGGCGGACGCGCCGTCTGCGCCGTCAGCGGCGGCGTCGATTCGAGCGTGGCTGCCGTGCTGGCGCACGAGGCCTTCGGCGAGCGGATGACCGCCGTGTTTGTCGATACCGGTCTGATGCGGGAGGGCGAGGCCGGCGCCGTCGCGCAGGCGTTTGAGCAGATGGGCGTGCCGCTGCTGCGCGTCGACCGCTCCGGCGTCGTGCTGGAGGCGCTCGCGCATAGGCAGGGCATGGAGGAGAAGCGCAGCGTCGTCGCCGCCTGTCTGCGCGAGGAGATGCTCCGCCAGTTCGCCGCGATGCCCGGCACGCATACGCTCGTGCTCGGCGACAATTACAGCGACGCCATCCAATCAAGGACGGCGAGCTGGGAGGGCGAGGGGATGGCTGTCGTCTGCCCGCTTTCGACGCTGCTCAAGGACGAGGTGCGCGCGATCGCCCGCAGACTGGGGCTCGACGAGAGCATCGCGCGGCGCAAGCCGTTCCCCGCGCTGGGGCTCGGCGCGCGCATCATCGGCGAGGTCACGCAGGAGCGGCTGCATGCCCTGCGCGTCGCAGATTCGATCTTTCGGGAGGAAATCGCCGCGGCCGGGCAGGACCGCAAGCTGCATAAGTTCTTCCCCGTGCTCACGGGGGGCATTCAGCCGATGGACGGCGAGGCGATCATCCTGCGCGCCGTGACGCTCTCCGGCGGACAGCTGCTGCCCGCGCGCCTGCCGCACGACCTGCTCGAGCGGACGACCGCGCGCATCCTGGAGAGCGCGCCGCAGGTGACGCGCGTGCTCTACGACGAGACGCCCTCCGAGATCGGACGGGAGAAATTCGCATAATCGGGCCGGCAGACGGAGCCATCCGCCTGCCGGCTTTCTGCGCGCCTGAGCCGGAAGAGGAGACAAAACAAAAGTACGGCTTTTGCTTAAAAAACTCTGCTGATGCTCGTGAAAACCGCCTGAAAACAGCGAAAAACCCGAACAATATTCAAAAAATGCACGAAAAAGGTTTGAAATTTGATTGAAAAGCCGAAGCACTCTTGCTATACTATCAGCGATTTCACTTTTTGGAGGTGCGCTTTCTATGCCTAAGGTTGCGCTGATTATGGGCTCGAAGAGCGATGCGCCGTCGCTGGAGGGCTGTGTCAAGGTGCTGCGTTCGTTTGGCATCGACGTCGAGGTGCATGTCGCCAGCGCGCATAGGACGCCGGAGAAGGTCGCGGCGTTCGCGTCCGCTGCGCGGGAGAATGGGTTCGAGGTGCTCATCGCCGCGGCAGGCAAGGCCGCGCATCTGGCGGGCGTCATCGCCGGCCATACGACGCTGCCGGTGATCGGCATCCCGATCAAATCCTCGCTGATGGATGGGCTGGATTCGCTGCTCTCGACCGTGCAGATGCCTACGGGCATTCCGGTGGCGACGGTCGCCGTCGGCGGCGGGGACAACGCGGCTTACCTGGCGGCGCAGATCCTCTCCATCAAATATCCGGAGATTGAAGAAAAGCTCTCCGCCCACCGCGTGCAGATGGCAGAGGCGATTGAGGCGGACGACGCTCAGATCGCTGCGCAGCTGTAACCGGCCCGGCGTCTCCGGCGCGGCCGCGGAAGCATGGGCGCGGCTGCGGGCAACTGAACCGCTTCTGACAGGGGGGACGGTATGACGGATATCAAGGAACAGGGCGACCGCATGGAGGAAGCCTGCGGCGTGTTCGGCATTTACGCGCAGGACAGCGATATTCACGCCTCGGAGGCAGCGTATTACGGCCTCTTCGCGCTGCAGCATCGCGGCCAGGAGAGCGCGGGCATCGCTGTGGCGGACGGGAAAACCATCCGCCAGTACCGCAACCTCGGCCTCGTGCCGGAGGTCTTTGACGAGGAGATCCTCAGCGGCCTGACCGGCCACATCGCCGTCGGGCATGTGCGCTACTCGACCTTCGGCGGCAAGGACGTCATCAACGCGCAGCCCGTCGTCGCGCGCTGCAAGATGGGCATGCTCGCGCTGGCGCACAACGGCAATCTGGTCAACGCCGACGCGCTGCGCAGCGACATGGAGGACAACGGCGCCATCTTCCAGACGACCGTCGACACCGAGGTCATCCTGAACCTCATCGCCCGGGAGAGCAGCAAGGGCCTCGTCGAGGCGATCAAGTCGATGATGAACGTCGTGCGCGGCAGCTACGCGCTCGTGCTGCTGGCCAGGGACAGGCTCATCGGCATCCGCGACCCCTACGGCATCCGCCCGCTGTGCCTCGGGCGCATCGAAAACAGCTTCGTGTTGGCGAGCGAGAGCTGCGCGCTCGACGCCATCGGCGCGGAATTCGTGCGCGACGTGCGCCCGGGCGAGATCGTCTGCATCGACGAGAGCGGCATTCACAGCCACTACGTCCAGAGTCCGCTGGGCAGCCGGCTCTGCCTGTTCGAGTTCGTCTACTTCGCGCGGCCGGACTCCGTCATCGACGGCATCAACGTCTATCAGTCCCGTGTGGACGCAGGCCGGCGGCTGGCGATGGGCGACGACATCAAGGCGGATCTGGTCATCGGCGTGCCGGACAGCGCGCTGGCGGCCGCGATGGGCTACGCCGAGCAGAGCGGCATCCCCTACGGCGACGGCCTGGCGAAGAACCGCTACGTCGGCCGCACGTTCATTCAGCCGGAGCAGGGCATGCGCGAGCTTGGCGTGCGCACGAAGCTCAACGCGCTGCCGCGCAACGTCCGGGGCAAGCGCATCGTGCTGGTCGACGATTCCATCGTCCGCGGCACGACGAGCCGCAAGATCGTCGAGATGCTGCGCACGGCGGGCGCCAAGGAGGTGCACATGCGCCGCTGACAGCCTCAAATTCCTCTCACTCGACGGTCTGCTGCGCACGGTCGCGGGCTCCGGCTGCCAGTTCTGCACGGGCTGCTTCGACGGCCGCTATCCCATCGATCCCCAGACGGGGGAAATGATCGCGCAGGAATGAGCAACCTGATGATAACTTGCATCTGAAGTCCGGCTTTGCGAAATCAAACCCGTTTCAATCGTAGGCCGCTTTGCGGCCTGCTCTGAAACTGCATTCTCCTTTATGGATGGGGACGTTAGGGCTGCCGCCCTAAAACCCGCCAAGGGACTTCGCCCCTTGACCCCATGACCGCTTCGCGCGCAGATTCAATCCTTTTACTGAAACAGGATCAGCCACAACTATCATATGGAGGTTTCACGATGATCACTTACAAGGACGCAGGTGTGGATGTTGAGCGCGGCTATGAGGCCGTGCGCCGGATGAAGCAGCATGTCGCGACGACATTCAATGAGAATGTGCTCGGCGGCCTCGGCTCCTTC
>SFFC01000010.1 GCA_004556985.1 Clostridiales bacterium | reverse complement strand
GCTCTGCGACCTCGACGACCTGGACGGCTTCACGGGCATCAAGGGCCTGTACGTCGCGGGCGACGGCATCAACGCCGCTGCGCCGGCCGGCGCGGGCTACCCCTGCGGCGTCGGCTTCACCTCCAGCTTCGTCAACTGCCCGGGCCGTTCCCTGTGCCTCACCAACGACGAATACGGCTACGGCCTGACCGCCTACCGTGCGGCGACCAACGTCGCCCTCAACCGCAAGGAGATTGAGCCGGCCAAATAAACCCGGCTTCTCCTGAAAAACGAATCGCAACCCCCTTCCCTTCGCGCCTGTCCTGCCGTATAATGGATTTTACTGTGGATATCCTATACGACATACGGATTTGCGATCGGAAGGGAGTTTTTTATGGCCGTACACATTCTCGAGGAGGCGCAGCGCTGCCTGAACTGCAAGGTTCCCCAATGCCAGAAGGGCTGCCCGATTCACACGCCCATCCCCAAGGTCATCCGCCTGATGCTCGACGGCAAGCTCGACGACGCGGGCTGGATGCTCTTTGAAAACAACCCGCTGACCACGGTGTGCAGCCTCGTGTGCAATCACGAAAACCAATGCGAAGGGCACTGCGTGCTGGGGCGCAAGGGCGCTCCCGTGCATTTCTCCTCCATCGAAAACTACATCTCCACGACCTACAGCAACAAGATGACCAAGGGCCCCGCGCCCTCCAACGGCATGCGCGTGGCGATCATCGGCTCCGGCCCCGCCGGGCTGACCATCGCCGTCATCCTCGCGCGCCGGGGCTACCAGGTCACGATCTTCGAGGGCAAGGACAAGATCGGCGGCGTGCTGCGCTACGGCATCCCCGATTTCCGGCTGCCCAAGTCCGTGCTCGACGACTTTGAATACCATCACCTCGTGCTCAAGGACATCAAGGTTCGCCCGAACACGACCATCGGCACCGCCATCGGCATCGAGGATCTCTTCCGCGACGGCTACAAGGCGATCTTCGTGGGCACGGGCGTCTGGCAGCCCAACGCGCTGCATATCAAGGGCGAGACGCTGGGCAACGTCCACTTCGGCATCAACTACCTCAACAACCCGGACAGCTACCGCCTGGGCGAAACGCTGATCGTCATCGGCGCGGGCAACGCCGCGATGGACGTCTGCCGCACGGCCGTGCGCAAGGGCGTGCGCCGCGTGCTCTGCTTCTCGCGCACGGCGAAGGTCGCCGCCTCCAAACATGAGTTTGACTACGCCGTGCTCGAGGGCGTCGAGTTCTTCTACAACAAGCAGCCGGTGGAGATCGTCGACGAGGGCGTCATCTTCGAGGACATCGTCGAGCACGAGGACGGCAGCTTCACGCCGATCGAGGACAGCCGGAAGCTCTACGAGGCCGACAGCACGATCATCTCCATCAGCCAGGGGCCGCGCAACCGCCTCGTCTCCACAACGCAGGGACTGGAGGCCAACGCGCGCGGCCTGCTCGTCGCCGACGAATACGGCAGGACGACCCGCCCCGGCGTCTTCGCCAGCGGCGACGTCGTCGCCGGCGCGCGCACGGTCGTCGAGGCCGTCGCCCGCAGCAAGGAGGTCGCCGAGGCGATGGACGCCTATATGCAGGGCCGTCCGTATCCGCCCGAGGAGGAGAAGGCGTAAGGCCGCTTGACAAACCCCGCCAAATGCCGTATCATCAACCCCGGAAACCGCTTCATACAATGACGAAGGGAGGCTGTCCCGATGGAGCTGGCCTCCCTTTTTGCTGCGCAGCTTGCGCGCTATCCCGCCGCGCAGCTGACCGACCTGCTCAAGGCGCTCTACCAGAGCGTCATGGGCTGCGGCCATTTCGCGCCCGAGGAGGCGCGCGCCCGCGCAGCCCTGCTTGAGGAGCTTCATGCCCTCGCCCCTTCGGCGGCGGACGCGCCGCTTCTCGAGGAGCTGGGCGGATACAGCCGCGCGCATCTCGCCCCCTGCCGCCGCGCAGGTGTGCAGCCCGAAACGCTGCTGCGCCTCTTCCTGCTCAGCGCGCAGGCAGAGACGCCGGAGCGCCGCGCCGCGCTCGCCGCAGCCGCCGCGCAGGCGCCTGCGCTCACGCTGCCCTTTGACACAGAGGAGGTGCGCCGGCAGACGCAGGCTTATCTCGCCGCCGGCTGCCCGCCGCTGCACCACAGCGACGCCTTCCGCGCGGCCTATGCCCCGGCCTACCGCGTCGTGCGCACGCAGTACGCCCGGCTGCTCCCGCTGCTTGCGCGCGTCGACGCGCTCATGGCGCGCACGCCCTGCGCCATCGTCGCCATCGACGGCTGCTGCGCCGGCGGCAAGACGACGCTCGCCGCGCTGCTCGGGGAGATCTACGGCGCGGACGTGCTGCACATGGACGACTTCTTCCTGCGCCCGGAGCAGCGAACGCCCGAGCGCTTCGCTGTGCCGGGGGAAAACGTCGACCACGAGCGCTTCCTCGAGGAGGTGCTCCTGCCGCTCAGGCAGGGCCGTCCCTGCCTCTACCGCCGCTACGACTGCCAAAGCGGAACGCTGCTGCCCGGGCAAACGCGCGTACCCGGCCGGCTCACGATCGTCGAGGGCTCCTACAGCCTGCATCCGTCGCTTTCGCCGCACTATGACCTGCGCGTCCTTCTGACTCTGGATGGGCAGACGCAGAGCGCGCGCATCCTCGCGCGCAACGGCGCGGCGATGCACGAGCGCTTTTGCTCGCTCTGGATCCCGCTGGAAAACCGCTATTTCGAAGAGACCGGCGCGCTTCGCCGCTGCGACCTCGCGCTGCGCGTGCACAGCGACGCCGCCGGAGACAACCGTTACGAGGTGATCAAGCCATGACCATCGCCGTCATCGACGGCCAAGGTGGACGCATGGGCGCGCTCCTGGTCGAATCCATGCGCCGCGCCGGCATCGGCGCGCCCCATCGCGTGCTCGCCATCGGCACCAACGCGCTGGCGACCTCCGCCATGCTGAAGGCCGGCGCCGACCAGGGCGCGACCGGCGCCAACCCCGTGATCGTCGCCTGCCGCACAGCCGACCTGATCGTCGGGCCGATCGGCATCCTGATGGCCGACGCGCTCCTGGGCGAGATCACGCCCGGGATGGCCGTCGCCGTCGGGCGCAGCCCCGCGACCAAGCTGCTGCTGCCGGTCAACCAGTGCTCAAGCATCGTCGCCGGCACCCAGCAGCTCACGCTCGCCCAGCTGATCGACAGCGCCGTCGCGCAGATCGCCGCGCTGGCGGCCCGGGGCTGAGCGTTCCCCCTTTGCGCGCTTTCCGGCGGCCCCGGCCGCCGCGTTTTTTTGTTTCCTTTTCCTATTTATATAGTAGAAAAATAGGCATACAGGGGTTTGTGGAATTCGGACGATCTGATATCGAAGGTTTTTTCTCTTTTCAAATTTATTTAAAAAAATCATCCAAAAACTGTTGACTTTTTCCACGCTTCGCGCTAATATGATTACAAGATCATATCACAGAGGGAGTTCCCCCTTTCAGTCGTCTTTCCGGGAGGTTCTCTTGAATCACACATCCAAACCGCTGACCATGATGGTCTACGACTACGTCTATGGCGAGATCACCAACGGCAACCTGACCTGCAACGACATTCTGACCGAGGCCTCGCTGACAGAGAAGCTCTCCGTGAGCAAGTCCCCCGTGCGCGAGGCGCTGATCATGCTCTGCGAGGAGAACGTCCTTCAGGCCATCCCGCGCATGGGCTACCGCATCGTGCAGATCACGCCGGCGCAGGTCGCCAGGCTCATCGAGGCCCGCGACGCGCTGGAATGCTTCATGCTCCAGAAGTCCTGGCCGAGCATCACGGAGGTGCAGATTGCCCAGCTCCAGCATCAGCGCGAGCACTGCAAGCGCGATGAGCTGGTCAACACCTCGATTCAGGACAACTGGCGGCGCAACATCGATTTCCACATGCTGCTGGCCAGCTTCTGCTCCAACGAATACCTGATCGACGCGCTGGGGCGCATTCTCAAGATGAGCGCGCGCGCCGCCAACCAGTACTTCGTCAACGTCCGCGGCATCCCCCACGGCGACAACGACATCCACGACCGGATCGTCGCGGGCATCGTCAGCCGGGATTACGAGGCGACGCTCGAGGCGCTGCGCGAGGACGTGCGCCAGATCATCTGATGGCTGCCATGCTCCATCACGCAAGAAGGCGGGCCGTGCCCGCTTCCCCTTCCGAACCGCTTTGCAGAGTCAGGCAGTTCAGTTCCCGCTCGCAATTCCCCATACTGCAAGAAGGCGGGCCGTGCCCGCTTCCTCTTCCGAACCGCTTTGCAGAGTCAGGCAGTTCAGTTCCCGTTGTACGGTTTTGACGCAATTCCCCATACTGCAAGAAAGGTGTGACATACTTTGATGACCAAGAAGGAACGCGTTCAGGCTGCCGTGCGCAGGCAGCCAGTCGACCATGTCCCCGCCTGCTTCTCGCTGCATTTCCCCCGCGAGATCGCCTTTGACGAGCCGGGCGTGCAGGCGCATCTGGACTTTTACCGCCGCACGGACTGCGACGTGCTCAAGATCATGAACGAGAATCTCGTTCCGCTCATCGGCGAAATGCACAGCCCGGCGGACTGGAGCAAGGTGCCCGCCTACAACCGCCGCTCGCCGTTCATGCAGCGCCAGCTGGACATGGTCAAGCGCATCCTCGACGAGGCGGGCGACGCCTACGCGCTGGCAACCGTTCACGGCATCTGCGCCAGCGCCATCCATCCGCTCGAGGCGACCTACGGCTACAAGCCCGTCCGCGAGCTCTTCGTCGAGCAGATGCGCACCAACAAGCGGCCGATGCTCGACGCGCGCGCGCGTATCGCCGACGCCATGTGCGACCTGGCGCAGGCCTGCATCGAGCTGGGCTGCAGCGGCATCTACTACGCGGCGCTGGGCGGCGAGCGGCATTTCTTCACCGACGAGGAATTCGCCGAGGCCGTCATGCCCTACGACATCCAGATCCTCAAGGCCATCCGCGAGGCCGGCGGCGACATCTTCCTGCACATCTGCAAGGAGGATCTGAACATGGAGCGCTACCGCGGCTACGGGGATTACTGCGACGTCGTCAACTGGGGCGTCTACGAGACGAATTTCTCCCTCGAGGAGGGCCGCAAGCTCTTCCCGAATGCGGCGATCATGGGCGGCCTGGCCAACCGCAGCGGCGTGCTGGTCGACGGCACGATCGAGGAGCTGCAAGCCGCCGTGCGCGACGTCATCCGCAGCTTTGGCACGACGGGCTTCATCCTCGGCGCGGACTGCACGCTGCCCACGGAGATCCCCTACGAGCGCATCGCGGCCGCCGTCCACGCCGCCGCCAACCCGGCATGATGCCGGGCCCGCTTCCGAAAAAGGGCTGCAAATCCCGCTGCTCCGCGTCCGAGGCCGGCGCAGAGCGCGAGGATTTCCGTCACATTCCCGCATGATGCAAATCCCGCTGCTCCGCGCCTGATGCGAGGCTGAGCAGAGGAGATTTACATAAAGAAAAGGAGGGTTCCAACATGAAACGCCTGATGTCCCTTGTTCTGGCTCTGGTGATGGTGCTGAGCGTCGCCGCCCTGGCAAGCGCCGAAACCTATCCGGACGGCACCGTGTCCATCTACTGCACGGGCCAGCCCCAGTTCCTTCAGATGTACTTTGACGATTGGCTCGAGCGCAACCGCGACATCGCGCCCGGCGTCAGCATCGAAATGGTGCAGATCGAGACGCAGGCCGCAGGCCGCCAGAAGATCTCCATGGATTACCTCGCCGGCGCGTATGACGACATGCCCGACGCCATCTACTCCGACGCGGTCGGCATCGTGGATCTCGCTTCCTCGGGCCTGCTCGTCGACATGACCGACTTCTACACCGCCAACGCCGACCTCTTCGTCGACGGCGCGGCCAACGACGCGACCATCCAGGGTAAGATCTGGGGCCTGCCGGACAGCGTGCGTCCGCAGCTGCTCTTCTACAACGCCGACCTCTTTGAGCAGTACGGCGTCGATCCCGCGCAAATGACCACGATGGAGGGCTACCTGGAGGCCGGCCGCCAGCTCAAGGAGAAGTCCGGCGGCGAGGTCTACCTCTCCTACATCGACCCGACCACCTACACCTGGCGCTACTGGGGCCGCCGCGGCCTGATGCCGCAGGCGAACGCCCGCATCTGGGATGACGAGGGCAACGTCGTCATCGGCAGCGACGAGGGCGCCAGGCTCGCGCTGGGCTTCCTGGATACGCTCAACAGCGAGGGCCTGCTCTACAAGACGACCATGATGCAGCCGCCGCTCTACGAGGCGACCGACAACGGCCAGATCGCGACCTTCTACATCGGCGCGTTCTGGGATGAGTTCCTGCGCGCGAACCTGACCAAGACCGCCGGCGCATGGCGCGCGATGAGCGCCCCCGTGTTCAGCGAGGTCGGCACCGCGGGCGCGCCCGTCTCGAACTTCCTGTGCGTGGTCAACAACGGCACCAACGAGTATGCCGGCCTGATCCAGAAGATGTGGTTTGACTTCCACACCGACAACGAGAACCGCAAGGCTTGGGTCAACGAGATGGTCGAGATCGGCGGCGCGTATTCCAACCCGATCACCAAGGCGATGCTCGAGGATCCGTTCTGGCAGGAGACGGCCGCCTTCTACGGCGACACCTCGTTCCGCCAGGCCGAGGGCGAGGGCCTGAACAACCCGTCCAAGAACATGACCGTCACCATCAAGGATGCCGAGGCGGACACCATCATCAGCGCCGAGATCGAGAAGTACGTCGCCGGCGAGCAGACGATGGACGAGGCCATCGCCAACATGGACAAGGAGCTCAAGAGCCGCATCGGCCAGACCGAGATTCCGTAAGGAGCGGGCTGCTGCCCCAAAACCGTTTGAATGAACCCTTCGCCTCCGAGGGGAGGCTCCCGGAGGCGCCGGACGTCTGCATGGGCGCCGGCGCCTCTGCTTTTTCCATCATCCCGCGAAAAGGAGGAACGGGCAATGCTGAAAACCCTGCGCAAACACAAATGGCCCTATCTCTTCATCTGCCCCTATTTCATTCTGTTCCTGGTCTTCCAGCTCGTTCCGACGGTCTGGACCGGCGCCATCAGCTTCTTTGAGTGGGACGGCCTGCGCGCGCCGAAGTGGATAGGGCTCAAAAACTACGCCATGATGTTGCGCGACTACATGTTCAAGGACGCGCTGCGCAACACCTTCATCTACTGGATTGCCACGGCCATCGGCGTGCTCTGCTGCGCGCTGCTGATCGCCTGCCTGCTCAAGTCGGGCGCGCTGCGCGGCAAGCGCTTTTTCAAGACCGTGACCTTCCTGCCCTATGTCTGCGCGTCCGTGGCCATGGGCCTGATCTTCAAGATGCTCTTTGAGGAAAACGCGGGCCTGATCAACGAGATCATCGTCTCCCTGGGCGGCCCGCGCGTGCCCTGGCTCACCAGCAGCAAGACGGCGCGCATCCCGGTCATCATGCTGCACATCTGGCGCCTGACACCCTGGTATACGCTCATCATCCTCTCCGGCCTGCTGAACATCTCGCCGGAGTATTACGAGGCCGCGACCGTCGACGGCGCGACCGGCGCGCAGCAGTTCTTCAAAATCACGCTGCCGCTGCTGGGCAACATCCTCTTCTTCTGCTTTGTCACCGTGACGGTCGACTCGTGGAAGCTCTTCAACGAGTCCTACGTGCTCGCCGGCCCCGGTTCCTCCAATATGTCGCTCTTCCAGCTGATGTACACCTCCGCGTTCACGACCTTCAAGATGGGCTACGCCAGCGCGCTGGGCGTCGTGCTCATCGCCATCCTGCTGACCATCTCGGTGATCCAGTTCATCGTACGCCGCCGCCAGGGCGAGCTTTAAGGAAGGGAGAGGCAAGCCATGAACATGAAAACCAAAAAGCGCCTGACCGGCATCGCCATCCATCTCATCATGGCGGTCATCGTCGTCGTCTGCCTGTTTCCCGTCCTGTGGATGTGCATCATCTCCATCAAGACCGTCGGCGAGAGCATCACGGGCTTCAACGCCCTGCGCATCGAGACGCCGACGCTGGCCAACTACAAGCGGCTCTTTGAGCTGATCCCGCTGGGGCAGAACCTCTACAACAGCCTCTTTTCCACCATCCTGGGCACGGTGACGTCGCTGTTCTTCTGCGCGCTGGCCGGCTTCGCGTTCGCCAAATACCGCTTCCCCGGCCGCGAGGCGCTCTTCTACTTCGTCATCGCCACGATGATGATCACCCCGGAGGTCGGCTCCGTGCCGCTGTTCATTATCATGCGCAAGATCGGCATGATCAACTCCCTCTGGTCGCTGATCATCCCGCGCATCGCGACCGCCGTGGGCATCTTCTACATGCGCCAGTACATCATGGATGTGCCCGACGAGATCGTCGAGGCGGCGCGCATCGACGGCTGCAGCGAGTTCGGCATCTTCGCGCGCGTGGTCGTCCCTGTGATCAAGCCGGCGCTGGCCTCCTGGGCCAGCCTGACGGTCATCGCCCGCTGGAACGACTTCTTCTGGCCGCTGCTCTTCCTGCGCAAGACCAGCAAATACACGCTGATGGTCTCCGTCTCCATGCTGCCCACCAGCGACGGCCTCTCCACCCCCTGGCAGGTCGTCCTCGCCGGCACGACGCTGGTCATCGTCCCCAGCATCCTCCTCTATCTCGTCATGCAGATGTTCCAGAAGGAAGGCCTGACCGCCGGCGCGGTCAAGGGCTGATCCCGGAGAAAGGAAGGCTTCCCCATGCATCGATCCGACCCCCGCTACGCGGCCTATGCCGCCGTGCTGCAGAACCACCTGAAGCCCGCGATGGGCTGCACGGAGCCCATCGCCATCGCCTACGCCAGCGCGCTCGCGCGCCGCGCGCTGGGCGTGCTGCCCGAGCGGGTCTCCGTCTTCGTCAGCGGCAACATCATTAAGAACGCCAAGTCCGTGACCGTCCCCAACACGGGCGGGCGCAAGGGCATCGACGCCGCCTGCGCCGCCGGCCTGATCGCCGGGGATCCCGACCGGGAGCTCGAGGTCATCGCCAGCGTGTCGCAGGCGCAGCTTGAGGAAATCGACGCCTACCTGGCCTGCGGCGCCATCGACGTGCGGCTCAAGGAGGACGCGCGGCTCTTTGACATCCTCGTGAGGGCCGAATCCGGCGGGCACACCGCCTGCGCGCGCATCGCCGACCGGCACACCAACGTCGTGGACGTGGAGCTCGACGGGGAGGTCATCCTCAAAAACGACCTGTGCAGCGAGGAGGCCCCCGGCGACAGCAACGAGTCGCTGCTGACCATCGAGGGCATCTACGACTTCGCCACGACCTGCGACGTGCAGGACGTCGCCGGGGTGCTCGAGCGCCAGATCGCCTGCAACACCGCCATCGCCGAGGAGGGCCTGCGCGGCAGCTGGGGCGCGGGCGTCGGCCGCGTCATCCTGGACAGCTGGGGCGACAGCGACGTGCGCACGCGCGCCAAGGCCTACGCTGCCGCCGGATCGGACGCGCGCATGAGCGGCTGCGAGCTGCCGGTCATCATCAATTCCGGCAGCGGCAACCAGGGCATCACCGTCTCCCTCCCTGTGATCGTCTACGCCAGAGAGCTCAATGCCACCCATGAACAGCTGCTGCGCGCGCTGACGATCTCCAACCTCGTCGCCATTCGCCAAAAGACGCTCATCGGCTGCCTCTCCGCCTACTGCGGGGCCATCAGCGCGGGCTGCGCGGCGGGCGCGGGCATCGCCTACCTCCGCGGCGGCGACCTCTACATCATCAACCACACGATCGTCAACGCGCTCGCGATCCTCTCGGGCACGATCTGCGACGGCGCGAAGCCGTCCTGCGCCGCGAAGATCGCCGAGGCCGTCGACGCCGCGCTCATCGGCTACCAGATGGCGCTCTCGGGCAAGCAGTTCCGCGGCGGCGAGGGCATTGTCAAGAAGGGCGTGGAGAACACGATCCGCAGCGTCGGCCGCCTGGGCAAGGAGGGCATGAAGCAGACCGACGAGGAGATTCTGCGCATCATGCTCGGGTGAAACCCGGTCTTGACGAATCCGCCCGGGCGTGATAGGATGGAGCCCGGAGCCAACATATCCGCCGGCCAAGCCGGCATGGCCCCCTGTGCCGGCCCGCAGCCCCGCCTCAGGCGGAGGACGGGCCGGGAGCCGGGGGCTTTTCTTCCCCCCTGTTTCCAAAAACGCGCATCACGAAGATGCCTTCTCCCGTTCAAGACGGCCAGACAACAGAAGGGAGAACCATCCAAATGAACACCCCCAAAGCCTCCAGACTCAACGTCATCCAGCTCGTCACCGCCGCGCTCTGCCTCGCGCTGTGCATGGTGCTTCCGTTTCTGACCGGGCAGATCCCGCAGATCGGCAGCGCGCTTTCCCCGATGCATATCCCCGTGCTGCTGTGCGGCTTCCTCTGCGCGCCGGCCTATGCCGCCGCTGTCGGCTTCATCGCGCCGCTGCTGCGCTTCGCGCTCTTCGGCATGCCGCCGATCTTCCCGACCGGCGTCGCCATGTGCTTTGAGCTGGCGACCTACGGCCTCGTCGCGGGCGTGCTCTACCGCCGCCTGCCCAAGAAGAACGCCTCGATCTATGCCGCGCTGATCACGGCGATGCTCGCCGGGCGCGTCGTCTGGGGCATCGTGCGCGCGCTGCTCTCCGGCGTGAGCGGCTCGCCGTTCACCTTCGCCGCCTTCTGGGCCGGCGGATTCGCCAATGCCGTCCCCGGCATCATCGTCCACATCGTCATCATCCCCGTGCTCGTCATGGCGCTTCGCCGCGCCGTGCCCGCGCTGCGGAAGGATTGACAGAGTAAGAGAAAGAAGGTCTTTGCTTGAATCGTTCCGGGCTGATCGCCCTCGCGCGCGATCTCTCCAATGCCAACGGCGCCTCCGGCTTTGAGGACGAGGTCGTCTCCGTCCTGCGCCGCGCCGCCGCGCCCTATGGCGTCCTCCACGAGGACAGAATGCGCAACCTCTACTGCGACCGCCACGGCAACGCGGCCGGCCGCCCCGTCGTCCAGCTCGACGCGCACACGGACGAGGTCTCCTTCATCGTGCAGGCCGTGAGGCCCGACGGCACGCTGCGCTTCCTGCCGCTGGGCGGTTGGGTCAAAGCCGGCGTCGCCGGGCATCGCGTGCGCGTGCGCAGCGCGCTGGGCGAATACGTGCCCGGCATCGTCGCGACCACGCCGCCGCACTACATGCGCTCCGGGCAGCAGGATCAGCTCGACCTGAGCGCGATGAGCATCGACGTGGGCGCCTGCTCCCGCGAGGAGGCCGAGCGCGACTTCCACATCCGCATCGGCGAGCCCGTCGTCCCGGACGTGGACTTCCGCTACGATGAGGCGCACGACCTGATGAGCGGCAAGGCGTTTGACTGCCGCCTGGGCTGCGCCGCCATCGCCGGCACGCTCGCGGCGCTTGAGGGAAAGGCCCTTTCGGTCAACCCGGTCGCCGCCTGGGCCTGCCAGGAGGAGGTCGGCACGCGCGGCGCGGCCGTGACCGCCAGCCGTGTCCGGCCCGACGTCGCGATCGTCTTCGAGGGCTGCCCGGCGGACGACACCTGCGCCGAGCCCTACATGGTGCAGACCGCGCTCAAAAAGGGGCCGATGCTCCGCTTCATCGACGCGCGGATGATCACGCATCCCCGCTTCCAGCGCTTTGCGCTCGATCTGGGCGAGCAGCTCGGCATCCCTGTGCAGAGCGGCGTGCGCGCGGGCGGCTCGACCAACGGCGCGCCGATCCATCTCTCCGGCCTGGGCGTGCCCTGCATCGTCGTGGGCGTCCCCGTGCGCTATATCCACACGCAGGTCGGCCTCGCGAGCGCGGCGGATCTTGAAAACGCCGCGCGCCTCGCCGCCGCCGTCATCGAGCACCTGAACGCCGACGTGATCGCGGGATTCTGAAAACGGCTTTTCACCGCGCGAAGCGAAGAAGGGTCAAGGGGCTAAGCCCCTTGCGGGGTCTGGGGCAGCGCCCCAGGCAGGCTTGGGTGGCAGCCCAACGTTCCTATAAGCTCAAGAAAAAAGTAGTCTCAGAGCAGGCTGCAAAGCAGCCTACGATTGAGACGGGTCAGATTTGCAAAGCGGCTTTCACGGTAGGCTGCGGGCCTTCTTCCCTGCATCAGGGGAGAGGGCCTTTTTGGCATCCCTTCCCTCCCGTTTGACAGGCTTCGGAGATCGTCGTATAATAGAGACTGAATTTTAGCGAAAGGGGGCCGCTCATGTCGAAACAGGACAGGCGCGACGCGCTCGACGCGTTTGAGCGCACGCCGCAGCGGCGCTATGACCGGCCCGCGCAGGAAGAGACGCGCCTTGAGCATGCCGGGCGCTTCCGCAAGCGCTACTACGATCTGCCGCAGCCGGCCGGCCAGCCCGGGCGCTTCCTTTGGGGCGCCTGCTGCGCCGCGATGCTGCTGACGCTGTGCTGCGCGAGCGCGCCGATGGGCGACGTGCCCAGCGTGCAGGAGCGCTTTTCCGACTGGGCCGCCCGGCAGAACGAGAAGACCCTCAGCCAGCTCCCCGGCGCAACGCCCGAGCCCGGAACGGCCCTCTACGAGGCGATGAACTTCAGCGCCGAGGCGCAGCAGCAGGCGATTGAAAACGCCGCCGCGCAGGCGCAGGAGCAGGCCCGGGCCGAGGAGCAGGAGGCGCAGGAGATCGCCGCGGGCACGCGCTTCAAGCACTACGAGCCCGGCGAGCTCGCCTACCAGACCGACCGGATGAGCGTCTCCGTCGAGCAGAAGACGAAGGACGGCATGACCTACTTCGTCTGCGACATCAAGCTCAGCGACGTCAGCCAGCTGCGCACGGCCTTCGCCGGCGACAGCTTCACCAGCGGCATCTACGAGGCGACCAGCGACATCGCCGGGCGATACAGCCCCGTGCTCGCTATCAACGCGGACTTCTGCCGCTACCACCGCAACGGCGTCATCATCCGCAACGGCGAGCTGCTGCGCAAGCAGAACATCACCAAGCATCATCTGCTGATCGTCGACGAAAACGGCGACATGTCCGCCCTGACCGACCGCACGGGCAAGCAGGGCCTCGTCGCCAGCGACCTTCAGGCGAAGAACACCTGGCAGACCTTCGAGTTCGGCCCCGTGCTCGTGGAAAACGGGCAGGCCGTGGCGCTGCCCAAGTCCTTCTACGTCGCCTGCGCCGACGGCTACGATGAGCCGCGCACGGCGATCGGCCAGCTGGGCCCGCTGCACTACATCGTCATCGTCGTCGACGGACGCCGCGACGGCTATTCCACCGGTGCGAGCATCCCGCAGCTGCAGCAGCTCTTCCTCGACGAGGGCGCGCAATTCGCCTTCAACCTCG
Organism: Clostridiales bacterium; assembly: GCA_004556985.1. GTDB lineage: Bacteria > Bacillota > Clostridia > Christensenellales > Aristaeellaceae > Ventricola. Next base: position 29,085 of record SFFC01000010.1, on the reverse strand, counting down.
ACGGCGGCGGCTCGACGACGCTCTACTTCCTCGGCGAGGTCGTCAACATGCCCTCCGGCGGCACGGAGCGCTCCGTCAGCGACGTCATCATGTTCATGGCCAATCCGCAGTAACCCCCCAACAGACGAAAGGCATCCCGCATGAAGAAATTTCTCTTTCTGGCCGCGCTCGTGCTCGCGGCAATGCTGCCCCTCTGCGCCGCGCAGGCCGCGACGCTCCCCAACAGCAAGACCATCGAGGACACCCTGACCTACGAGGACGAGACGATCCGCGTGACGATCGACCGCTGGTGCTACGCGTTCAACCGCACGGAGCTGCGCTTCTTCGTCGCCAACGTCTATGCCTCGCGCCCCGACCAGCTGCAAACGGCGTTCGCCGGCGAGGCCTACTCGAAGGACAACGCCGAGGCCACCAGCGCCATCGCGCAGCGCCACGACGCCGTGCTCGCCATCAATGGCGACTATTACAACTACAAGGACAAATACAACCTCGTCATCCGCAACGGCGAGCTCTACCGCGACCTCGAATCGACGCGCGACCAGCTGCTCGTCTACGCGGACGGGTCGTTTGAGGCGCTGCCCAGCAGCGCGTTTGCGCCCGGCAACGGGCAGGCCTACCTCGACAGCGGCGTCGTGCAGAGCTTCACGTTCGGGCCGACGCTCGTCGACGGCGGCGAGATCGTCCCGCTGCCGAAGAAGTACATCATCTCCACCGCCGATACCGTCCGCGAGCCGCGCACGGCCATTGGCTGGGTCGACGAAAACCACTATGTCGTGATCGTCGCCGACGGCCGCCGCGACGGCTGGAGCGACCTGGGCATGACGCTTCAGGAGCTGCAGCAGGTGTTTGTCGAGCAGGGCTGCCAGGTCGCCTACAACCTCGACGGCGGCGGCAGCGCGACGATGGTCCTCAACGGCGAGCTGGTCAACAAGACGAGCGGCTCCCGCGAGCGCAACGTCAGCGACATCGTCTATTTCACGCGATAAACGCGCCCGCCCGGGTGGAAGGGAGGAAGGCCCCATGACAAAACAGCTTCTGTGCGCCGCGCTGGTGTGTACCACACTGGTGTGTGCCGCGCTGCTGCCCGGCTGCGCGCTGGCGGGGGAGGGCGATCCCCTGCTGAGCGTCGACGACCTGCTGACGCTCGAGCCGGCCTACGAGGCGTTCCTCAGCGAGCTCGAAGCGCTCATCGTGGAGCATGGGCTGCTCTCCGAGGAGGAGCGCGGCGCCTGGCACGACGCGCAGATGGGCGATTTCTTCCAGAACGGCGGCTATGGCTCGATTCTGGCGACGTACATGCCGGGCGTGCTCAGCCTCGCGCGCGACGAGGAGACGCTGCTGACGCTGCGCGCGGGCCTTTCCGGCGGGCAGACGCTCGAGCTGCTCACGATGCGCCGCTATACCCCGCAGGACAGCTCGCTCTCCGGCCTCATGCTCACCCTCTCGCTCATCGGCGCGGACGGCCTGCCGCAGGACGCGCGCTTCACCTTCAGCGCCGCCGGCGGCGTCTTCCTCAAGTGGGACGCGATGACGGGCGCCTATGTCTCCGTCGGCGCGACGGCGCTGAGCGACGGCGAAACCGTCGTCTGGAGCGACCAGACGCCCGCGGCGGACGCCAAAAATCCCGTCATCGTCATCGGCATCACCGACGCGCAGACGGGCGAAACACTGCCCGGCGCGGCGCTCACGCTGACCGTCGACGGCACGGGCTACCGCGTCGGCGAGAACGCGCTGAGCGGGGAATAAAGCGGGCTGTACCCGCACCCGCTTGCAAGCTGCTTCACCTCATCGACCTGCCTGGCGCTCGCCGCACGAGTCTTTGCGCAGTTTCCTGTCGGATTCAAAACGCTGCAAGGCTGCTTCGCAGCCCTGCAGCGGACAGATCAGGGCCGCCTCATCGTGAGGCGGCCCCTTCATTTTATCGAATATCCTTTTGGGCGTAATGCCGGATCCCTGCGGCGACGGCCGCGAGCGCATAGACTGCGCCCAGCAGGATCAGCCCGCCGTCGAGCTGCCCGCTCTCCAGAATCTCCGCGCCCTCCGCGTAGGCAAACGGCGTCACATAGCGCAGCACATGCGCGCTTTCCGCGATGTTGGCGGCGAGGTTGAGGAAGTAGGCGACGAGCGCGATGCCCAGCCCCGCGCCGGCGCTGCCGCGGATCACAAACGCCGACAGCCCGAAGCACAGGCACGCCAGCTCCGCCTGCATCAGCAGATACGCCCCGTGCAGCCGCAGCAGCTCCGCGCAGGGGATCTCCTCGCCGATGCCCGCGATACAGACAAAGGACACCGCCAGCAGCACGGCGTTCATCACGAGCACCTCCAGCAGCACCGCCGCGAGCTTTTGCAGCGCGACCTGTGCGCGGGAGACCGGATGGGAGAGCAGGAAATCCGCCGTCCGCTCCCGCTCCTCGCGCGAGAGCGCGCAGGCGCCCGTCATCGCGGCGAACATCGCGCCGCCCAGCCCGACGACGTTGCCGCATTCGACCGCGTAAAAGCCCAGCAGCGTGCCCAGCGCGAGCCTGTCCATGCCAAACGCCTGCGTGAACGCGCCCATCGACGCGAACAGGTCGCTGACGCCCTGCATGTCCGCCTTCATCTCGGGGAAGAGCAGAATGCACATCGCCATCAGCGCGCCGATGCTCGCCGTCCAGATCGCAAGCGGCGCGCGCCCCTGCCGCAGCTCATGCCTCGTGACCGTCATGCGCGTCGCCCCCTTTCGCATAGTCGTGCAGGAAGACCTCCTCCAGATCCGGCTCGGCGATCGTCAAATCGTCGACCGGCTGACCGGCGAGCGCGCCGATCAGCGCGCGCATCTCCCCACTATAGAGGAAGGTCATCCCCTCGTCCGTCCTTCGCAGGCCGCGCACGCCCGCCAGCGCGCCCAGCTCCGCCTCCCCGCGCAGCGTCACGCGGCGGGCATTGCTGCCCAGCAGCACTTCGACACGGTCGCAGGCGAGCAGCCGCCCCTCGCGGACGATCGCCGCGCGGCTGCAGTGGCGCTGAATCTCCGAGAGCACATGCGAGGAGAGGAAGACCGTCGTGCCCTGCGCGTTGCGCTCCTCAAGCAGCGCGAAGAATTCCCGCTGCATCAGCGGGTCGAGGCCGCTGGTCGGCTCGTCGAGGATCAGCAGCCGGGGATCGTGCTGCATGGCGCAGACGATGCCCACCTTCTTGCGGTTGCCCAGCGAGAGCTCGTCGACCCGCCGCGCGGGATCGAGCGAGAAGCGCTCGCACAGGCGCGCCGCCTCCGCGCGGCAGTCCCTGCGCCGCAGCGACGCCGAGTAGCGCAGCACGTCGCGCACGCGCATGCCCGCGTCATAGGCCGTCTCCGAGGGCAGGTAGCCCACGTCCTCAAGCAACGCGCGCCTGTCCCCGGTCACGCTGCGGCCGAGCACCTGCGCGCTGCCCGAGGTCGGGCCAATCAGCCCGAGCAGCGTGCGGATGGTCGTCGATTTGCCCGCGCCGTTGGGGCCGATGAAGCCGAAGAGCTCGCCCTCCCCGACGCTGAGCGTCAGTTCCTCGATGCCGCGCGCCTTGCCGTAGCGCTTGGTCAGTTTGTCCGTCTGAATGGCCTGCATATCATCCCTCTTTTCTCAGATAGACCGACCGCCAGAAGTCGATCATGCCGTCGTATTCCCGCTCAAAGCGGTCGATGTCGACGTCGCCGCCCTGCGTCAGCTCCCAGATGAAGCCCTCCGAGGCCCAGAACATGTTCTGATACATCCGCGCGAGGTCGAGCCCCGGCACGAACTGTTCGGGATCGAGCCGCAGCCGCGGCGCATGAACGCCAAACGCGCCGCGGCTGGCGATGCTCTCCTGAATCTCGCGCACGACCGCCGGGTCCTTCTCGTAATAGGCCTTGATGGCGAAGAGGCCCATGTCCGGGTAGCTGCGCATGATCTCCATCTTCGCGCGCAGGCCCAGACGCATGATCTCGAAGACATCCTCGCCCGCGTAGCAGCCGCTCTGCTCGAGCTTTTGCAGCGTCACCTGCGCGCAATGCTCCCACAGGAAGAGATACAGGCCCTTCTTGTTGCCAAAATAATGGAAGAGCAGGGCCTTGCTGATGCCTGCGGCATCCGCGATCTCGCTCATCGGGCTCTTCTTGTAGCTGTTGTGCGCGAAGACGCGGTAGCCCGCGTTGAGCATCGCGCGCTGCCGCTCCTCGGGCAGCGAGAAGAACTTTTCGTTCATCCCATCCCCTCCCGTCAACCGCTCCGGTCAATTTCCATTATAAGCCGTTGACCGTTTTTGTGAAGACCCCAAATGGCCGTTTCCGGCAAAAGGCCGAAGTCCGCGCGAAGCGAAAACGGGAGCCTGAGGGATATGTCCCCCAAACTCCCGTTGATGCGTTTCGCCGGGATCACGCCTCCGTGCGGAAGGCGTAGATCGTCGTCGTGTCGTAGAGCTCGCCCGGGCGCAGCACGGTCGTGCCGATGAACTGCGGGTTGTTGGGCGCGTCCGGAAAGTGCTGCGTCTCCAGGCAGAGCGCACTGTAACGGCCGTAGTGCGCGCCGCCCTTGCCGCCGCCGATGTCGGTCATCGAGGCGGTGTACAGCTGCACGCCCGGCTGGTCGGTGATGACGTCCATCACGCGGCCGGTCTGCGCACAGATCAGCGTCGCCGCGAGCGCCATCGCCTCGCCGGAGCGCAGGACGAAGTTGTGGTCATAGCCGCCGGCCAGCGCCATCTGCGGGCAGCTTGCCGTGTGCAGCAGCCCCGCGCCCAGCAGCAGACCCTTGCGCATGTCAAACGGCGTGCCCGCGACGGGCATGTAGCCGCCGGTGGGGATCAGGCCCTCGCGCACCGGCGTGATCACGTCGCTGTCGATGGTCAGCGCGTGGTCGGCGATGGTGCCGTGGTCGTGGCCGCCGAGGTTGAAGTAGGTGTGGTTCGTCAGGTTGCACAGGGTCGGCTTGTCCGTGGTCGCCTGATAGCGGATGGACAGGTTGCAGGCGTCGTCCCAGGTATAGGTGACCGTTACGTCGAGCGTGCCGGGGTAATTCTCCTCGCCGTCCGGGCTGACGTAATGCATGCGCAGGCTATCCTCCCCGTCGCCCTCTTTGGGCTCAATCGCCCACATCTTGCGGCTGAAGTTCTCGATGCCGCCGTGCAGGTGGTTTTCGCCGTTGTTGATCGCGAGCTGGTAGGTCTGCCCATCCAGCGTGAAGCGGCCCGCCGCGATGCGGTTGCCGTAGCGGCCGACCGTGTCGCCCATGCAGCCGTGGTCGCCGAGGTAGGGTGCCAGCGTGTCAAAGCCCAGCGCGACGTCGGCCAGCGCGCCCTCACGGTCGGGCACGAGGATGCTGCGGACGATGCCGCCGTAGTCGATCACGCTCACGGACGCGCCGGAGGCGTTCTTCATCGTGTATTCGGTGACGGGCGTGCCGTCCGGCAGCGCGCCAAAGGGTCTTTTCGTAATCATGCGTGTCTCTCTCCTTCCGATGTGCGGGCTTTATTTCTCCGTGATGATCTTCTTGAGGTCGGTCACAGCCGCCTTCGCCTCCGCGGAGCTGGCGAGCTGCTTGGTGATCTTGTCGCAGGAGTTGATGATCGTCGAATGGTCGCGGCCGAAGGCGTCGCCAATGCGCGGCAGGCTCAGGCCGGTCATCTCGCGCGTCAGATAGACGGCCATGTGGCGCGCCTGCGCAATCTCCTTCTTGCGGGAATCGCCGCGGACCTGCGCGACGCTCAGCCCGTAATACTCCGCGACGCAGTCGATGATGACGTCGGGCGTGATGCGCTTGGGATCGCGGACGACCGCGATGTCCTTGAGCGCGTGGGCGATGACCTCCTCGCTGATCTCGCAGTGGTTGAGGCGCGCGTAGGCGTTGACGCGCGTGAGCGAGCCCTCGAGCTCGCGGATGTTGCTCTCGATGCGCCCGGCGATCAATTCGAGCATGTCGTTGCTGATCTCGATGCCCTCGTTGTCGGCCTTCTTGCGCAGGATGGCGACGCGGGTGTCGAAGTCCGGCTTCTGGATGTCGGCAACCAGGCCCCATTCAAAGCGCGAGCGCAGCCTCTCCTCCAGGCGCGCAATCTCCCGCGGCGGCTTATCGGAGGAGATGATGATCTGCTTGCCGGCGCTGTGCAGGGCGTTGAAGGTGTGGAAGAATTCCTCCTGCGTCGAGTCGCGGCCCGCGATGAACTGGATGTCGTCGAGCATCAGCACGTCGACATTGCGGAAGCGGCTGCGGAATTCGACGTTCTTGTTGTTCTTGATGGCGGAGACGAGCTCGTTGGTGAACATCTCGCTGGGCAGGTAGAGCAGGCGCATGTTCGGGAAATGCTCCTGGATGAAATGGCCGATGGCGTGCATCAGGTGCGTCTTGCCCAGGCCGACGCCGCCGTAGAGGAACAGCGGGTTATAGGCCACGCCCGGCGCCTCGGCGACGGCCAGCGAGGCCGCATGCGCAAAGCGGTTGGAGGAGCCGACGACGAACGTGTCGAACGTCGATTTCGGGTTGAAGCTGTTGACCCCCTGCAGGGTAGTCTGCTCCTCCTTCTTCTGGCGCTCCTGCCAGGCGATGCGGTCGCCGACGCTCATCAGCTCGATCGTCATCTCATGCCCGACGACCTGGCTGACCGCCTCGGTGATCATGAGCATGTAGCGCGCGCGGACGGTCTTCTCGGTGAACTCGCTGATGACCTCCAAGGCCAGCTTGTCGTCCGCCACGTAGACGGGCTTGAGCGGCTGGTCGATCCAGGTCTTATAGGAGACGTCCGCCAGCTCCTCGCGCAGCAGCGCCTTGGCCTTGTCCCAGATTTCCACATGATCCATGTCGGATGATCCTCCGTTTATCCTCTGCGCCGCACGGGGGCGGCGTTTCTTGTCGCTCTTCTGTACTCCTTGTTTGTCCACAACTTGTCCACAAATCCCTGTGGGAAAGCTGTGGATGGCGGGGCCTGCATCCACAGAATGTGGATAACAGGGATAACTTGTGGATAACTTTTCAGGCAGCGCTCCTATGATATCAAAAAAAAGCCCTGTTTTCAAGGGTTTTTCGGGAATTCGTTTTGAGACGAAAATGCAATTTATCCACAGGCTCCCTGCTGGGCGGCGCAGGTTTATCCACAATATCCTGTGGGGCGCGGCGCACTCTGTCCACAATTTTTTCACGCGATCAGTCATTTTCCGTCATTTTTCCGTAAAGTTGTGTAAAATATTGACGGAGGGAAATTTCTGCCGCCGCAGGGAGGGGGATGGGCGGCGGCGCGGCAGCGCGCAGCGGGTGTGTCATCTCATAGCGGAAAATATCGGAAGATGTCACAGGTACCCCCCGTCCACGCCGAGGGTCTGGCCGGTGATGAAGGCGGCGCGGGGCGAGAGCAGGAATGCGACGGCCTGCGCGACGTCCTGCGGCGTGCCCAGGCGGCCAAGCGGCGTCTCCTCTGCGAGGGCGGCCTTCGTCTCCTCGCTGTGCTCGTCCATCATGCGCGTGTCGATGACGCCGGGGGCGACGCAGTTGGCGCGCACGCCGCTGGGCCCCAGCTCCCTGGCCAGCGCCTGCGTCAGGCCGATGAGCGCCGCCTTGCTCGCGGAATAGGCCGCCTCGCAGGAAGCGCCCGCGCGGCCCCACATGCTGGAGATCGTGACGATCGCGCCGCTTCGGCGGGAGACCATGCCAGGCGTCAGCGCGCGGCAGAGGTAGAACGCCCCGGAGACGTTGACCTCCATGACCCGGCGCCACTGTGCGTCCGTCATGTCGCACAGCAGCCCGGTATAGGACACGCCGGCGCAGAGCACGAGCGCGTCCACGCGGTGATGCAGCGCGAGAATCTCGCCGCACATGCGCGCGCAGTCCGCGCTGTCCGCCAGGTCGCAGCGGCAGGCATGGGCGTCAAGCCCCTGCGCGCAGAGCTGCTGCGCGAGCGCCTGCGCCCGCGCGAAGCCCTCGTGCCCGTGCAGCAGCACGGTGTAGCCCTCCTGCGCGAGCAGCTGCGCGCAGGCCGAGCCGATGCCCCCGGAAGCGCCCGTGACGAGCGCGACTTTTTTCGCCATGTTCCCTCTCCTTGTTGACGAACCGCCCTGGCGCGGTTATGATAGGGCCAACCCATTCTTTTTTTCGGAGGTTGACCGGTATGGCATTGCAGATTTATTGCGGCAAGGGCTTTGACACCCAGAAGGCGGAGCGCTTCTTCAAGGAGCGGCGCATCGCCTATCAGCGCGTGGACGTGCTCAAATACGGCATCGGCCGCCGCGAGCTGGAGAGCGTCGCGGCGGCCGTCGGGCTCGATGCGCTTTGCGACCGGGAGAGCAAGGCCTTCCGCGAGAGCGTCATCGCCTATACGCAGGACAGAGAGACGATCCTCGCCGGGCTGGTGGAGCGCCCGCAGCTGCTGCGCCTGCCCCTCGTGCGAAACGGGCGGTTGGCGACGGCAGGCTTTTGCCCGGAGGTCTGGGAGCGCTGGAAGGCCGAGGGGAAGCTCTGATTATTCTCCCGCGAGCGTCGCGCCCGCCGCAAGCTCCGCGTAGACGCCGCCCAGCTCGACAAGCTCCCTGTGCGTGCCCCGCTCGAGGATGCCATGCTCGCCGATGACGACAATCTCATCGGCGTTTTTGATGGTCGAAAGCCTGTGGGCGATGACCAGCGTCGTGCGGCCCTTCGCCAGGCGGTCAAACGCGGCCTGAATCTTGCGCTCGGTCGCGGTATCCAGCGCGCTGGTTGCCTCGTCGAGGATCAGCACGCGCGGGTTCTTGAGGAAGATGCGCGCGATGGAGACGCGCTGCTTCTGCCCGCCGGAGAGCAGGATGCCGCGCTCGCCGACGATCGTGTCGTAGCCCTCGGGCATGTTCATGATGTCCTCGTGGATTTCGGCGCGCTTGGCCGCCTCGATGACCTCCTCCATCGTCGCGCCGGGCCTGCCGTAGCGGATGTTCTCGAGGATCGAGCCCGCGAAGAGGAAGACGTCCTGCTGGACGATGCCGATGCTGCCGCGCAGGTCGGCCAGCCTGATCTTTCGGATGTCCCTGCCGTCAAGGGTGATGGTGCCCTCCGTCGCCTCGTAGAAGCGCGGAATCAGCTGGCAGAGCGTCGTCTTGCCGCCGCCGCTCGGGCCGACGAGCGCGAGCATCTCGCCCGGGCGGATGTGCAGGTTGACGTGCTCGAGCACGGCGTCCTTCTTCTCGTCGTAGGTGAAGGTCACGTCGTTGAAGGCGATGTCGCCGTCGACGTGGTCAAGCGGCTGCGCGTCGGGGCTGTCGACGATATCCGGCGTCTCGTGCATAATCGCGCGGAAGCGCTGGAAGCCCGCCATGCCCTGCGTGAATTGCTCGGTGAACTGCGTCAGCTTGCGGATGGGGCTTTGCACGCTGGCGACGTACATGTTGAAGGTCACCAGCGTCGCGATGTCCATCCTGTTTTTCATGATCAGATAGCTGCCCACGCAGATGACCGACAGGCTCATCAGGTTCATCATCAGCTCCGTGCCGGAGAAGAAGCCCGCCATGACCTTGTAGTAGCCCTTGCGCGAGACGACGTATTCATTCGTGCAGCGGGAGAACTTCTCGATCTCCTCGTGCTCGTTGCAGAAGGCCTTGGCCACGCGGATGCCGGAGATCGAGCTCTCGATCTCGGCGTTGATCCCCGCGATGCGCTGCTTGACGGCGCGGCTGGCCGCCATCATCTGCCCGCGGCGATAGGCGACAAACCCGACGATCAGCGGCACGGAGATCATCAGCACGAGCGCGAGCGTCCGCTGGATGCGCCAGACGACGATGAACGAGCCGATGAGCGTGACGATGGAGATGAACAGGTCCTCCGGGCCGTGGTGCGCCAGCTCCGTGATGTCAAACAGGTCGGTCGTCACGCGGCTCATCAGAAGGCCCGTGCGGTTTTTGTCGTAGAAGCTGAAGCCGAGCTTCTGCATGTGCTCAAAGATCGCCGAGCGCATGTCCGCCTCGATGCGAACGCCCATCATGTGACCCAGGTAGGCGACGATCCACTGCGCCGCCGTGCGCACCAGGAAGAGCGCGAGCATGCCGGCCATGACGAGCACGAACGTGCGCATCATCTGGTTGGGGATGTAGTCGTAGAGCACCCTGCGCGTCACGACCGGGAAGAGGATGTCGACCAGGGCCATGATCAACGCGCAGAGCATATCCAGCGTGAACAGACCCAGGTGCGGCTTGTAGAACGCGGCGAACTCGCGCAGCGCGCCGCGCTTGGGCGCGGCCTTTTCCTCAAAGGCCGCGCGGGGGGACGGATTGCTATTCATGGCTTCCTCCTTGTGTCACCGGCCGGATCCACCTGCCCGAGCGCATGTGCAGCCCGTAGACGATGCATTTGAGCACGTCCTCGGAGAGATACATCACCAGATACGTCGTGGGGACGCTCCAGTGAAGCAGCAGGCCCGCCGCGCCGGTTGCCGGCAGGCCGATCAGATACAGAGACAGCGAGTCGACGATCAGCCCGAAGCGGGTATCCCCGCCCGCGCGGAAGATGCCGACCACCAGAATCAGCGGAATGTTGCGCAGCGTCATCTCCAGCGCATAGATGATCAGCACGGCGGCGGCATCCTGCCGCACGGCGCTGGAGACGCCGAAGAGGGAGAGCAGCGGCGCGCGCAGCAGCAGCACGACGCCGCCGATGAGCACGGAGAAGCCGATGGTCAGCGCCAGGTGGCGCCGGGCGCAGTCCCTCGCGCGGCCGGTTTCACCCCGGCCGATGAAGTTGCCGATCATCACCGCGCAGGAGGAGCACAGCCCCATGAACGCGACGCTCGTCAAATCCTCGATGGATTTGACGACCGTGATGGCGGCATAGGCGCCCGTGCCCATGTGCCCGAACACGGCGCTGTACATCAGGTTGCCCATCGACCAGACCGTCTCGTTGAGCAGCGCGGGCGCGCTCACGCGCACATACTCGCGCACAAACGGCGCGTCGATGTCCAGCAGCGAGGCAAGCGGCGCGCGCAGCATCGTTCGCCGGGCCCAGCCCGCGCCGTAGATCACCAGCGCGTTGACCGCCGCCGCCATCACGGAGGCGATCGCCGCGCCGCGAACGCCCAGCGCCGGAAAGCCGCACAGACCGAAGATCAGCAGGGCATTGAAGACGACGTTGACCGCGACCGAGGCGATCGCGCCGGCGAACGGGATGACGACCCGCTGCGTGCTCTGCAGCAGCGTACCGCCCGCGCGCGCGAGCGCCTGGAAGGGATAGCCCAGCGCGATGATGCGCAGATAGACAGCGCCCAGGGCGATGGCCTGCGGGTCGCTTGAAAACAGGCGGATGATCCGCTCCGGCGCGACCAGCGCCGCGGCCATGAACGCCGCGGATACGAAAAGAGAGCCGCCCGTCAGCAGCCCATAGGTGCGATGGATGCCGCGCGTGTCGCCCGCGCCGAAATACTGCGCGATGAACACGGAGGCGCCGCTCCCGAAGCCGAAGAGCACGATGGTAAAAAACCACGTCCACTTGCCCGCCATGCCCACCGCCGCCAGCGGCGTATCGCCCAGCGCGCCGATCATCAGCGTGTCGATCAGCGTGAAGGAGGAGAACAGCAGGTTCTGCAGCGTCACGGGCACGGCGATGGAGAGCATCGTGCGCGTAAAAGAAGACTGGATCATAATTCCTTTCCCCGCCGCCTTTGGCGGTTTGCGGCGCTCAGCCCTTCTGGCTGACGAGCACCTGGAAGACCGGGCTGTGCTCGGAGATGAACGGCCCGTCCTGTACGAAGAAGAGCATGCCCGTCACGGGCGTTTTGAGCACCTCGCGCACCGCGCCGTCGCAGGGATTCATCAGGAAGGCGAGCTGCTCGCCCCGGCGCACATGCGCGCCCGCGAACTTGACGCGGCGCATGAGGCCCGCGCTCGAGGCGGAGACCGTCACGATGTCGTCGTTGGTGATGATCGATGCGGTATGGCCGGGGGTCGTCTCGCTGCGGATGATGCCGCGCCCGTTGAGGAAGCGGATGATCGCGCGCAGCGTCTGGTCGGCGGCGTTTTCGTCGATCTCGCGCGTCTTGCCGGCGTAGAGGGAATACGCCTGCGTGCCGGAGAGCTGCCAGACGTAATTGAGCGTCGTCTGGTCGTAGCTGCGCGGCGTGCGCACGTAGACGTAGGGCAGGCCGAACTCGCAGCCCAGCTCCGGGTTCTGCCGCCCGGTATCCATCACACGCACATGCGGGATGAAGGAGCCCGGCTGGTAGAAGCTCGTCAGCTGCACGCCGTAGTGATACGCCTTCAGTCGCTCAAAGAGCGCGCCCGCGATGCGCTCGGTCGTCGAGCCGTTTGCGTCGCCCGGAAAGCGGCGGTTGATGTCCATGTTCTCCGGCGCCCAGAGGCGGGTGCCGGCGTTCATCGAAAAGCCGATGGCCGTGGGCACGACCATGACGCTCTTGCCCGGCATGATGCCGCCGTCGCGCTCGACCTCGCGCAGAAACGCGACCAGCCGCGCGCAGACGTAGAGCTGCTGCACCTCGTCGCCGCGCAGCGCGCCCAGCACGACGCAGCTCTTCTCGCCCTTGCCGAAGCGATAGCCCAGAATATCCATGTCGTCGCGGAAATAGGACGGCACGGTAAACAGAATGTCTTTCTTCATAGCCCTTCCTCCCGGAGGGCGCTTACCGCCCTCCTTCGGTTTTTGGCGCTCAGGCCTCTTCCCGCCGCCTGAGCAGGCGCGCGATCAGCGTGCCGGGATAGACAGCGGAGTAGCTGCGCTGGCTGAAGACGAGCCCGGCGCAGGGCGCCTTGATCTCCTCGCGCACCACGCCCTCCAGCGCGTCGATGATCCGCCCGAGGATGCGCCCCTCCTGCACCCACTCGCCGATGCAGTCCTCCGGGACATAGACGCCCGGATGCTCGCAGGTCACGCGCAGAACGTCCTCCTTCGTTCGGATGGTGGGGATTTCCTCGCCGGCGCGGGGCGGCTCCACGGCGCTGCCCGTCCACAGCCCCATCTCGCTCAGCTTGCAGAAGATGCCCTCGACGACGCGGCCGGCGATCTCCTGCGGCTTCCTGCGCCGCTCGTCCGCCTCCAGGATCATCGCGGGGGTGCCCAGGCTGCATAGCGCGCCGGTCAGCGAGGCCTTGTAGGCCGTCTTCTCCGGGTAGATCCAGATGACCTCGGGGCAGAGCGCGCGCGCCTGCTCCGCGAGCTGCGCCGCGCTGGCGGCGTTTAAGCGAACCTCGTAGAGCTCGCTCTTGTTCTGCGTGCTGGCGTGGATATCCAGCACCAGATCGGCCCCGCGCATGTCCTGCACGAGCTGGTAGCAGACGCTCTCCAGCGGCGTGCCGTCGGGCGTGCCGGGGAAGGCGCGGTTCATGTCCAGCCGCGTGCTGGCGGGCACGAGGCGCTCGCCGATATCCAGACCCAGCGGGTTGAGCATCGGGTAGACGTCGACGATGCCGTGCAGGTGCTCCTGCTGCTCCATGATGCGGGAGACGACGCCAAAGGCGATGAGCTGGCCCATCATTTCGTCCCCGTGGATGCCCGTGGCGATGCACACCCGGCCGGATGCGCCCTCAGCGGGCATATACCGGCACCGGCGGACGATCCATTTCTCCTCGATGGGCATGGCGACGCTCGCCACCGTGGTGATCTGCCTGATGACCGCCAAATTTGTCCCTCACCTTCAAAAAGGGGAGATGCACCTCTCCCCTGTATTTCTCCTCAAATCCTATCACAAACCGGCGCGATTTGCAAGCAAAAGAGAATTATGCTATACTGTTTTCATCCACGGGAAAAAATAGGAAGCGCCTTGGCAAGCCTCTTCCCGCCCGATCCGCCAAAGGAGAGTCATCGATGAAGATTGGCCTGTTTACCGATACGTTTTACCCCGAGATCAACGGCGTGGCGACCTCCTGCCTGACACTTGAGCGCGAGCTCACGCGCCGCGGGCACGAGGTTCACGTCTTCGCGCCCAAATGCAAGGGCTGGGAGGAAAACCAGCGCGAGCGCATCCACTACATCGCCTCCGCCCCCTTCGTCGCGCTCAAGGACCGCAACTTCGCCTTCCCCACGCCCATCACAAGCTGGGAGGCGGTCAAGCTCGACTTCGACGTCGTGCACACCAACAGCGAGTTCGTCATGGGCGCGTTCGGCCGCCACGTCGCCCACAGCAACGGCAGCGCGCTCGTACACACCTATCACACCGTCTGGGAGGACTACACCTACTATGTCACCCATGGCGTCGCCGACGAGGCCGCGCGCAAAATCGCGCGCAAGTATTCGCAGTGGTGGTGCGACCGGTTTGACCGGGTCATCACGCCGACGGAGAAGACGCTCTCCCTGCTGCACAAGTACGGCGTGACCACGCCCATCGACGTCATCCCCAGCGGCATGGACATCGCCCGCTTTGCGCCCGGCCGCCGCAGCGCGCAGGAGATTGCGGCGGCGCGCGAGGCCTGCGGCGTGCGCCCGGGCGAGCGCGTGCTGCTCAACATCGGGCGCATCGCGCGGGAAAAGAACCTGGAGCGCGTGATGCGCGTCTTCCCCGCGCTGCATGAGCGCCATCCCGACGTGCGCTTTGTGATCGTCGGCGAGGGGCCGCAGCGCGAATACCTGGGCGAAATGGCCGTGCAGCTGGGCGTCGCAGACGCTGTCTCTCTCCCCGGCCCGAAGCCCTGGGAGGAGATCGACCTCTACTATGCGATCGGCGACGTCTTCGCCAGCGCCTCCCGTTCCGAGACGCAGGGCCTGACCTATGTCGAGGCGATGGCCTCCGGCCTGTGCGTCTGCGCCGTCAACGACGATTGCCTCAACGGCGTCATCGAGGACGGCGTCTGCGGCATCCTGACGCAGGACAGCGACGAAGCGCTCCTCGCCGGATTGCTGCGCGCCTTCTCGGGCGAGGGCCGCGCCATCGCGCAGCGCGCGCCCGAATACGCCCGGCCCTTCGGCACCGAGGTCTTCGCCGAACGCGTCGAGGCGTGCTACCTCAAAGCGATCGAGGCGAAGAACGGGGGAAAATGAGCGAGGCGCCAAAAACCATCCGCAGCAACCGCCGCGATGTCATTGACACCGCGGCGGTTTTTTCCTATACTGGAATCGCAATCTCGCCGCATCCAAGCGGCCGGAACGAGGAGGCTGTCTATGCCCATCATCTTCGAGGAAAGCACCCGCTGCTTCCATCTCTCCAACGACCATGTCAGCTATATCATCCGCCTCGCGGCGGGCGCGTATCCGTTGCACCTGTACTGGGGCCGCCGCCTGCGCGCCGTCTCGGACGATCTGCTCTCCCGCCTGTGCCCGTACACGGACGAGAGCTTCTCCCTGCATGAGACGCCGCTTGACCTGCTGCCCCAGGAATGCCCGGTCATGGGCGGCGGCGACCTGCGCGAGGGCATGCTCGCCGTGCGCCACGGCGACGGCACGGCCGCGCTCGACCTGCGCTACGCCGGCCATGCGATTCTTGAGGGCAAGCCGTCTCTCGAGGGGCTGCCCTGCGCCCGCGGCGAGGGCGCGCAGACGCTGCTGCTGACCCTTGCCGACGCAGAAAGCGGCCTGACCGTCGAGCTCGCCTACACGATCTACGCGGATACGGACATCGTCGCCCGCAGCGCGCGCATCGTCAACGGCGGCGCGTCGCCGGTCATCCTCGAGCGCGCGCTCAGCGCCTGCGTCGACTTTGAAAAGGCCGATTTCTCCCTGCTGACGCTCAGCGGCGCCTGGGCGCGCGAGCGGCAGATCGCGACGCGCCCGCTCGTTCAGGGCGACCAGGGCGTCTCCACGACGCGCGGCGCGTCGAGCGTGCAGACCAGCCCGTTCCTGGCGCTGCTCGCCCCGGGCGCGACCGAGGCGCAGGGCGAGGTCTACGCGATGGCGCTGTGCTATTCCGGCAGCTTTTCCGCCTCCGTTCAGGTCGATCAGCATGGCATGGCCCGCGCGCAGCTGGGCATTCAGCCGGTCGACTTTGCCTGGACGCTCGAGCCCGGCGCGGCCTTCCAGACGCCGGAGGCCTATCTCTGCTACTCCCCCGAGGGCCTGGGCGGCATGAGCCGCCAGCTGCATGCGCTCGTGCATGCGCATATCACGACCGGCCCCTACGCGAGGACAAACCGCCCGCTGCTCATCAACAACTGGGAGGCAACCTACTTCGGCTTTGACGAGGAGAAGCTCCTCTCCCTGGCCAAGACGGCGCAGGGCGTGGGCATCGATCTCTTTGTGCTCGACGACGGCTGGTTCGGCCACAGGGACAGCGACAACTGCTCCCTGGGCGACTGGGTCGACGACCTGCGCAAGCTGCCCCACGGCCTTGCCGGCCTGAGCGAGCGGATTCACGCGCTGGGCATGAAGTTCGGCCTGTGGGTCGAGCCGGAGATGATCTCCCCGGACAGCGACCTCTACCGCGCCCACCCCGACTGGTGCATCCATGCCGGAAACCGCATGCGCATCGAGTCCCGCCATCAGCTCGTGCTCGACCTCTCCCGCGCCGACGTGCGCGACTACATTGTCGACGCCATCAGCGCAGCGCTGCGGCGCGGAAACGTCGACTACGTCAAGTGGGACATGAACCGCAACATCAACATGTGGGGCTCGGAGGCGCTGCCCGCCGCGCGGCAGAAGGAGCTCGGGCATCGCTACATTCTCGGCCTCTACGACATCATGCGCCGCGTCATCGCGCAGTTCCCGAACGTGCTCTTTGAGAGCTGCGCGGGCGGCGGCGGGCGCTTTGACCTGGGGCTCATGTGCCTGATGCCGCAGGCCTGGTGCTCCGACGACACCGACGCCTGGATGCGCTGCCGCATCCAATACGCGACCTCGCTCGTCTTCCCGCCCTCCACGATGGGCGCGCATGTCTCCGCCGTGCCGAACCATCAGACGGGCCGCATCTCCCCGCTCGAAACGCGCGCCGCCGTCGCCATGGGCGGCACCTACGGCTACGAGCTCGACCTCGGGAAGCTGTCTCCGGAGGAGCTTGAGACCATCGCGCGGCTCAACGAGCGCGTCAAGGCGATGCAGACCGTGCTGCTCTATGGCACGCTTTACCGCCTGCGCTCGCCGTTTGAAACGAACGAATGCGCGTTCATGAGCGTCTCGCCCGACCGGCGCGAGGCCGTCGTCACGCATGTGCATGCCCTCGCCCAGCCCAACACAAAGCCCTCGCTGCTGCGCCTCGCCGGGCTCGATCCGGCGCTTGACTACCGCGACGAGGAAACCGGGCGCGTCTACGGCGGCGACGAGCTGATGTACCACGGCATCGCGCCCAAGCTCCCGCTGGGCGATTACACCGCCACGCAATTCCATTTACTGGCGCTTTGACGGAGAAGGACCGCGCCGGGCTGGCATGCTGCCGGTTTCGGCTCCGACAAAGGGCCGGGAGTTCTCCGGCTCTGTGCCCGAGGCCGTTGCCTTGCCCCAAGGATTCCATAAACAAACAGCGAGGAATGCGCCGCAAAGCGCTCCCCGCTGTTTGTTTATGGAATCCTGTTTCTGCGGCAGAGCGCCTCCCCGTTTCCCCCGCCCGGATCAGAGGAAGCCTGCGAAGAGGCTGGCGCCGAACACCGTCAGAATGCCCGCGACGGCGATGGAAAGGCTGCTCATCGCACCCTCGACCTCGCCCAGCTCCAACGCCTTGGCCGTACCGATGGCGTGCGCGGAGGTGCCCAGCGCGACGCCGCGGGCGATCGGCTCCTCGATGCGCAGGAGGCGGAAGACCGTCTCCGCGATCATGTTGCCCAGGATGCCGGTCATGATGATGACGGCGACGGTGATGGCGACGTGGCCGCCCAGCTCCTCGCACACGCCCATGCCGATGGCCGTCGTGATCGACTTGGGCAGCAGCGTGACATAGGCCGCATGGTCAAGCCCGAAGAGCGCGCAGAGCACAAGCACGCACAGGAGGCTCGCGACGACGCCGGAGACGATGCCCGCGAGCACGGCGCGCGCATGCGCCCGCAGGCGCTCAAACTGCTCATAGAGCGGCACGGCGAGGCAGACGGTCGCCGGGGTCAGCAGGTCGCTGAGCAGCCGGGCGCTGCGGCTGTAATCCTCGTAATCGATGTCCAAGGCGAGCAGGAGGAGCATCGTGCCCGCGACGGCGACCAGCAGCGGATTGAAGAGCGCCAGGCCCGTCTTCTGCTTGAGCTTCAGGCCCAGGAGGTAGACGGCCAGGCTGATCAGCAGGCCCAGATACGCGGAGGAGGCGGCAAACTCACGCATGGGGCTCCCCCTCTCCGCGGCGCTCGCGGCGAATGACGCCCTGCGTCACGCGGCCGGAGACGCCCATGACCACGACCGTCGAAACGGCCATGATCACGGCGATGGGCACAAGCATCGGCCGGAGCACGCCGAAGGCGGCCATCAGCCCGACGCCGGCCGGAATGAACAGCGCAGGCATGATCTCGATCAGAAAGCCGCTCGCGGCGCGGATATCCTCCACGCGCAGCAGATGCAGCATGAGCGCGGCAAAGAGCAGCGCGATGCCGTAGATGCTCGCCGGAACGGGCAGCGGCAGCAGCGCATGCAGCGCCTCCCCCGCCAGGGAGAAGGCCAGAATGATCGTAAACTGACGGATAAGCTTCATGAAAAGACCTTCTTTTCTCATAGAATTTGCCGGTCCGCCCCCGTCAGAGGGCGAATCCGGCGCGCAAAGCATGGATGGGGTCAGGAGCAGCCGCTCCTGACCCCATGTGTGTGGAAAAACCGGCGGTTACTCGATCGGCAGGCCGTCGGGCGTCTTTCTCGGCTTGGTAAAGCGCGAGACCTGCACGCCGACCTCAAAGAGCAGGAACATCGGCACGCCGAGCATGACCTGGGAGATGATATCCGGCGGGGTCAGGATGGCGGCGAGCACGAAGATGCCGAAGAAGACGAACTTGCGCCAGGATTTGAGCTTGTCGTAGGTGACCCAGCCCATGCGCGTGGCCATGAAGACGCCGATGGGCAGCTCGAAGACCACGCCGAAGGGCAGGATGAACGAGAAGAGGAAGCCGACGTATTTGTCGATCGACAACAGCGGCGTCGCCAGATCCTCGCCCGCGACGAGGAAGAAGTTGATCGCCAGCGCGTAGACGTAGCGATAGCAGAAGACGATGCCCAGCAGGAACAGCCCCAGCGCGAGGAAGAACAGCGCGCGGAACAGGCGAATCTCGTTGTCGTAGAGCGCGGGCTTGACGAACGCCCAGATCTGGTAGAACAGGAACGGGCTGACCAGGATCACGCCCACGACCAGGGAGACCTTGAGCTGCGTGGTGAAGGCCTCGCTCACCGCAGTGTAGATGACCTGGACGCCGCGCGCCTCGATGGGCGACGTGATGAAATCCATGACCGGCGAGCAGAGGAAGTAGAACGCGACGACAAAGCCCACGGCCAGCGCGCCGAAGCAGGCGATGAGCAGCTTGCGCATCGCCAGCAGATGCTCCAGCAGCGGCTGCGCGTTCTCGTTGACGCTCTGGTCATGCTCGCTGGCAGAGGGAGAGTCTTTTTTCTTGAACATGGGGGAACCTCCGGCTCAGATGGTCGCCCGCTCCCGGCGGGCCTTGCGCCTCCCGGGGCCGGACTCAAAAAAAGCGGGCGCCCGAGGGCGTCCGCCTCCGTTGGCGAAAACGCGCCGACTGCGCGCCGCTTGGGCTTACTCGCCCTTCTTCTCGCTGTCCGCGTCCTTCTTCTCGGCCTTCTCCTCGGCCTTGTCGTCGGATTTGACCTCGTTCTTGAATTCGCGGATGCTCTGGCCCAGCGCCTTGCCCACGCCGGCGATCTTGCCGCCGCCGAAGATCACGAGCGCCAGCACCAGAATCAGCAGAATTTCCATCGTACCCAGTCTCATCGGTTATTTTCCTCCTGTTTTATTGTTGTCCTTGAATTCCTTGAAGCTGATGTCCTTTTCGATGTCCTTGAACTCCTTGTTGAGCTCCTTCTCCGTCTTTTGCAGGTCCGGACGGACATCCGCCTCCTTGATCGTCTGTCTGACATCCCGCTCCACGCCCTTGAGCTCCTCGGCAACCTCGTCAAAGCCGGTTTCCCGCTTGACCTCCTCGATCATGGTGCGGATGTAGCGGACAAAGCGGCCCAGCGCCCGGGCGACCTTGGGCAAATCCTTCGGGCCGACGACGACAAAGGCGATGAGCAGAAGCAGAATCAGTTCGGCTGCGCCGATATTGAACATGACATGCTCCTCCGTCGAAATGGTTACAGGATTATTATACAGCCTTCCGGGCGGGTTTGTAAAGCGCCCGGCAGTGGTTTGCGCGAAGATTCGGTCAAGAAACGCCGCCGGCCTCCTCCGCCTCCGCGGCCATGCGCTCGCTCATCGCCTGGCCAAAGGGCGTCCCGGCGATGCCGCCCAGGCCGGTTTCGCGCAGGGAGACGTCCATCCTGTCGCCGACCTCACGCATGGCGAGGATCACCTCGTCGGGCGGCACGGCGGAGCGGATGCCCGCCAGCGCCATATCCGCCGAGGACATCGCGATCATCGCGCCGGCGGCGTTGCGCTTGACGCAGGGCACCTCGACCAGCCCCGCGATCGGGTCGCAGACCAGCCCCAGCAGGCTCTTGATCGCGATGGCGGCGGCGTGGCAGACTGCCTGCGCGCTGCCCCCGGCGAGGTAGCACAGCGCGCCCGCGGCCATTGCGCTGGCCGTGCCAATCTCCGCCTGGCAGCCGCCCGCCGCGCCCGCGATGGACGCCTTCGCGGCGATCACCTGGCCGATGGCCCCGGCGACGTAGAGCGCGCGCACCATCGCCTCATCCGGCAGCTGCTCCCGCTGCTGATACGGCAACAGCACCGCCGGCAGCACGCCGCAGCTGCCCGCCGTCGGCGCGGCGACGATGCACTTCATGCAGGCGTTGCTCTCGCCCATCTCCAGCGCCTGCGCGATGACGCCGGCCATGTAGGGGCCGCAGATCGTTTTGCCCGAGGCGGCGTAGGCGCGCATCCTCGCGCCGTCGCCGCCGACCATGCCGCTGTGCGAGCGCAGCGCGGGATCATAGCCCGCCCCGGCGCGGCGGATGGCCGCGTAGAGCGCCTCCATCTGCGCAAGGGAGGCCTCCCGCGTGACGCCGCGGTCGACGCAGTCGCTCTCCACGACCGCCTCAAAGAGATCTCTGCCTTCTCCTGCCTCCATCAGCGCGCCAAGGGATTCGATTGCCATGTTTACCTCGCTTTCTCCGCGTCCACGAAGGTGACGCGGGTGATGCCCTCGCTGCGCTCCAGCCAGGCGATGCCCTCCGGCGGCACGGCCTTGTCCGTCTCGATGATCATGACGGCGTTGCCGCCGGGATAGTCCCGGTAGAGCTGCATCGTGGCGATGTTGACGCCCTTGTGCGCGAGCATGCTCGTGACCTCGCTGACGTGCCCGGGCTGGTCGCGGTTCTGCACGATGAGCGTGGGCAGGTCGCCGGAGAAGTTGGCGCGCAGGCCGTTCATCTCCACGACCATGATCCGCCCGCCGCCCAGGGAGGAGGCGACGATCGTGAGCGTCTTCCCGCTGCGGCCCGTCAGCGCGAGGCGCGCGGTGTTGGGATGCTCGCCGGGGAGCGTTGCGCGCGAAAACGAGAAGGCCATGCCCTCCTGGCGCGCGACGTCAAAGCTGACGGCGATGCGCTCGTCGCTGGGCTGCATGCCCAGCAGGCCCGCGACGATGGCGCGGTCGGTGCCGTGACCGTGGCCCGTCGCGGCGAAGGAGCCGGAAAGCCCGATCTGGGCCCGCGCAGGCGTATCCTCCCCCAGCAGGCGGCGGGCGATGCGCCCGATGCGCACGGCGCCGGCGGTATGCGAGCTGCTCGGCCCGACCATCACGGGGCCCAATATGTCAAACAGATTCATCCGGGGCACTCCTTTCATGAGCTGATGCGGTAATCATAGCAGAAAAGCGCCGCCAATTCAACGGGGAAGGACGCGAAAACCGGGCCTGAAAAGGCGCGGGCTTTTGCCAAACCCCGCGCAGCGTGATTTTTCCTCTATGAAAAACGGCGCGGATGCGGTACAATAGAGCGTATCAACAACCAAGGTCAGGATGTGAACCATGTTTTCTCTTTGCGGCGGAGAGACCCGCCATCTGATCGTCTTCGATCTGGAATGGAACCAGAGCAGCTACGCGCCCAACCACAGGATGCCCCACGAGATCATCGAGATCGGCGCCTGCCGCGTCGACCGGGATTACCGCGTCGTCGACACGTTCAGCGCGATCATCCGGCCGCAGCTGTACAAGCGGCTGGACAAGCATATCCGCTCCGTCACCGGCATCACCGAGCAGGAGCTTGCCGGCGGCCGCCCGTTTTCGGAGGTCTTCGGGGATTTCACGCTCTTTTGCGGCGACGACGCCCGGCTGGTCACCTGGGGGCGGGACGACTTCCCCGTGCTGCGGCGCAATGCGGCCTTCTTCATGACGCCGATGCCCTTTGAACCGCCCATCGACGCGCAGCTCGTCTTCGGCAGCGCCTGCCTGGGCGCGGCGCATCAGCAGATGAACCTGCATGCGGCGCTGGAGATGATGAGCCTGACGCCCGACGTGCCGGCGCACAGGGCCGTCTACGACGCGCAATGCACGGCGCTGCTGCTGCGCGCGATCGACCGGGCCGTGCTGGCGCTTGACGCGCAGAAGCGCCGGGAGCTTGACGCCGTGCTCGAGCGGGAGAGGCGCATCGCGGAATCGACCCTGCGCTCCCAGCCCACGCGCTACGTCTATCAGACCGAGGCGCTCGCCGACGAGCGCCTGATGGCCGTCGCCTGCCCGTACTGCGGCGGGCGCACGCGCTTTGACACGCCCTGGTACGACAGCGGGCGCGAAAAATATGCCGCGCTGGCCGTCTGCCCGCAGCACGGCCTCGTGCTCGGCCAGATGCATTTCAAGCGCTCGGGCACAAGCGGCGCGCTCACGATGCATCAGCGCATCATGGCCGCCACGCCGGAGGAGGCCGAGAAGACCCGCGAGGGCTACCGCCTCTACCAGCTCACGCCCGTGCGCAAGCGCCACCACCGCCTGAGCATGGAGGACGCGCGCCGCGCAAAAAAGCCCGCCGCGCCGCAATGAGAGGAACCTCACCCGCCTCCCTGCAAAAAAAGAGCGCCGCTTCTTCCCAAACGGCGCTCTTCATTTGTTCTTTGGTTTGCTCAGTCCAGTCCGAGGTGGTTTTCAATTCGGGAAACGCGCAAGGCCAGATCCTCGTCTGCGGCCTCCGACATCTTTGCCGTCTTCTTGGCTTCCGTACGCGCGAGCAGATAATCACAGGACACATCAAGCGTATCCGCCAAAAGACACAGGGTTTCCAAGCTCGGCTGGCGGAGCCCCCTTTCATACAGCCCCACGGTGTTCAGGCTTTTGCCAATCACATCCGCAAGGGCCTGCTGGCTCATGTGTTTGGCGGTACGCGCTGCTTTGAGCCGTTCACCAAACTTTACCATATAGGACACCTCCAATACATAGCCTCTTTGTTTTCAAGGCTCATTCCCGCCTGTTACCTTAAGTATACTTTTGATTTTCAGATCGTCTACTGACAAAAATGATGTATTTTAAGGAATTTCACACTAATCTTTCCATTTTCACCCTTTTGGTATCCGTAAAATTCCAGCGCGGCGTTTGGTTTTTTTCTTCTCCTGTCCAATCGCGAATTTCCCTTTGACCGGCGGAAGAAAGGTGATATAATCATTGTGGTATCCCCTGTTTTCCTTATCCGTCCGCAGCAGTGGAAAACCTATGCGATTGATTATAGTTACAAAATAAACTGACCGCCATGCGGCCCGGAGGCTCCCATGACCGATTCCCCTGAAAGGACGCGCGGCGAAAACGCCATGATTCGCGCGCTCTACCTGATCGCTATCGTCTTTGTCGTCGACGGCCATACGCCCTTTAAGGACATGTTCGACTGGGGCGGCCTGTTCGGCTATTACAGCTTTCATCTGATGCTCTTCGCCTTCGGTTCGGGCTATCTGCTGCGCGAGGGCGAGGAGGCGCATCCTCTCGCGCTCATCGCCCGCAAGGCAAAGCGGCTGCTCGTGCCGCTGCTTGCCTGGAACGCCGTCTACGGCATCGGGGCAGCGCTGCTTCGCCGCTTTGGGGGCTTTGCCCTGGGCGCGCCGCTTGATGCTTATACGCTGCTGCTGGCGCCCTTTGCGGACGGGCAGCATTTCGTCTACAACCTCGGCTCCTGGTTCGTCTTCCCGATGTTCCTCGTGCAGGCGATCTACATCCTGCTGCGCGCGCTGCTCGCGCGCCTGCCGCGCGGGCGCGAGGGCGCAGCCTTCCTGCTCTGCCTGATTCCGGGCGCGCTGGCCGTGGAGCTCTGCTATGCCGGGCGGCAGGCGCAGGCGCCGCTCTTCCTGCTGCGCACGCTCATCCTGCTGCCCGGCTACGCGCTCGGCGTGCTCTACCGCCGCAGGCTGGAGCGATACGACGCGCTGCCGGCGGTGCCCTATCTGACGGGGCTGATCCTGCTGCGCGCGCTGTTCTTCCTCAAATACGAAAACCTCTCCTACCTGCTCTCCGACTGCTCGTATTTTCCCTGCGGCGCGTTCGGCGTATACGCGGGCGGCGCGCTCGCCATCGCGCTGTATGTGCGCATCGCGCGCCTGATCGCCCCGGCCGTCATGCGCAGCCGCGCGCTGCTTTCCATCAGCCGGCACACGTTTGACATCATGATGCATCATTACATGGGCTTTTTTGCCGTCGACTGCGTGTTCCTGCTGCTGAACATGCTGGGGATCGCTGCGGCAGACTTTTCCGTCCTCTCCCTGCGCACGCAGATGCCCTATCTCTACGCGCCCCAGGTCAACGCGCTCTATGTTCTCGCGGGGCTCGCGCTGCCGCTATTCGTGCGCGCCGCGCAGGACAGGCTCCTTTCGGGGCTTGCCCGATGGCGCGGGCATCGCCGGGCATAAGCGCGCCGTCCACCCAATGAAAAACAGCTCCTCTGAAGCATACAGCACTCTGCCGTCTGTGCCGTATGCTCCGGGGGAGCTGTTTGATTGTTCTTCGTCATCCGGGACGCGGCCCTTTTTGTCAGCGCCCTGCGACGGCATAGACGCCGCGCTCCTGCGCCGGGACAATCCTCACGCCGAAGATTTCGCCCAGCAGCTCTGCCGTCCCGGGCGTACCGGGCACGGCACAGCCCGCGAGCCGCCCCGCACGCAGCACGAGCAGCTCATCGCAGAAAGAGAGCGCCAGCGGCAAGTCGTGCAGCACGACGGCGACAGCCCGCCCTTCGTCTGCAAGCGTGCGCAGCAGACGCATCAGCTCGAGCTGCGCGCTGGGATCGAGAAACGCCGTCGGCTCGTCGAGCAGCAGGCAGGGCGCGTCCTGCGCCAACAGCATCGCCAGATAGGCGCGCTGCCGCTCGCCGCCGGAGAGCTCCAAAAGCAGCGTCCCTGCGTGCTGCGCGATGCCGGCGCGCGCCATCGCCTCGCGCACGAGCGCCTTGTCCTGCGCCGAGAGCACGCGCCGCGCGCCCAGATAGGGATAGCGCCCGTGCGCGGCGAGCTGCGCAACCGTCAGCTCCGGCACAGGCCGGCTCTGGGGCATGAAGGCGATCTTGCGGGCGCGCTCTTTGGGCGGCATCCGCGTCAGCTCCTGCCCATCGAGCGTCATCCTTCCGCCCATCGGCGCAAGCAGCCCGGCGACGGCCTTGAGCAGCGTCGATTTCCCGCTGCCGTTGGGGCCGACGATGCCCGTCAGCACGCCCGGGCGCAGCGTGAGCGAGAGGTCGAAGAGCTTCGCGCGTCCGCCGTAGCCGGCGCAGAGGCGGTCAAGCGCAATCATGGCGATTCCTCCGTTTTTGGGAAAAGAGCAGCGCGAGGAAGAAGGGCACGCCCAGCAGCGAAAGCAGGATGCCGACCGGCAGCTCGTAGGGCGCAAACAGCAGCCGCGCGGCGAGGTCGCAGGCGGCGCACAGCAGCGCGCCGCACAGCGCGGCGGCGGGCAGCCGCGCGCGCGCATCGCGCGGGAGCAGCAGCCGGGCGATATGCGGCGCAATCAGCCCGACAAAGCCCAGCAGACCGCACAAACTGACCGCGCAGGCGCACAGCAGCGCGGCGTCGGTCAGCAACAGCGTGCGAAACAGCCCGGCGCGCAGGCCGACGCTCCGGGCGGCCTCCTCGCCCATCGAGAGAACGGAGAGCTCCGTGCGCAGCAGCAGCGCGGCCAGCAGACCCAGCGCAGCCAGCGGCGCGACCGCAGCAAGCCGCTCGAGCGTCACGCCCTCAAAGCCGCCGATGGAGAAGCTCGAGCGGCTGACGGCGGCATCGGGCCAGAAGGTGACGACGGCATCCATCAGCGCGCCGAGCATCGTGGAGACGGCCACGCCGGAGAGGATCAGCGTCGAGCGGGACGCGCCCACCAGCGCGCTCACGCCGCAGACCAGCAGTACGGCCAGCAGCGCGCCCACAAACGCGCACAGCGGCACAGCGGCAAACGCGCGCGGCACGAAGACCATCGCCAGCAGCGCGGCAAGCCCCGCGCCGCTGTTGACGCCGATGAGGCCCGGCGAGGCGAGCGGGTTGCCCAGCACGCTTTGCAGCATGCAGCCGGCGCAGGCGAGGCAGGCGCCCGCGACCAGCGCGCCCAGCAGCCGCGGCAGGCGGATATGCACGAGGATCAGGTAGCCGCGCGCAGCGCTGTCCCCGCTGCGCAGCGCAGAGAGGATCTCCCCGGCGGGCAGGCCGCTCGCGCCCAGCAGCAGGCTCGCGGCGCAGGCGGCGAGCAGCAGCGCAAAGAGCGCCGCAAACAGCAGCGGCTTACGGCGCATAGAGCAGCGACCAAAGCAGGTCATACGCCTGCGCCCAGCGGGCGTTGGGCTTGTACTGGAAGAGCGCCTTGGGCAGCTCGATCACGCGGCCCTCCTTCACGGCGGTCAGCGAGGCCCACGCGGGGTTGCCTGTCAGGCTCTCGCGCAGCGCCTCCATCGCCTTTTCGTAGCTCTCGCCCATCGTCGTGATGAAGATGTAGTCGGGGTCGTCCATGAGGATGCGCTCCAGCGTCAGGCTTTCCAGCAGCGCGCCGTCCCCGTCGGCGAGGTTCACAAGGCCCATGTCGGAAAGCATCGCGCCGGCGAGGCTGTCCGAACCCTTCGCCCTCACTCCGGTCGAGTACGCGCGCAGCAGCAGCGCCGTGCGCGCGCCGTAGCGCGCATCCGCGCGCGCGGCGGCCAGCGTCGTCTCGATGGGCGCGCGCACGGTCTCCTCCTGCTGCGCGAGCAGATCCTCCCGCCCCAGCAGCGCGCAGAGCACCCCGGCCAGCTCCATGTACTCGCCGTAGGTGTCAAAGGAAACATACGCGTAGGGCAGGCCCAGCGCGGAAAGCGCGCCCTCCAGCGCGAGATGCGCGCTGCTGTCGGCGGAGAGCAGGATGAGATCCGGCTCAAGCGCCGCCGTCAGCTCCAGACTCGGGTTTTTGACCGTGCCGATGACGGCGGTGTCCTGCGCCAGCGCGAGGCCGCGCTCGGAGACGGCGTCCTCCGTCGTGCCCGCGAGCGTGCCGCCGCAGGCGAGCACCGCCTCCGCCAGCGAGCCCTCGAAGGCGACGATGCGCCGGGGCGGGGCGTCAAGGGTCACCTCGCGCCCGAGCGCATCCGTAAACGTCTGCGCCGCGGCGAGCGCGGGCAGCAGAAGCAGGAGCAATACGGCAACAAAATGAATGCGTCTCGGTTTCATGCTTCCCCCAAAGGTCGCTTATGCCCTGTCGATGAAGCGCGCGGCCAGCGCCTCCAGCGCGCCGGGATTCGCCGCGCGCCAGGCGTCGTAATCAAGGCCGCTTTTTGTAACGGTCTTTCCCAGCTCCACGAGGAACGCGGGGATGTCCTCTTCCAGCATCGCGCCCAGCTCGCGGCCCATCGCCTCCTCGCCCTGGCGCTCCTCGCCGCCGGCGAAGAGCACGAACGCCGGCTGCGGCTTGCCGCCCACGGGCTTGACGCCGCCGCGGAAGCCGAGCCTGCCCGTCTGATGCGTGCCGCAGGAGGAGGGGCAGCCGGAGATGTGAATCTGCGGGAGCGCGCCGTCCGGAAGCTCCGCCTCGCGCACGGCCTGCACACAGGCGCGCAGCAGCGCCTGCGAATCGCGCACGCCGACCTGGCAGGTGGCCGCGCCGATGCAGCTGACCGACGTCTCAAAGAGCGACTTCGCGCTGTCCTTTTCCGTGAGCTCGAGCACGCGCCCGGCCTCCTCGCCCGTGAGGTTGACGATAAAGGCGCCCTCGTCCGGCGAAAGGCGCAGCTCCGCGCCCGGCATCTGCGCCAGCGCGTCGCACAGCGCGAGGAAGGTCGTGAGCTCCGGCTGGCCGCCGAGGGGATGATAGGCGACCGCGTAGAGGCCCGGCTGCTTCTGCGCGAGCACGCGCGGGCCCTGCGCCTGCGTGCCGTCGCCGGCCTTTGCGATGGCTTCCGGCTCGACGTGCAGCGAGAGATCCTCGCCGCTCTCGCGCACCTGCGCGAGCTTTTCAAGGTAAGCGGCCTTGTAGGCCTCCGCCCCGCCCAGCGCCTCCTGCATGTAGCGGGTGCGCGCCTTGCCGCGGTTCTCGTAGTTGCCGTAGGCGCGGAATGTGAGCCACATCGCCTTGATGTAGGGCAGGATGTCCTGCGGCGCGACGCCCTCGGCGACCTTCACGCCGAAGCGCGGGTTGTTGCCCAGGCCGCCCGCGCTGTATACGTCAAAGCGCCCGTCCGCGCGCGCGGCAAAGCCCAGGTCGCGGTAGGTCGCGTGGGTCAGGTTCGCCGGGGAATTGGAGAAGCCGACCTTCAGCTTGCGCGGCATCTTCTCCGCCTTGATGAAGGAGAGCAGGTAGTCCCCCGCCGCCTGCGCATAGGGCAGCACGTTAAAATGCTCGCCCGGCTCGACGCCCGAGAGCGGCGAGCACATCACGTTTCGCGGGAAGTCGCCGCCGCCGCCCATCGTCACAATGCCCGCGTCAAGCGCTTCTTCGATGATGGCGCAGACCGCGTCCGGCGTCAGGTCGTGCAGCTGGATCGTCTGGCAGGTGGTAAAGTGGATGCGCTGCACGCCGTGACGGCGGATCGCCCCCGCGACGAAGGCGAGGCGCTGCGGCGTCACGCGGCCCGCCGGCATGCGCAGGCGGAGCATGCTCGCCTTTGCGCCCTTCTGCGCGTAGCTGCCATAGTAGCCTGAAAAGCCCTTGTAGGCCTGCTTGGTCATCTCCCCGGCGTAAAACGCGGCGGTCTTCTCCCGGAATTCGGGCAGATCGGCCTTGAAATCGAT
>SFFC01000095.1 GCA_004556985.1 Clostridiales bacterium | reverse complement strand
CCGCGTTCTTCTTGATTCTGTATCGTTTTCAAGGATCATCCGTCAGCGGTTTGAGTTGCTCTCGCGCTGACAGCTCAGTTAGTATACCGCAGCTGTCGAGTTTTGTCAACACCTTTTTTACACTTTTTCGCTTTTGGCGCGATCTTTTTTGCTTTACAGCACCTTTCCTCCGTTGGCCTTGAGCTTGAAGGTGCATTTGAGCATCTCCGCCGCGCGGCGGCACATGAGCATTCTTTCCAAGAAGATCTCGAAATAGTCAAGCACGGAGCATATTGTGTCGTCGAGCTGGATGTCGAGCGTGATGACGCGTTTCTCCTGATCCACGTGCAGTTCTGAGCTGATCGCCGCAAAGTTCACGCGGTCGTGAATGTCGAATTTTGTCTGATCCCGGCCGCGAACACGGCTGCGTCGCACGTCAGTCTTGTCCGCCAAGATCAGCGCAGCCGAGACCGCGTCGACCGCCGTTCCCGTCTTCTCGTCGTGGTTGCCGATCGCCGCGATGACAACGGCGATCTCCCGGGGTTCCATGCCCATACCGCGCAGTATCTGCATCGCCATGAGTGCGCCCGTGTGTGCATGATCCGTCCGGTTGATGCAGTTGCCCATGTCATGCATGTAGCCCGCGATCCGTGCCAACTCAATCTCCCGCTCGTCATGCCCGAGCGCCGTCAGGATTCTCGCCGCCGTGTCGGAAACCTTTCCCGCATGGCCGAGGGAATGCTTCGTAAAGCCGAGCACGCCCAGGTTTTCATTGCCCTTTTCAATATAGAGGCGCACCTCCGGGTTATCCCGCACCGCCTCAAAGGTGATCCTGTCCTGCCAGCCGCCCTTCGCGGCTTCCCGGTTCGCCTTGTCCATGCTCTCCTCCTTTATGCTCGCATCAGCCGCTCAAAGGACACGCTGATTGACGTGCCGCGCCCGAGCTCGCTGTCCACAGTGATCGACGCGTTGTGCTTGGCGGCGATGTGCTTGACGATCGCCAGGCCCAGGCCCGTGCCGCCCGTCGCCTTGGAGCGGCTCTTGTCCACGCGGTAGAAGCGCTCAAAGATATGCTCCTGATGTTCCCGGGAGATGCCGATGCCCGTGTCCTGGATGCAGACGATCGCCCGGTCGCGCACGGGATAGACATTGACGCAGACGCTGCCGCCGCGCACATTGTAGCGGATCGCGTTGTCGCAGAGATTGTAGATCAGCTCCTCCATCATGCCCCTGTCCGCGCTGATCACCACGGGCCGCGCGTCGACCCGGATCGACACCTGCATCTTCTCCGCACTCATGCGAAGCTGCTCGACAACCGCCTGCGCGACCTGCGCGAGGTTGACCTGCTCCGTGTGCAGCTTCTGCTCCGGCGAATCCAGCTGGGAGAGGCGGATGATGTCGTTGATCAGCGTCAGCAGCCGGTTCGCGCTCTTGCGGATCTCTCCGGCGAAGCGCGTCACCTGATCGCCGCAGGCCATGCCGTTTTCGATCAGCTCCGCATAGCCGGAGATCGAGGTCAGCGGCGTCTTGAGCTCATGGGAGACATTCGCCGTGAATTCGACGCGCATGTCCGCGCTGCGCAGGATCTCCTCGTGCTGCTTTTGAATCATCGTCATGAACGGCTCGAGCTCCGGGTAGCGCGCCACGCCGCTCACGTTGTTCAGATGCGCCGTCATCTGCTCGATCGGCTCGATGAGCCGCTCGGTCAGCAGGCTCGCCGAAAAGACGCATACGCCGATGAGCAGCGCCAGCAGCAGCGCGATCAGCGGCGCTGCGCGCATGTAGATGCTCCAGATGTTGCTCGCCTCGCGCGCCATGCGCAGCACGCTGCCGTCCGACAGGCGCAGCGCATAATAGAACGTGTTGCGGGAGAGCGTCCGCGAATTGCGCACGTCCTCGCCCACGCCGGTTTCAAGCGCTGCGATCACCTCGGGGCGCTGCGCGTGGCTCTCCATCTGCGCTGGATCGGCCTCGTTGTCGTAACGGACGGCGCCCTGCGCGTCGATGATCGTCACGCGCACATCGCTGCCCAGCGCATCAAGCCGCGCCTCTGCGCCCGCCTCGATCAGCGCCCGAAGCGCCTCCGCCTCGTAGCGCATGCTCTCGACCACCTGCTTTTCAAACATGCGCGAGCCGATCACGGCCATCATCATCATGGTCGCCAGGGTGGCCGCGACGATGACATAGATGAAATAGGTCAGTATCTTCTTCTTCATGAGCCTCTCTCCCTTCCGGGGACTGCCCTGATTATAGCATGACGCATTTCAAAGAAAAAGGGGAGAAAGCGCCCGTTCCCGCGCCGTATGTTCAGGCCGGTATCCGGGGCGCCCTTCTCCCCGCTCTTCGGTTGATCCCTGCCGCCCATCGCGGCTTATGCCTTAGTCGCGTCCGCCATGTAGCCGACGTTGCGGATGGTCTTGATCAGCGAGCCCGCCGTCCCGAGCTTCTGGCGCAGCGTGCGTACATGGACGTCGATCGTCCTGGATTCTCCCTCGAAGCTCGAATCCCAGACGCGCTCCATGATGACGTCGCGGGAGATGACGATGCCGTGGTTCTTCATCAGCAGGCGCAGCAGCTCAAACTCCTTGTAGGTCAGCTCGACCGGCCTGCCGCCGACGAAGACCATCCTGCGCTCACTGTCCAGCGTCACGTCGCCGCAGGTCAACAGGCTGGCCTCTGCCCCGCCGGAGCGGCGCAGCAGCGCCTTGACCCGCGCGATCATCTCCATCACGCCGAAGGGCTTGGCGATATAGTCGTCCGCGCCGCCGTCAAGCCCCTTGACCTTGTCGATCTCCGTCGCCTTGGCCGTCACGAGGATGACAGGAATGCGCTGCGTGTCCGGACGGGCGCGCAGCCGCTTGAGGATGCTCATGCCGTCCTCGTCGGGCAGCATGATGTCCAGCAGAATCAGCTCGGGCAGGCGGGTGTCGAGCGCCTTGTAAAACTCCTTCGCCGTCTCAAAGCCTGCCGCCTGATAGCCGCTGTTCTTGAGCGCAAAGAGCTCGATTTCCTGAATGTTGCGATCGTCCTCGACGATGTAGATCACGGCCTTTGCCTCCCGTCACTGCGGCAGCCGGTAGTGCTGCTCGTACCGGAGTTCCTCGCGGTCGAACTCCTCGTGATCCTGCTTTTGGATGTTGAGCAGGTATTCGTGCGCGTCATACTCATCCTTGGGCATCTGGATCTGGTAGATCGCGATGTTGGAGCAATGGTCGGAGACACGCTCAAAGTTGGTCGAAATGTCGGTGAGCACGAAGCCCAGCTGAATGGTACATTGGCCGTTCGTCAGCCGCTCGATGTGGCGGGATTTGATCGTCACGTTGAGCTGATCGATGCAGGCCTCCAGCGGCTCCACGGTCTTGGCCAGCTCCGCGTCGCTGCGCAGGAAGCAGTCCGTCGAGCGCTTCACGATGTCGCGCACGGCCTGCGCGAAGACATGCAGCTCGCTGGCTGCCATGGGCGAGAAGGAGAGCTTCTTGTCGTTCATCTCCCGCGCGGAGTCGAGCAGGTTGACTGCGTGGTCGGAGATGCGCTCAAAGTCGCTGATCGAGTGCAGCAGCACGGAAACGGTCTGGCCGTCCCCCCGGGAGAGCTGCGCTCGGGAGAGCTTCACCATATAGGTGCCCAGATTGTCCTCATAGCGGTCGATCTTCGTCTCCAGCGCCTCGATGCGCTCGGCCTTTTCCTCGCTGAACTCGCCGCCGTCGATCAGATCGATCGCCTCAAAGATCGCCTCCCGCGTCAGCTCGGCCATGCGCGCGGCGACCACGCGACACTGATCCACGGCAAACGCCGGCGTTGCAAGGAAGCGCTCGTCAAGCAGCTGGAAGTCGTCGATGCGCTCGGTCTGCTCGTCGTCACGGATGGTGAGGGTCGCCAGTCGCTCCAGCCCGTGGGAGAAGGGCAGCAGCACCAGCGTCGCCAGGACGTTGAAGACCGTGTGGATGACGGCGATGCCCGCCGCGTTCGCCGGCTGCATCAGGAAGGCGAACGGGAAGACCGCGTTGATCGCGTAGAACACCGCCATGAACAGCACGGTGCCGATGATGTTGAAGTAGAGATGGATCAGCGCCGCGCGCCGGGCGTTCTTGCTCGCGCCAATGCCGGAGAGGATCGCCGTGACACAGGTGCCGATGTTCTGGCCCATGATGATGGGCAGCGCCGCGCCGTAGGTGACAGCGCCCGTCACGCACAGCGCCTGCAGAATGCCGACCGAGGCCGAGGAGGACTGGATCACCGCCGTGAGCAGCAGGCCGGCCAGCATGCCCAGCACAGGGTTGGTGAACTTGAGCAGGATGCTCGTGAATTCCGGCACGTCCGCCAGCGGCTTGACCGCGTCGCTCATCATCTGCATGCCGCACATGAGCACGGTGAAGCCGATGAGGATGGTGCCGATATGGTGCTTCTTTTCCGACTTGGTGAACATCAGGAAGCCGACGCCCACGATCGCCAGAATGGGCGTAAACGAGCTCGGCTTGAGCAGCCGCAGCACAATGTTGCTGCTCTCAATGCCCGTGAGCGAGAGGATCCAGCTCGTGATCGTCGTGCCGATATTGGCACCCATGATGACGCCCGCCGCCTGGGACAGGCGCATGATGCCCGAATTGACGAAGCCGACGACCATGACCGTCGTCGCCGAGGAGGACTGGATCACCGCCGTGACCGCCGCGCCCAGCAGCACGGCCCGGATCCGGCTCTGCGTCAGCCGCTCCAGGATACTCTCCAGCTTGCCGCCGGACATGCGCGACAGGCCCTCTCCCATGACATGCATGCCATAGAGGAAGAGCGCCAGTCCGCAGATCATGTTCAGGACTCCGAATAGATCCATACGCTTTTCATCCTTTTAACATTTCCTTGACGCGCCGCAGCGCATCCGTCGCCATATTAGCAAGCCTGTGTAAAGCCGTCAAGAACAATTCGTTAAATCCAGGTTAAATCCTCGTGGCGCCGCTTTTCTTTGCGCCGCAGGCGCACTTCCCTCCATGCTGCCGCTGTACCCAACCCGTTTCAATCGTAGGATGCTTCGCATCCTGCTCTGAAACTGCTTTTCTTTTCGATTTGGGATACGTTGGGCTGCTGCCCAAACCCGCTTGAGGGATTTCATCCCTCAAACTCCCTTCTTCGCTTCGCGCGCAGCTTCAAGCTTTAATCGCTGACATGCTTGCCGGTCATCGCGAAGATCGCCCATTCGGCGATGTTGGTCGCGTGGTCGCCGATGCGCTCAAAGTATTTCGCCGCCATCAGCAGATCGGTCGCCAGCTCGCCCTTTTCGGGATCCTCGTGGATCGCAGCGATGAGCTCGCCCTTGACCGCGTCAAAGAGATCGTCCACCACGTCGTCGTGGTCGATGACCCACTGCGCCTTCTGCTGGTCCTTCTCCACGAAGGCCTCCAGGCTGCGGATGAGCATCACGCTCGTCTGCGTCGCCATCTCGCGCAGGTGGTCGTTGCTCATGCGCGGCAGGCTCTCGAGCATCAGCTCGATCTCGGAGATGTCCGCCGCGTGATCGCCGATGCGCTCCATGTCCGTGATCATCTTGAGCGCGGAGGAGACCATCCGCAGATCGCGCGCCACGGGCTGCTGGGAGAGCAGAAGCTTGAAGCACATCGTCTCCACCAGCCGCTCCTGCTGGTCGATCTCCTCGTCAAAGGCGATGATCTCCCTCGCCTTGCCGTCGTCGCGGCTGACCAGTGCCGTCACCGCGTCGCTGATCGCCTTTTCAATCATCTCGCCCATGCGGATGAGCTCGTCGTTCAGCTGCTTGAGCTGCATATCATACTGCTTGCGCGTCATGATTATTCCTCTCCTTGCCCGCAAATCCGGCTGCCATCAGCCGAACCGGCCCGTGATGTAATCCTCCGTCCGCTTGTCCTTCGGATCGGAGAAGATCTGCTCCGTGTCGCCGCTCTCGATGATCTCGCCCAGCAGGAAGAAGACGGTCTTGTCCGAGACGCGCGTCGCCTGCTGCATGTTGTGCGTGACCATGATGATGGTGTAGTCCTTTTTGATGTCCAGCACGAGGTCCTCGATCTTGCTGGTCGAAATCGGGTCGAGCGCGCTCGTCGGCTCGTCCATCAGGATAACCTCCGGTTTGACCGCCAGCGCGCGCGCGATGCACAGGCGCTGCTGCTGTCCGCCGGAGAGGCCAAGCGCGCTCTTTCTGAGCCTGTCCTTGACCTCATCCCAGATAGCGGCGTCGCGCAGGCTCTTTTCGACGATTTCATCGAGCTCCGCCTTCGCCGTGATGCCGTGTGTACGCGGGCCATAGGCGATGTTGTCGTAGACGCTCATTGGGAACGGATTCGGCTTCTGGAAGACCATGCCCACGCGCCGGCGCAGCTCGCTGACGTCCATGTTCCCATAGATGTCCTCGCCGTCCAGGCGCACATCGCCGGTGATGCGGCAGTCTTCGACCAGGTCGTTCATCCGGTTGAGGCTCTTGAGAAAGGTCGATTTGCCGCAGCCCGAGGGGCCGATGAAGGCCGTGATCTCGTTGGCGGGCATGTCGAGGTTGATGCTTTTGAGCGCCTGAAAGCCGCCGTAAAAAAGGTCCATGTTCCGGACGGTGAATTTGTTGGCCATGGTGTTGGGTTACCTGCCTTTCGTAATCTTCTTGGCAACCTGGCTGGAGGCGAAGTTGATGAGCAGCACGAGCACCAGCAGCACGACGCTGGTCGCATAGGCCTGCTGGGTGTAGAGGCCCTCGGAGGCCTGCTTGTACATGTGCAGCGCAAGCGTGCTGCCGGAGTCAAAGAGCCCCGCAATCTTGGCGACGGTGCCGGAGGTATACATGAGCGCCGCCGTCTCGCCGACGATGCGCCCGATGGCGAGGATGATGCCCGAGAGGATGCCGGGCACGGCCGTGGGCAGCACGATGCACATCACCGTGCGCAG
Organism: Clostridiales bacterium; assembly: GCA_004556985.1. Classification (GTDB taxonomy): domain Bacteria; phylum Bacillota; class Clostridia; order Christensenellales; family Aristaeellaceae; genus Ventricola. Next base: position 1,596 of record SFFC01000095.1, on the reverse strand, counting down.
CCGCCCCGCGCCCAGGCCGAAGCTGCCCTCGCGGTACATATCCGGCACGGAAAGCAGCGCCTCCTCCGTCGTGCGCATGATCAGCGGGAGGATCATAATCGCCAGCGTCAGCGCGCCGGAGAGCATCGAGTAGCCAAAGTGCAGCGTGTTGGAGAAGAAGAGCATGCCGAACAGGCCGTAGACGATCGAGGGGATGCCCGAGAGCGTCTCTGTCGTCACGCGCACAAGGCTGACGACCCGGCTGCCCTTTTTCGCATACTCGACCAGGTAGATGGCCGAGCCGATGCCCACGGGCACGGCGACGAGCAGCGAGAGCAGCGTCATCGTGCAGGTATTGATGATCGCGGGCAGCATCGACTGGTTATCCGAGGTATAGGTCAGGGAGAACATCTCAGGGCGCAGGTTCGGGACGCCGTTGCCAAGGATATACACCAGCAGAAAGCCGAGCACCAGCACCGTCACGCACGCCGCCGCATTGGTCACAAGAAACAGCAGGAAGGAGCCGGGATGATGCCGGTAGCTGCGCATTCTATCCGCAAAGGAGACGGTATTGATGCCCTTTTGGGGCGCGGCCGGCTGTCGCTTCTCCTCCTTCAGGTAGTCCTTCGTCATGCCTTTTTCCTCCTCTTGAGCGCGGAGAACGAGAGATTGATCAGCAGGATGAACACAAAGAGCACGACGCCTGTGGCGATGAGCGCCTCACGGTGCAGCCCGGCGGCATAGCCCATCTCGATGACGATGTTGCCGGTCAGCGTGCGGATACCCTGCAAAATGCCCTTGGGCATGCGCGCCTGATTGCCCGCGACCATGATGACGGCCATCGTCTCGCCCATCGCGCGGCCGATGCCCAGCACGATGCCCGCGAGGATGCCGCTGGAGGCGGCGGGCACGACCGCCGTATAGACGCTGCGCTCATGCGTCGCGCCCAGCGCCAGCGCGCCCTCATAGTAGCTGCGCGGCACGGCGCGCAGCGCCGGCTCCACGACGCCGACGATCGTCGGCAGGATCATGATGGCCAGCAGGATGGAGGCCGTCAGCATTGAATTGCCGCTGCCGTCCCAAGGCTCGCCGAGCGCGCGCACAAACGGCACGAGCACGACGATGCCGAAAAAGCCGTAGACGACCGAGGGGATGCCCGCCAGCAGCTCGACGGCCGGCTTGACGACGCGGTAGAGCTTCTCCGGGCAGAAGAAGGCCAGCTGGATGGCCGTCAGCAGCGCGATGGGCACGCCCAGGATCAGCGCGCCCGCCGTCACAAAGATGCTGCCCAGGATCATCGGGAAGATGCCGTAGATATCCGCGCCCGGCTTCCAGGTCGTTCCGGAGAGGAATTTGAGCGGGCCGATCTCCCCCATGGCGGGCAGACCGTTGGCCAGCAGGAACAGGCAGATCAGCAGCACGCAGAGGATCGACACGCATGCCGCCGCCAGGAAGACGATCTCCATCGCCTTTTCCCGGCGCGCCTTCTTCTGATAGTGTGCTTCCATGGTTGATCTCCTTTTACTCTGAAAGTCTCTCTGCAAAGCTTCGGACTCGGCCTCAAAGCCATGGGACTTGCATCACTTGGTCGGAAATGCAACCGGCATCATGCCGGTT
>SFFC01000094.1 GCA_004556985.1 Clostridiales bacterium | reverse complement strand
AAGCGGCGCTGTCGGAGGCCTCGCCCGGAAGGATGGAGGAAAGCTCGCCGTCGCCGATGAGCTCGCGGATCTGCCCGATCCGGTCGATCAGGCTGAGCAGCTCCTCGCCGGTGACCCCAGCGTCCGGGGCCAGAGAAATCGCCTGAATGCCCTCGTCGTTATAGAGCACGACGGCCTGCGGTACCTGACCGCCTTCCTCCGGCGCATAGGCGAAGGCGGAGACAGCCTCCTCCTCGCCCTCCTGCACCGCATCAGGCGCGGCGCTCTGCATATCCGCCAGCAGCTGGCGAAGCTCGCCCAGCGTGAGCGGCGCGGGCGTCGGCGTATTGCACGCCTCCAGCGTCACGCTGCCGTCCTCAACGGCGTTTACAAGCGCCTGCGCGTCGATCGCCATGCCTTCGGCGGCGGCGATAAGCGCCTTGAGCAGGTCGTCGGAGAGCTGCGCCCCGGGCGCGAGATAAAGCGTCGCGTTCTTGTCGTCCGCCTCAAGCGGGGAGACGGCCGTCGCCTCGGACATCGCGTCCGCACCGGCTTCGCGGCCGGCGGCGCGGATCAGGCGGATGATCTCCTCCGCCGTCAGATCGCTGTCCGGGTTCGTGCGCACGACCAGCGAGCCGTCGCCCTGAACCTCGGCGGAGAACGGCGTATCGCCGCTTTCCGAGGCCGCGCTCTGGGAGAGCAGCGGCAGCAGGTCGGCGACCGTCTGCGGGTAGCGCGCGGTTTCACTGCCGTCAAGGTCATAGAGCACGACGTCGCCGTTGGTGTCAATCAGCATGGAACCGGCGTGCGCGGTATAGACATAGGTCACGGTGACCGAGGCCAGGCCGTTGTATTCGCGGGCACAGAGCGCAATGCGGCGCTGCGTGCCGGGAACGGCCTTGCGCGCAAAGGGCACGCGCGTGATCCAGGCGCCGTTGCCGCGGTAGCGGGCGATGCGCCGGCCGTCTGCGCGCAGCGTCATGTACAGATAATAGGTAGAAGGATCGCTCACCGTCGAGGCCGAGACGCTCAGCTTCGCGCTTGCCGCGCCGGGAACGAGCGCGGGCATGCCGCCCAGCGTATACGCCGCGCTGGCGGTCAGGCGCTGCGGCCCATCGTTGCAGGGCAAATCGACCGTGCGGGAGACGCAGAGCGACAGGCTCGTCTCCCCGCGCATGGCCTCGCACATCTGCGCAGGATCCGCCAGGGCGATGGGCGAGGCGCTCGTTCCGGCCGTCGCGTCCGCGCGGGCCGAGGTCGAAACGGCCGTCTCCACGGCCTCAAGCTGCCAATAGCAGTTGACGCTCTCCTGCGCCAGGGCAAACACCGGCAGCGCCAGAAGCAGCAGAAGCGCCAGCACGCGGATGACAGATTTCATAAAAAAACGCCCCCTCCAGACAGACAAAAAACAGGATACCCCATTTATAACATGAGAAGGAAAAAAATGCAAGGCGTTCGCAGCAGAAAAAGCGGTTTTGACCCGCCAGAACGGGCGATTTTCAAAATTAATCGAAAATGGGGCTAGTCAGGTGTGTGGATTTAAGCTATAATGATGCTATCAGAAAACAAGAAAGGGAGGGATTGACCGTGATCCAGGTTATCTTTGGCAAGAAGGGTTCCGGCAAGACCAAGCGTATTTTGGATATGGCAAACGCTTCTGTGAAGGAGGCCAAGGGCAACGTCCTGTTTGTGGACGACGACAAGAGCTACACCCTCAGCCTCAAGCCGCAGATCCGTTTTATTGATGCAAGCGAGTATCAGGTGAAGGGCATTGAGCCGTTCTACGGCTTCCTCGCCGGAATCCTTGCCGGCAACTATGACATCAGCGTCATCTACATCGATGCCTTCCTCAAGCTGGTGAAGGCCGATCCTGACGGTCTGGTGGACTTCTTCGCCAAGCTCGAGCGTCTTGTGGCCGAGGCGGGCTGCGATATGGTGATCAGCTTCAGCGAGGACGCGGCCAACGTGCCGGAGAGCATCCGCAAGTACCAGATCTGAAAACACCTTCAAGCCGCTTCCCGCGCAAGGGAAGCGGCTTTTTGCCTCTGAGGCGCCGCCCTGGCGCTGCGGGGCCCATCCGCTCAAATCTATATTTCGTTGGAGGATCCTTATGCAGATGCTTTCTACGCGCGGCGCTGCCGCTGTTTCGCCCTCGATGGCCATCCTGCGCGGGCTTGCGCCCGACGGCGGCCTGTATGTCCCGGCGCAGTTCCCCACCTTCTCGGAGGCGGATCTCCTCTCTCTCGTTCCGATGGGCTATCAGGAGCGCGCCTACGCGGTGCTCTCCCGCTTTCTGCCCGATTTCGGGAAGGAGGAGCTGCGCGCAGCTATCTCCGGCGCCTATGGCACGGGGTTTGACTGCGAGGCCGTCGCGCCGCTCGTGCGCGTGGGCAGCCGGGCGCATGCCCTGGAGCTCTGGCACGGGCCGACGCTCGCCTTCAAGGACATGGCGCTGCAGCTGCTGCCCCATCTGCTGACGCTCAGCGGCAAAAAGCACGGAGAGACGCGCGAGGTCTTCATCCTCGTGGCGACGAGCGGCGACACGGGCAAGGCCGCGCTCGAGGGCTTCCTCGACGTGCCCGGCACGCGTTGCTGCGTCTTCTACCCCAAGGACGGCGTCAGCCAGGCCCAGCGCCTGCAGATGGTCACGACCGGGGGCAGCAACACCCATGTCATCGCGGTGGAGGGCAATTTCGACGACGCGCAGACCGGCATCAAGCGCATCTTCTCCGACGCGGATTTCGCGAAGGAGATGGATGCGCAGGGGCGCGTGCTCTCCTCGGCCAACTCGATCAACTTCGGCCGGCTCGTGCCGCAGATCGTCTACTATTTCTCCGCCTATGCCGACCTGCTGCGCGAGGGCGCGATTGCGGTAGGCGACGCGCTCAACTTCTGCGTGCCGACGGGCAACTTCGGCGACATCCTCGCCGCGGATTATGCCAGGAAGGCCGGGCTCCCGGTCGGCAGGCTGATCTGCGCGAGCAACGAGAACAACGTGCTGACCGATTTTATCCGCACGGGCGTCTACGACATCAGCGACCGCGCGTTCTACAAGACGATCTCCCCGTCGATGGACATTCTGATCTCCTCGAATCTGGAGCGCCTGCTCTTTGACCTGAGCGGCTGCGACGGCGAGAAGATCGCCGGCCTGATGGCGCAGCTCAAGGCGCAGCGCCGCTATGAGATCGACGGCGAGATGCTCCGCCTGATGCAGAGCCGCTATGCCGCGGGCTTCGTGGACGAGGACGGCATCCGCGCCGAGATCGCCCGCAGCTTCGCCGAGGACGGCTACCTGATGGACACGCACACCGCCGTGGCTTCCGCCGTGCTGCGCGACTACGTCGCCTCCACCGGCGACACGACGCCCGCCGTCATCGTCTCCACGGCCAGCCCGTACAAGTTCGGCGCGTCCGTGCTCGAGGCCATTGCGGGCAGCGAGGCCGTGCGCGGCAGGGACGACTTTACCTGCTGTGAGGCGCTTTCCGCGCTCACGGGCACAAAGGCGCCGGATCAGATTGCCAAGCTGCCGTCGTTGCCGGTGCGCCACACCGCCGTCTGCCAAAAGGACGCGATGGCGCAGGCCGTGCTCGACGCGGTCAAATGATTCCGGTGTGCTTTTCGAGGCAATACACAGCCCCTCTTCCGCAGCTCTGCGGAGGAGGGGCTGGTTTTTTATGCTTTACACCTCATACACCGGCTCTGTCGGCGCGTAATCGGAGCGGTAGGCGATGATCCGCTTGAAGTCGTTCTGCGCGGCAATTCGCATCATGTCCTCCTGCGTGCAGTGGACGCCGTAGCGCAGCAGCCGCGCATATCCGGCATGCATGAGCTGCGCGGCATGCGTGTGCGGCTCAACGGTGCCCGTCAGGAGAATCCGCCCGCCGCAGGTCAGCAGCCGACGCACGAGCGCGCGCGCATAGGCGGTATCCAGCTGCGGATCGCTGATGAAGTAGACGCCCAGCGCGACAAATTCCTCCGGAATCGGGCGGACGAACGTATCCGCGAGCATATCCAGCGCGCGCTGCTGCACCCACATGGCCGAGGCGGCGTCCAGATGGTTGAGCTCCTCCAGGAAATGCGCATCGCCGAAGAGATCGGCCTCCGGCAGGCGCTCATGCACATAGGTCAGGATGCCCTGGCCCCGGCCATAGCGGGGAACGGGCAGCGCGACAGGGCGGCCGTCGGCAAGCGCCTCGCCGATGGCCTGCATCAGCGCGCCGACCATCTCCTCACGCGAGCTGGCGCCGGCGCGCGCGCCGTAGTCGCAGTCGAGCACGGCGAGGTCGGCGGAGAGGCCGACGATCGGGTCGGCGGCGTGGACGCGCGCGGAATCAAAATAATCGCCGGAGAAGAAGAGCGTATGCTGCCCCTCGCTCAGGCGGAACCAGGCGCTGCCGGAGCAATGGCCGCTGCGGCCCCAGGTGACGGTCAGGCCGCCGGGCAACTCTGCCGGCGTATAGGGCAGGCAGAGCCCCTCCAGCACGATCGGATCGTCGACCGGGAAGGGGAGCTGGCGCGCCGTCTCCGTTGTCATGACGACGCGGCCCGTAAACCCGCGCGAAAGCAGCGCCGGCAGCGCGCCGGACTGGTTCTCATGGGAATGGGTCAAAAAAAGATAGCGGCTGGCGCGAATCTGCTCAGGCGACAGATGGGGAAGCTCGTCGCCCTCGTAGCAGCGCTGATAGCCGCAATCCACAATGAAAGAAACACGGTTGCCCTCGACGAAGTAACAGTGCCGCTGCTGGGAACAGGGTTCTCCCGTCAGATAAAGCTTCATGCAAGGGCCTCCTTATGGCACGCATCTCAGTTGTACACGGTTTTCTTAGTATAGTACAAAAACAGCGCATCGTAAACCCGAAAATTGGGCCTCGCTGCGCAATTTTTCATCTTTCCACGGGGATCAGGGGGCATTTTCATGCATGATGAAGCAAAGAACGGCTTTTTTCAGGCGTTCTTTCATGGTAGAATAGGGAAAGGCGGATTCCGGTGCTTTTTATGCCCCGCGCGGGATGAATGCGCGCCGCTTCATCGTCTTTATGGATAAAGCAGGGATTCTCCTCCGCAGAAGGACGGGATGGAACATGACAGATACACGTTTGATGCACAGGGCCGCCGCGCTGGCCCTCGTGCTCCTGATGGGCGCATCCCCGGCAGCGATGGCGCAAAGCGCCGTGGTCGACAACGGCAGCGACCCGCAGAGCCGGCTCAACCTGCGCGAGCAGCCGGACAAGGGCAGCGCCTCGCTGGGCCGCTTTTACAGCGGCACGCCGGTGGAAATCGTCGCGGACGCGGGCGGCGGCTGGTCGCAGGTCACCATTGGCACGGCGGAAAGCCCCATCGGCGGCTACATGATGACCGCCTATCTGGCCGCCGACAGCACGACGGACGCGACGCTTGAGTGCTCGGTCGTCTCGCCCTACGGGACGCCCTCCGTCGTCCTGCGCGACCGGCCATCGAACTCCTACGACGCGGTGGCGATGCTCCGCGTCGGCGAGACGGTGCGCGTGCTCGGGGATTCGGGCGAGTATTACTACGTCATGACGCAGAGCGAGGCTGTCGGCTGCCTGTGCAGCGACGAGCTGAGCAGCAAATAGCCGCGCGGGCAGTCTGCGCGGCAAAACAAGAGGCAGTGCCGCAGCACCGCCTTCTTTTTATTGCCTTTTTCAATCAGAGGTTGCGCAGCGCGGACGCCGTCGGGCGGCGCAGGCTGTGTACATTGTATTCACAGCGCAGATAGCTGTTCACGTCGCTCGCGGAAGCGATGCGGCTGTCGATCATGGTCATGAGCTTTGCACAAGCAAGCAGGAAGAGGACGACGGCGAGAACGGTCAGCATACGAATGCCTCTCTTTCAATTTTTTGAAGGACTTTGAGGTGCGTTCATGGGAGCAACTCCGCCCCTTTGGTAAGCCTATTATAGCATAGGGCGCGCCAAAAGTACACCGTTTTTCCCAAAATAACTGAAAAATTCTGCATCTGGCCAAAAATGCATCCCCGGCTGTCGGCACAGGGCCGCTCCCCTGTTTTCTGCATATTCGTCGGACGTCTCCTGCACAAAAATGCAGGATCCTCCACACTCTGCTCGCTGCCCGCCGAATGCGCCGCTTCCTGCTTTTGCCATTGACTTGCGCCTGTTTTTATCTGCCGAAGGCAGATTCACGGTAGCATGCGCAGAAAAATGTGATATAATTATGATAAGGAAAGGAGCCAAATACGATGAAACAGACCAAACGTGCCGACAGATCCGACAAGTCCCGCTTCTATACCAACAAGGCGACGCTGACCGTCTACCTCGTCCTTCGCGCGCTGGTGATCCTGGTGCTGGTGCGCGCGGCGTTCCGGCGCGATTTTGAGAGCGTCTTCCTCTGCGGGCTGACCCTGGTGCTGTTCATTCTGCCCAGCATCTTCACGCGCAAGCTCAATATCGAGCTGCCCAGCACGCTGGAGATCATCATCCTGCTGTTCATCTTCGCCGCAGAAATACTTGGCGAGCTCAAGAGCTTCTATATCCGCGTGCCCAACTGGGATACGATGCTCCATACGCTCAACGGCTTCCTTTGCGCGGCCATCGGCTTCGCGCTGGTGGACATGCTCAACCGAAGCGACCGCTTCTCCTTCAAGCTCTCGCCGGTCTATCTGGCGCTCGTCGCGTTCTGCTTCTCGATGACCGTCGGCGTGCTCTGGGAGTTCTTCGAGTACAGCGGCGACCGCTTCCTGGGCTACGACATGCAGAAGGACACCATCATCCACACGATCAAGACCGTCGAGCTCGACCCGACGCGCAGCAACAAGGTCGTCACCCTCAGCGACATCGCCGACGTGATCATCGTCCATTCCGACGGCACGCAGGAGGCACTGGGCCTGGGCGGCTATCTCGACGTCGGCATCAACGACACGATGAAGGACCTGATGGTCAACTTTGTCGGCGCCGTCGTCTTCTCCATCATCGGCTATTTCTATGTCAAGGAGAAGGGCAAGGGGCGCTTTGCCGCGCGGTTCATCCCCAAGGTGTTGGGCATGGGCGAACGGCATCCTTCAGAGCGCGACGCCCGGAAGGAAGATTGACGTGGCGCAGCTGACGACCAACGCGATCGTCCTGCGGCGCGCGGACTACCGCGACAACGACCGAATGCTCACGCTCTTTTCGCCGACGCTCGGGCGCATCGACGCGCTCTGCCGCGGCTGCCGGCGGCAAAAGAGCCCGCTGATGGCGGCCAGCGAGCTGTTCTGCTCGGGCGAATACGTGCTCTATCAGTCGGGCGAGCGCACGACGGTCGTCTCCTGCGCGGTCAGCGAGTCGTTCTACGCGCTGCGCGCCGACTTCGACCGTCTGGCGCATGGCATGTATGCGCTGGAGCTCTGCGCCGCGGCCGTGCAGCCCGCGCAGGAGAATGAGCGGCTGTTCCTGCTACTTTTGCGCAGCCTCGCGCATCTTTGCTACAGCGGGATTCCGCCCCGCCGCGTGACTGCCGTCTTTCTGATGGGCATGACGTCGCTGCTGGGCTTCCGCCCGCAGGTCGGCCGCTGCGCGCGCTGCGGCAAACCGGTTGAGGCGCAGGGCGAGGGCTATGTCGCCGCGTTTTCCGGCGAGGCGGGCGGCGTGCTCTGCCCCGCATGCGGCGCAGGCGAGGCCTGCCGCCTGACCGCACAGGACATCCGCTATCTGCAGGACATCATGCGCCGGGGGCTCAAATCCCTTACCGACGCGCAAGCCGATTGCCCGGACGCGCTCTTTGACGCGCTGCGCGCCATGGCGGAGGGCAAGCTTGACACGCCGGTGCGTTCCGGCAAGCTGCTGTAACGAGCGAGGAGGACAACCTATGGATGAAGAGAAGCTCCTAAAGCTGCAAACCTGGGTCAAAGAAGCCCGCCGCCTGGTCTTTTTCGGCGGCGCGGGGGTCTCGACGGAGAGCGGCATTCCGGATTTCCGCGGCGTCGACGGTCTGTATCATCAGCAGTTCAAGGAGCCGCCGGAGACGATCATCTCCCACTCCTACTACCTGCGCAAGCCGGAGACATTCTTCGAGTTCTACCGCACGCGGATGCTCTACCCCGATGCCAGGCCCAACATCGTTCACAAAAAGCTCGCAGACTGGGAGGCAGAAGGCCGCCTGCTCGCCGTGGTCACGCAGAACATCGATGGCCTGCATCAGGCGGCGGGCAGCCGCGCCGTCTACGAGCTGCACGGCAGCGTCCATCGCAACACCTGTCAGAGGTGCGGCGCGCGCTACACGCTTGAGGAATTCATGACGCTTGGCGACGTGCCCAAATGCCGCGTCTGCGGCGGGCGCGTTAAGCCGGACGTCGTGCTCTACGAGGAATCGCTCGACCAGGCGACGATCGTCGGCGCCGTCGACGCCATCCGCCGGGCTGATCTGCTGATCGTCGCGGGCACCTCGCTGACAACCGTCTCGTGCTCATCAACAAGACGGCCACGCCGCGCGACGACATCGCCAACCTGACGCTGCATGAATCGCTCGGCGAGGTGTTTTCGCGGCTGTAATGCATTTCTCCGATTGAAAACTGGGGAATGCCTTCGGCGCGGCCATGCGAGATCGATTCGTTAGGTATGTGAAAGAATAGGGGCTATGAAATTGAAAAAGCTTGCACTATGCCTTGTCGCTGCCTTTCTATTCATGACATCCGCAGCCTGTTCAGAGGAATTCAAAGCCGCTACGCCCGCCTGGAATATACGCGTTTAAGCGCATGATGAGGTCTGTGCGGCAAAGCAGATCTGTCTGCTGTATCGGGAAAACGGGCATTTGGATCGTTCACTTAGGAATTATTGCAAACAACGATAATCTTTGAGGGACGTCCTCAAGCGGTGCCAACAGAAAGGGGCTGTTGCAGAAACGAAAAATTCTGCAACAGCCCCTTTGGAATCCGGCAACGTCCTACTCTCCCGGGCGTTTCCCATCGCGCTCTCTTCCTCCTGGGAACTCGCATAGTCGCGGCCCTCTGGCCGCTCTTTGCGATTCCCGACGCTCCGCCTGCCTGTTTCCTCCACCGGCGGCGGCAGGCTCCGGTCCCACAGGGCGCGCATGGGGAAAAACCTAGCCAAGTACAATGTTGCACTCGCCCGCATACGGCCCGAAAGCAATACTCTGTCAGGTTCCAAAACAAGAAACACCCCATATTCATGGGGTGTTTCTTGTTTTGGAATCCGGCAACGTCCTACTTTCCCGGGCGTTTCCCATCGCGCTCTCTTCCCCCGGGGAACTCGCATGCTCGTGCCCTCCGGCCGCTCCCTGCGATTCCCGACGCTCCGCCTCGCTGTGTCGCCCACAGGGCGCGCTCGGCTTCGGTCCCACCGGCGGCGCGCGATGGGAAACCTAACCAAGTACAATGTTGCACTCGGCTGAAGATGGCCCGGGAGGAAAATTCCCGGAGGGCAAAGAAAAAGCCCAGCCA
>SFFC01000093.1 GCA_004556985.1 Clostridiales bacterium | reverse complement strand
GGCGGAACGCCTGCAGGCTTTGTCATCTATACCCATCAGCGCACGATCTTTGTCACGCCGGACGAAGCCGCCGTCAAGGCCATCCGCCTGCTGCGCGAGTGATCCGAATGCTTTAGTGTAAAACTGTAAAAAGGATCGGCCGTTTCAGCCGATCCTTTCCCGTTTTGGGTTGTTACGCCGTCAGCCGTGCCGTATACAGCGCGTTTGACACGCAGACAGAGCCGACGCTGACAGCGGCCGACGCAGCCAGCACGGCCAGCCAGATTCCCGTCAGTGACCCGGTGCTCATCCCCTGCGTCGCATCGGACAGCACAAAATACATCGCCATCTGCAGGCCGATGGCCAGCAGATAGACCATCCTGCCCTTCTCCGTCCCCAGGCGGAACATGATCGGCAGCACGATACTCACAGCCAGCAGCGCCATCGCGACACTGGCAAGCATCAGCCACGCCGGCACAGCGTAGCCCGGAAACACCACACTGCGCACAAGCGCGACCATCAACGCAAACGCGATGCTCGCATAGCCGATCAGATACTTGTCCGCCACGCAGGCAAACCCGCTGACCGGCATCGCGCTCTGCAGCCGCTCAAAGTGGGAGCGCTCGTCATAGGCCAGGGTGTTGACCGGCAGCATGAGCGAATAGACCATGGCGAACATGAGCTGATAGTCCGAGCCGAAGCCCGCCAGCAGCACCACAAGCGCGACATAAATCCATATCGTCTTGCGAATCGTCATCAGATCCTTGTACAGGATTCCCTTCAAGACAAGATCTCTCCCTTCTCCAGCAGCAGCATGACGTCCTCGATGCTCGTCCTGCCCGCCTCCATATTGGCGGGCAGCAGGGCGCGCCTGGCCAGCACGCGCACGGCGCCGTGCGATCGCAGCACGCGAAGCACGCAGGCCGGCGAAAGCCGCTTCAGCTCGTCCTCCCCGATCGTCAGCACAGCGTACTCCTCGTCAAGCGCATCCTTTTCCGTCGCCAGGATGACCCGACCCCCGTGCAGGAACACCAGATAGTCGCAGATCTTCTCCAGGTCGGAGACGATGTGCGAGCTCATGAGGATCGAGTGCGACGCGTCGCGCGTGTATTCGCACAGCAGGTCGAGGATCTCGTCGCGCACGACCGGGTCGAGGCCGCCCGTCGCCTCGTCCAGCAGGAGCAGCTCTGCCCCGTGGCTGAGCGCGCAGGCGATGGCCAGCTTCATCTTCATCCCCCGTGAATAGTGTCTGACCGTCTTGTCCGCCGGGAGCGAAAAGCGGGCGCACAGCCCCGCAAACGTCTTGTCCTCCCAGCCGCTGTAGATGCCCCGCATCATCCTGCCGATCTGCGGCGCGTTCAGCTCCTCCGGCAGACAGGCCTCGTCCAGCACGACGCCCAGGCGCTGACGCAGCTGCGCAAACGCACGGCTCCCGTCCGCCTCCTGGCCCAGGACGCGAATGCTTCCGCCGTCCGCGCGGCATGCCCCCAGCATCATGCGGATCAGCGTGCTCTTGCCTGCTCCGTTTTCACCGATCAGCCCCAGCACGCAGCCGGCCGGCAGCGAAAAGGAGATGTCGCTGAGCGCAAAATCGCCGTAGCGCTTCCCCACATGCTTGAGCTCTATCGCGTTTTCCCCGTTCCATTTCCCGTTTTCCAAGGTCATTCCTCCTCCAGTCTGAGCGTCTGCAGCATCTCGCAAAGGTCCTCGCCGCTCAGGCCGATCTGCGCGGCCAGCTGCGAAATCTGCTGCAAATGATCCTCAATTCTGCGCAGCACGTCCTCCCTGAGCCAGTCCGCATTGCGCTCGGCGACAAAGGAGCCCTTTCCGGCCGCCGTCACGATCAGCCCCTCGCGCTCCAGCTCGTCATAGGCCCGCTTGGTCGTGATCACGCTGATGCGCAGATCCTTGGCCAATGAGCGGATCGAGGGGAGCATCTCCCCCGACACGAGTTCTCCGCTGACAATCTGCCGCTTGATCTGTGAGACAATCTGCTCATAGATCGGCTTGCCCGATGTATTGCTGATGATCAGATTCACACGACGGTTCCTCCCTTTCCATGCCCGTTTTATCTGTTCATGTACAGTATACACAGTCGCTCTCCGTGTGTCAACATCGATTTATCTTTTTTCGGAAAAAAGGCAAAAACAACATTGATATTCTGTCTCCATGCATATATAATACAACCATCAAACCGTTGACGCAGGAAAAAGTCAGATCCGGTTCGTCAAAGCGACGGGAGGGCGGTGAAAGCTCCCGACGGGCTCCTGAGCAATATGGTCTGCGGAGGGCGGCTCCTAATGGGCCGACGGCTGGACGGACGTTAACCGTCGCGGATATGATGGTATCCGGCTGAGGGGTCTTCGGGACCGAATCAAGGTGGCACCGCGGAATCGATGGATTTTCGCCCTTGAGCAATGCAACAGAAGGTTGACATTGCGTCAAGGGCGTTTTTTCTTGTGCTTTTTGAAAGGAAGGATGACAGAATGGACAGCCGACGCATCGTGATTCTCGGCGCGGGCCATGTCGGCAGCCATTGCGCCTACGCGTTTGCCGCGCAGGGCATCTGTGAGGAGATCGTCCTCGTGGATATCGTGCCCGGAAAGGCCGAGACGCAGGCGCTCGACATCGCCGACAGCGCGAGCTTCATGCCCCGGCCCGTCCTCGTGCGCGCCGGATAAACACAATTCCCTGGACGGGGCCTCCGGCAGAATCCGGCGGCCCTGTTTTTCTGTCCCTTTTTGGCTTTCCAGCGGTGGGAGAATATGGTATACTGGATATGATCGCGTTTTCTCTTGGGATAAACGGAAAACGAGAAGCAAGAAAGAGAAAGAAAAGGAGAAACCCGTCATGAAAAAGAAACTGGCCATCGCCGGCTGCGGCTTTCTGGGCGGCATCGTCGCCAATGCCTATGCGCAGGGGCTGCTGAGCGATTATGAGCTTGTCGGCGTCACCAGCCGCACGCGCGAGGATGCCGTGCAGGCTGCCGGGCGCACAGGCTGCGCCGTCTGCGAGAATACCGCCGCGCTGCTGGCGCTTGGGCCCGATATCGTCGTGGAAACCGCCTCCGTCGAGTGGGTGCGCGAAAACGCCGAAGCCGTCCTGCGCAGCGGCGCCAGCCTCGTCGTGATCTCCATCGGCGCGTTCGCCGACCTCGCGTTTTACGAGCGCGTGAAGCAAGCCGCTGTGGAGAGCGGCGCAAGGATCCATCTCGCCTCCGGCGCCATCGGCGGCTTTGACGTGCTGCAGACCGTCTCGCTGATGGCCAAGGCACAGGGGCTTGAGGAGACCGCCGGCATCGAGACGCACACCGGCTGCAAGGGCTTCATGCCCACCCCGGTCTGGGACGACATCCTGCTCACGGAGCAGAAAACCGTCTTCACCGGTAACGCCAAGGAGGCAATCGCCACCTTTCCCCGCCGCGTGAACGTCGCCGTCGCCACCTCCCTGGCGACCACGGGCCCGGAGGTCACCGGCGTGACGATGCACAGTGTGCCGAACTGGCAGGGCGACGATCACAAAATCACCGCCGAGATCGACGGCGTCAAGGCCGTCGTCGACATCTACTCGAGAACCAGCGCCATCGCGGGCTGGAGCGTCGTCGCGCTGCTGCGCAACCTCGCCTCCCCGGTGTGCTTCTATTGAGGAGGGTCTTCCATGTTCAGCAAGCTGGTCGCCATCGAGCCCGTCAGCCTGATTCCCTCCGCCGAGGAGAAGCTGCATGACTACGCCCGCGAGGTCGTCCTCTATCGCGACGTGCCTGCGGACGACGAGGAGATTCTGCGCCGTATCGCCGACGCGGACGCCGTCCTCGTCAGCTATACCTCCCGCATCACCCGCTCCGTCATCGAGCGCTGCCCGAACGTCCGCTACATCGGCATGTGCTGCTCCCTCTACTCCGAGGAGAGCGCCAACGTCGATATCGCCTGTGCGCGTGAGCACGGCATCCGCGTACTCGGCATCCGCGACTACGGTGACCGCGGCGTCGTCGAATACGTCCTGCATGAGCTGACCGGATTGCTGCACGGCTTCGGCATGCCGATGCTGCGCGACGAGCCGGTCGAGATCACGGGGCTTCGCGTGGGCATCGTCGGCCTGGGCGTCTCCGGCCGCATGATTGCGGACGCGCTCGCGTTCATGGGCGCGCAGATCAGCTACTATGCCCGCGCCCCCAAAGCGGATGCTGAGGCAGCAGGCTATGTCTTTAAGCCGCTTGACACACTGCTGCGCGAGAGCGAGGTCGTCTTTACCTGCCTCAACAAGAACGTCCTGCTGCTGCAGGAGGCGCAGTTTGCAGCGCTGGGCGACCACAAGGTGCTCTTCAACACCTCCATCGGCCCGGGCTTTGATGCCAAGGCGCTCGACGCCTGGGTCCGCCGCCCCGGCAACCGCTTCTTCTGCGATACGAAGGCCGCCGCGGGCGGCGTCGGCGCGGATTTCTTCGAGCTCCCCTCCGTCCGCTGCCCGGCCGTCTCCGCCGGCAGGACGAAGCAAGCGTTCGTCCTGCTGAGCCAGAAGGTGCTCGCCAACATCGAGACCGCGCTTTCGGGCATGGCGTAAGCGCGACCAGCGGCTCGTTCGCCTCAGTAGACCGATAGTCTGTTTGTCTGCGTGTCGCTTTTCCTGTCCCGCATATCAAGGCGGCGGGTCTTCCTCCTCTCCCGGAAGAAGACCCGCCGCCTGTTTTTCTGTTTTTATGCGGATTTGCCTCTGAATTCCCGCTTCGCGTCGAGGAAAGCAGCTGGACGCTGAATTGGGATCAGCCGGCAAAGCCCGCGATGCCAAACGCGCCGGGGCCGCTGTGCGCCGCAATGACGCAGCCCGTCTCGACCCAGCGAATCTGCTCAAAGCCCTGTCCGCGCATGATCTCCTCGACCTCGCCGCGCAGCGCCTCGTCAAGCCCCTGTCCGTAGATCAGGTAGATCTCCTTCCGGTCAAGTCCCTGCTGCAAAGCATACTCGCCGGCCAGCTTCTTGACGACGCGCGCCATGGAGCCGCGATACTTCTTCGTGGAGATCAGCTTGCCGTCGTCGATCTCGATAAGCGGATGCAGGCCGAGAATCTTCGCGCCGAGGTAGGCGGCGTTGCTTACGCGCCCGCCCGCGCGCAGATAGTCGAGATCACCCGGGAAGAACGCCATGCGCACGGTCTCAATCGCCCTTCCGGCGCAGTCAGCGGCCTCCTCGAGCGTCGCCTCGGGATGTTCGCGCAGGAACGCCGCGACCCGCAGGACGATTGCCCCCTGGCCCGCCGTGACGCTCTTGGTGTCCATCGAGAGGATGCGCCCGTTGCCCTCCGCAGCCAAAACGGCGCTGTGCATCGAGCAGGTCGTGCAGGCGGAGTAGGCCAGATGAAGAATCTGCGCGTCCGGGTGCTCCGCGAGCAGGCGCTCAAAGACGACCTCAAAGTCGTGCGGCGTGCAGCCGCTGGTGCGCGGCAGATCGCGCGTCATCTGATAGTGCTCAAACATTCGGGAGACGGGGAACGCGCCGTCGTCGAGCGTCTCTCCGCCAAAGGTGACATGCATCGGAACAATCGTAACGCCGTTCTCCTTCGCCAGCTCGGGCGTCAGGTCACAGCCGGATTCGGCAACCAGCAAAATGCGACTCATGAAGCAGACCTCCGTATCGTGATGAGCGCAGTATACCCGATCGCCGTTTCCGAATTGATGGAGATTTGTTTCAGAAATGTGAATCTCCTTTGGCAACGGATGCTTCATATCGGGGCAGGCGGACGATGAAGTCCGAGCCCTCGCCCGGCGCGCTGCGCACCTCGATGCGCCCCCGGGAGATATCCAGCACGCGCCGCACGAGCGCTAGCCCCAGGCCATTTCCCTCGCCGGCATGTGAGGTGTCCCCCTGATAGAATTTTTCGAAGATGTGCGCCTGTGTCTCTTCGTCCATGCCGCAGCCGGTGTCGGAAACCGTGACGACGACGTCCGGCCCGTCCTTTTCCTGGCGCAGCACGATCCGGCCGCCCGGCTCCGTGAATTTGACGGCGTTGCCGATCAGGTTGTTGAAGACGATCTCCATCATGCTCTCGTCGGCGAGCACCATGACGCGCTCCTCGAGCTGCGCGTCGAACTCGATGTGCTTCTTCTCCCACTGCTCCTCATGCGAAAGCGCGCAGTCGCAAAGCTGGCGCGTAAGGTCATAGGGCTTTGCGCTGGGCACGATCTCCTGGTTTTCGAGCTTGTTCAGCCGCAGAATATTGCTCACCAGCGTGCTCAGGCTGTCGCTCGCCGACGCGATGGTTCTGGCGTATTCGTCGCGCTGGCCGTTCGACAGATTGGGGCGCTGCAGTGCGGCCGCGTAGCTGCTGATGACGGCCAGTGGCGTCCTGATCTCGTGGGAGACGTTGGCGATGAAGTCGTTCTTCATCTCCTCCGTGCTCGCCAGCTCCTGCACCATCCGGTTGAAGTCCTCGAACATGATGTCCATGTCGTCAAACTTGCTCTTCTCGTGGATCGGTTGAACGGAGACGGAAAAGTCCCCGCCCGCCACGGCGCGCATCGCCCGGCTCAGACGGCGCATGGGCCTGTCCAGCTTCGCACAGCTGACCAGATGCAGCACAATCGCGGCCAGCAGCGCCATCGCGACCCAATAGGTGCCCGCGCCCATGCTTGCCGCAACACTGAAGACCTCCATGTTGAGCACAAGCTCCAGGATCAGCACGTTGCTCACCGTGAGCACGAGAACCACCAGCAGGATCAGCAGAAACATCCGCCAGGAAAACAGCCTCCTGCGGACGCGCGGGTCATCCTGCTCATGCCAGAAGCTGATCTCTCTCATACGGCAGGCACCGCCTTGTAGCCAAGACCATGTACAGTCACGATTTTGAAGTCCTCGCAGCCGGAGAACTTGTCCCGGATCCGCGTGATGTAGACATCCACGGCGCGCAGGCTCGCACTGCTCTCGCCGCCCCAGAACTCGTCCATCAGCTGCGCGCGGGAGAATGTCCTGCGCGGATAGGAGAGCAGCTTGTAGAGGATGTTGAATTCCCGCACGGTCAGGGCAACCTCCTCGCCGCCCACATAGGCGCTCATCTCCTCCGCATCGAGCACGGTATTGCCGACCGTCAGCCGCTTTTCCGCCTCGATGCGCGCGCGGCGCAAAAGCGCCTCGATGCGCAGCATCAGCTCATCCACGTCGATGGGCTTGACCATGTAGTCGTCAATCCCCGCGCGAAAGCCCCGCCGTTTGGCAGCCAGATCGTCCCGCGCCGTCATCAGCAGGATGGGGATCGTCCGGTTGACGCGCCGCACGCTCGTCACAAATTCAAAGCCGTCCGTCCCGGGCATCATGATGTCCGAAATGATCAGGTCGATGTTCTGCGCATACATCACGTCATACGCCTGCTGCGCGCTCAGGCAGCCATGTGCGGCATAGCCGCTGGCGTTGATGCTCTCGCAGACAATTTCATTCAGCCTCACGTCGTCCTCGACGACGAGCACGTGCACCATGCTGCTCCTCCCAACCGGATGGTCGCTGTGTAACGCAAAGAGGGATCCGCACCGCGTGCAAACGCCCCGCGGCCGACCGTTTCTTTAGTGTATCAGACAAATGTTTCGAAATTGTTACAGCCCGGTTATTCTTCCCCCTCATCCCTTCTTCGCCGCATAAAAAAACGCGTTCCTGCCAAGATAGGGGACAGCTTTTCTCTGGAGGCGGATTATGCTCGTCGTCATTCCTCCCATGCCCTTCGGCCGTCTGGGTGCTGTGCTCAGCGCGCTGATCGTGGTCGCCTGTCTGATCGGGCTGACCATGCACAAGGACTTTTACGCCGGTCGGCCGCGCCGCGGTTTCTTCCTCTATTACACCAACCTGAGCAACCTGATCGTCCTGCTCTATTTTTCGCTGATTGCGCCCCGGCTCTACGCCCGCGCAGCGCTCCAGCCGCTCATCCCGCACGTCGAGTTCGCGGTCATGATGAGCATCATGCTCACCGCCGTCGTCTTTGACCGAATCCTCATGCCCCCCATCCTCGCGAGGATGCGCCATCAGCGGCGCACGCGCGAATTCTACATCGTTCTTGTAGACAACGTCTTCATCCATTACCTCGTTCCGTGGCTGACCTTTGCCTACTGGCTGCTGTGCAGCCCTCAAAAGGGCGCGCTGACCCCTGCCGATGCCGGGCTGTGGACGCTGGTTCCCCTTGGCTATCTCTTCCATGTGCTCCTGTCTGCCCGGCACGGCCCTTGCATCCCGGAAACGGACAGCCCTTACCCTTATCCGTTCCTGGATGTCGGCAGGCGCGGCGCGCTGAGCGTTCTGCTCACCTGCGCCAGGATGCTCGCCGCCTGCCTGAGCTGCGGGCTGCTCGCCGTGCTGATCCTTCGCGCGGGCTTTTCCGTCTTTGGCGACGGGCATGCGCTACTGCTGATCTAAGCCGGCGTGCCGTCAGGGATGTTTGCAAAAATTTGCAAAAAGGGATTGACAGATTTCCCGTTTTCCGGTATAATTCTTTTTGTTCGATCGATTCGTTCGAGAGCATTGGGGAATTGTGTAACGGCAGCACCTACGACTCTGACTCGTATTGTCTAGGTTCGAATCCTAGTTCCCCAGCCATCTGCCTCCATGGTCAAGCGGT
>SFFC01000092.1 GCA_004556985.1 Clostridiales bacterium | reverse complement strand
CGGAGGAGCCGACGCCGGAGCCCACGGAGGAGCCGACGCCGGAGCCGACCGAGGAACCGACGCCGGAGCCCACGGAGGAGCCGACACCGGAGCCCACGGAGGAGCCGACGCCGGAGCCCACGGAGGAGCCGACGCCGGAGCCGACCGAGGAAGCGCCTTCGGACACGCCTGTGCCCGAGGTGAGCGTCCCGCAGTACGCGGCGGCCATTGAGGATGGCGTCGGCCTGATTGATGTGACGACGGGGCAGACCCTGCTGCCGGTGGGCGCGGGCGAGCTGCTCTTCGTCTCGCAGTATGCCTGGGATACGACCGGCGAGCTGTGGTACAAGGTCGTCGATTACAGGACGATGACCGAGGGCTACGTCCGCGCCGGGCAGGTCGGTGCGGTCGACGAGGCGACGGCGCTTGAATGGATGGCGCGCATCGATGCGGAGATGAACCCGCCGGAGGAGACGCCGGTGCCGGAGACGCCCGCGCCTGAAATGACGTCCGTGCCGGAGGAGACGGCCGTGCCGGAGGAGACGCCGGTGCCGGAGACGCCGGTGCCGGAGACGGCCGTGCCGGAGACGCCGGTGCCGGAGACGCCCGCGCCGGAGACGCCCACGCCGGAGACGCCCGTCCCCGAAACCCCCGTGCCCGGCCCGCAGTATGCCGTGACGAACAACGACTCGGGCATCAGCATTCTGCGCGACGCGCCCGACGGCGCGAAGCTCGAGGAGCTTTCTAACGGCGTGCTCCTGGAGGTCGGCGACGTTGCCGACGCCGAGGGCAAGTGGTACGCCGTGACGGTGGTCGCCACCGGCCGAACCGGCTACATGCGCAACTACCTGCTGGAGGCGAGGATCTCCGCCGAGGACGCACAGAAGCTGATCGACGCGATGGCTGCGAGCGCGACGCCGACGCCGAGCCCCGTGCCCGAGGAGACGCCGACGCCCGCGCCCGTGGAGAGCTTCCCGGAGTGGGCCATCACGCTCGAGCAGAGCAACAACACCGCCATCGTGCTGCGCGGCGAGCCGGCCGGGGAGCTGCCCACCAGCGGCGCGATTCCCATGATCAACGAGCCGACGCCGCTGGAGCTTTCCGCCTCCGCGACGGACGCAAACGGCCAGCTCTGGTACCTGGCGACCGACCTTTGCACCGGCAACACGGGCTATCTGGAGGCCTTCAAGGTGCGCATCGTCTCCCGCGACGAGGCGATGGCCGCCGTCAGAACGCCGGAGCCGACGATTGTCCCGCCCGAGCCGGAAGAGACGCCCGCGCCGACGGACACGCCGGAGCCCACGCCCACCCCGACGCCCGAGCCGGAGGAGCCGCAGCCGCTGCTGGAGGGCGACGTCTACCACTACGGTTACAACACGGGCAAGCAGGTTGCCCTGCGCAAGACGCCGGATACCAACGGCACGCTGATCACCCGTCTGACGTCGGGCACCGTGCTCTGGGTCATGCAGCGCACGGAGGGCGACGCGGCGAATGCCTGGTGCTATGTGCGCACGGACGCCGGCGAGGGCTATATGAAGGCCGAGTTTGTGCAGCTGATGGGCGAAAACGAGGAGGCCGCCTACCGCGCGACCCTCGACGACCCGGAGGTTGCCCCCGTGCCGACCCCGACGCCGACCGCGACGCCGGAGCCGACGCCGACGCCGACGCCGGAGCCCACGGACACGCCGGAGCCGACCGACACGCCCGAGCCGACCCCGACGCCGGAGCCGACCGACACCCCGACGCCGGAGCCGACCGCCGAGCCGACGGCGACCCCCGCGCCGCAGAGCCTGGATACCTATGCGCGCGTGCTCTCGGACGGAACGCCGCTGCGCGGCAACCCGAGCAAGGACGCCTACCTGCAGACCATTCTCAAGAACGAGGACGTCGTCTACGTCTTCCAGAGCCTGGTCGCCGAGGACGGTATGACGTGGTATCTCGTCCAGTTCAGCGGCCAGTGGGGCTACGTCCGCGCCGACCTCGTGCGCCTGATGGGCGAGCAGGAGAAGGCAGAGTACCTCGCCGCGCTCGAGGGAGCGCTGGCGACCCCGACCCCGATGCCGCAGGCGACGCCGGAGCCAGTCGGTCCGGATTCCACGAGCGCCTATGCCAAGCTGATCAAGGACCAGGTCAACCTGCGCCGCACGCCGTCCGCCTCCGGCACCTCGCTGGGGCGCATCCCGGTGAACACGCTGCTGCTGGTGGTGAGCACCGAGTCCGACGGCACCTACACCTGGTATCAGGTCGACTACAACGGCCAGACCGGCTATGTCCGCAGCGACATGGCGCAGATGCTGACCATCGCCGAACTGCAAGCGTATCTCAATGAGCAGGCGAGCGCGACGCCCGTGCCGGGCGCTTCCGCTACGACCGCCCCGAACAGCAGCAACAACGTCAGCCACGTCATCAACGGCACGCCGCTGCAGGATCTCATTCCCGTGGACGACAGCTGGACGAACAACGTGATCTCCGGCATGCCCTCCTACGCGACGGCGACGCCCGACCCGAATGCCACGCCGACGCCCGTTCCGCCCGCGACGCCCGCAGCGCTAATCGGAAGCTCCGGCAGTCTGACGGTCAGCAACGTGCCGGCGCTGACGCAGGACGGTACCTTCAGCGTCTACGGCACGACCGTCCCGTTCGGCACGGTCAGGGCGACCGTGAACGTGCCCGCCGCGACGCCGGAGCCGACGGCGACACCGGCCTCGGTTGGCCTGCTGCGCCTGCAGCTGATCGCCTCCGCGGCGGCGGACGAAGCTGCGACCGTGCAGCAGACCGTCGGTCAGGCGGTTGCCGACGCGGACGGACGCTTTACGATGGACGTGACCCTGCCCGAGGCGGGCGAGTACATCGTCGAATTCACCGCGAGCGACGGCGCCTATGCCCGCTACGGCGTGACCTATGACACGGGCGTGACGCCCGAGCCGACGATGCAGCCGCTGCCTACCGCCGAGCCCATCCAGGAGGAGAGCGGCATCGGCGCGATGCCCTTCATCATTGGCGGCCTGCTGATCGTCGTGGCGGCCGTGGTCTACGGCATCTACGTCTACCGCCGCAGGACCGAAGAGGAGGAAGCGGAGGACGAGGATGAGGACGAGGAGGCCGAGCTGCGCGAGGAGCAGCTGACGCAGCAGAGGCTGCGCCGCAGCGAGCCGGCAACGCCGGGTACACCGGCTGCGCCGCGCACGCCGGCAGCGCCGAGAATGCCGCAGAATCAGGCCGGCCAGATGCCCTCCTACATGAGAAACACGCCGGCGAGCCCCTACGCGAGGCCGCAGGGCACGACGACCGCGCCGAGGACGCCGGTCACGCCGACGGCTCCGACCGCACCGGCCACGACGACCGCGCCGACGGCCCCGGTTGCGCCGACGGCCCCGGTTGCGCCGACGGCCCCGACGGCCCCGAAGGCTCCGGCCGCGCCGGTTGCGCCGACGGCCCCGAAGGCTCCGGCCGCGCCGGTTGCGCCGACCGCACCGACCGCGCCGACGGCCCCGAAGGCTCCGGCCGCGCCGGTTGCGCCGACCGCGCCGGTTGCGCCGACCAGGCCAGCCGCGCCGGCCACGCCGACCGCGCCGACAGCCCCGAAGGCTCCGACCGCGCCGGTTGCGCCGACGGCCCCGAAGGCTCCGGCCGCGCCGGTTGCGCCGACGGCCCCGACCGCGCCGACCGCGCCGACGGCTGAGCCCACGGGCGATGCCGCGCCGCGCCGCCGCCGCCGTCCGCCGGTGAACCCGAACCCGTAAACGGACAAAGCAGCTAAGCCGCTCCTCCCTCCGGGGAGGGGCGGCTCTTGCATTGTCTTGTGCTTTTTGGTATGATGATCAATGGACAAGTATCGTGTTTTCCAATCCAACTGCGAAGGAGCAAGGGCTGACGATGGGAAAGAGGCTGCTGAGCGTCGCCGCGATCTGGCTGGCGCTGATCGCGCTCGTGTTTGTCTATACGGACAGGGAGGAGTACCTCTGGCGATTCGAGGGGGAGGACGTCGCCCTCGTGCTGCGCACATGCGAGCAGGCGCAGGCGGCTGAGGAGGCGGCGGCACAGGCCATGCAGGCGCAGCGCGAGGCCGCGCAGGCGCGCGCCGCGAGCGGGGAATGGAGCGACGGGGCCGAATACAGCGGCGCGTCCGGCATGCTCCCCGCCGTGGGCGAAAATGGCGGGCTCAACCTCATGTGGGGCGATTACGACGTGAGCGTCCGCTATGCGTCGCCGGAGCCGTTTTCGCTCTCGCTCGTCAGCGCGCTTCGCCAATCCTTCATCGGGAATGGCGACCTGTCCGTCCCGGCGGGCGAGGGGGAGATCAGCGCGCGCGTCACGCTGACGGACTCGACGCAGGGGCTGTTTCTCTCCTGCGACCTGCCCGAGGGCGCGCGGATCGAGGCTGTGACCGTGCACAGGGCCGGGGCGGGCGTCTTTTCGCGCGACCTGGCGGCCTATGCGGCGCTGGCGGGCGTCGTGCTGACGGCGCTGCTGGCACTCTCCTGGGACAGGAGCCCGGAGGGAAGCCGCCGCCGCCGCGACGCGGTGATCGTCGTCTGCGCGGCGCTGTTTGCGAGCATGCCCTGCCTCTGGGGCAGGCTCTACGAGGGGCACGATCTCTTCTTCCACCTCAACCGCATCGAGGGCATTGCCTCCGGGCTTCGCGCGGGGCAGTTCCCCGTGCGCATTCACGCCTCGACGCTGCTGGGCTATGGCTATGCGTCCTCGGAGTTTTATCCGGAGCTGTTTCTGTATCTGCCCGCGCTGATGCGCAATCTGGGCGTCTCGCTGACGGTGAGCGTGCTCGTCTTTGAGATGGCGATCAACCTGGCGACGGCGGCGGTCTGCTATGTCAGCGTGCATCGCCTGCTGGGCAGCCGCGCCGTGGCGGCGGGCGCGTCCGTGCTCTACACGCTGAGCGTCTACCGGATGGCCAATCTCTACGTGCGCGCGACGCTGGGCGAGAGCCTTGCGATGATCTTCTTCCCGCTGCTGATCCTGGCGATGGTCGAGGTGCTCACGCGCGACGAGCGGCAGTGGCCGCTGCTGGCGCTGGCGATGACGGGCATCTTCCTGAGCCATCTGCTCAGCACGATGTTCACGGTGCTCTTCTGCGCGCTGGCGGCGCTTTGCTGCCTGCCGCGCCTCGTGCGCGAGCCCCGGCGCATTCTCGCCATCCTCAAGGCGGCGGCGCTGATGGCGCTTTGCTCGGCGTGGTTCCTCGTGCCGTTTCTTTCCTATGCGCGCGAGGGCATCAGCACCAGCGTCGTGCTCAACGCAGATGAGCATGTGCTGAAGCTCGGCTCCTATCTGGTCAGCTTCTCGGGCGACATGACGAACCTGCCCGAGGAGCTGGAGGACTTTGCCTATACCATCGGCGTTGTGCCGGGGCTGGCGATCCTCATGGGCTGCGCGCTTTTGCTCCTGCGCCGCTATGCCGCAGGGCGCGCGGCGGATGCGCGCGAGCGCCTGGGCGACAGGTTGTCCCTTGCGCTGATGGCGCTGGGCACGCTGGCGCTTCTGGGCGCGACGGATTTCTTCCCCTGGTCGTGGGCCTGCTCGCTGCGCCGCCCGTTTTCCACGCTCTTCATGCAGATTCAGTTCCCCTGGCGGCTGGTGGGCATTGCCTCGCCGATGCTCTCCATCGCGGCGGCGTGGGGCTACCTGAAGGCGCCGCGAGAGCGCGCGGCGGGCATGGCCGCGCTTGTCGTGCTGAGCGTCATCCTCAGCGGCTACACGATGCAGTGCTTCGTGCAGCAGGAACCGGTGCTCGCGCCGCAGGACTTCTGCGATACGCGCATCAAGCAGTACGAATACACCTATGCCGGCACGACAAAGAGCGCGCTGGAGCCGGGCCGCATCGCCGATGGGACGCAGCCCTATGCGGTGGAGGACTTCGTCAAGCGCGGCACGAGCCTGACCTGCACGATCGTCAACCCGGGCCGGGGCGCCTATATCGAGCTGCCGCTGCTCTATTATCCGGGCTATCGCGCGCAGATGGACGGCGCTCCCTGCCAGGTGCAGTGCGGAACGAACAACGTCATCCGCCTGTTCTCGGCGAGCAGCGCGGAGCGGGCAGAGCTGACGGTCTGGTTTGAGCCGCCGCTTTCGTGGCTGGCGGCGCAGGGCGTCTCGCTCGCAGGCGCGCTGCTGATGCTTCTGGCGCTCTGGCGCAGCCGCAGGGCGGCGCGGCGATGAGCGCCGGGGAAAAGCCGGTCGTCCGCGTCAGCGTGCGCGCCGTGGTCGAGACGACGCTGCACGAGAGCGACCTCGGGCCCGCGTCGATGGCGCGGATGCGCGAGGGCAGCGCGGCGCACAGGCTGCGCCAGCGCGAGGGCGAGCGCACGGAGCGCGCCTACCGCGCGGAGACGGCGCTGTCTGCCGACTACGAGGCGGAGACGCTGACGCTGCATGTCACGGGCCGGGCGGACGCGCTGCTCGAGCGCGGGGACGGCGTGACCATCGTGGAGGAGATCAAGCTGGGCGCGCCGGATGCGCCCCTCGTGCCGGCACACAGGGCGCAGGCCGCGATGTACGGCCACATGCTCTGTAGACGGGAGGGGCTTTCGCTCGTCTGCCTGCGCGTGCTCTACGTCGGCGCGGACGGGCAGCATCTGGCGGCTTACGAGGAGGAGCGGACAGCCGGGGCGCTGCGAGAGGAATTTGAGGCGCTCTGCGCGCCGGCGGCGGCCTGGGAGGCGAGGCGGCTCCTGCGGCGGCGGGCGCGGGATGCATCGCTCGCCGCGCTGCCGTTCCCGTTTGAGACGTATCGCGCGGGGCAGCGGCGCTTCGCGGGCGCGGTGTATGTCGCCGTGCGCGACAGGCAGCGGCTCTTCGCGCAGGCGCCCACAGGCATCGGCAAGACGATGGCGGCGCTCTATCCGGCGCTGCGGGCCGTCGGCGAGGGAAGATGCGCGCGCGCCGTGTTTCTGACGGCGCGCACGACCGGCCGGCGCAGCGCGATGGAGGCGCTTTCCCGGCTGGCCCGCTTCGGCGCGCGGCTGCTGGCGGCGGAGATCGCGGCGAAGGACAAGGTCTGCGTGCAAAAGATGCGCGACTGCCGGCCGGAGCGCTGCCCGCGTGCGGCGGGGTTTTACGACAGGCTGCCCGCGGCGCTTGAGGAGGCGCTGGCGCAGGCCGGGGAGCCGGGCGGCGCGCTTCTTGGGCGCGAGGCCGTGGAGGCGCTCGCGCAGAAGCATGCGCTCTGTCCGTTTGAGCTGTCGCTCGAGCTGGCGCGTCTGGCGGACGCCGTCGTCTGCGACTACAACTACGTCTACGACCCGTTTGTGGCGATGGATGCGCTGCTGGGCGCGCCCGGCGGGGCCGCGCTGCTGGTCGACGAGGCGCATCAGCTTGCGGGGCGCGTGCGCGACGCGCTCTCGGCGGAGCTCTCGCTGGACGCGCTGACCCTGTTTCGACGGGAGGCGGGCCGGCAGTTCGGGCGCAAGGGGCCGCTCTATCGCGCGCTGAGCCGGGCGATCGCAGCGCTCCGGGCAGCGGCGCAGCTGCCGGAGTTTGAATCGGGCGGCATGACGGAGCCGCCCAAGGCGCTCTGCACGGCGATGGAGGTCGTGCTCGACGCCGCTGCGGCCCAGCTTGCGCAGGGCGGGGGCGGCTGCGCGCCCGACGTGTTTTCGCTGGCGGCGTCCTTCAAGCTGGCGGTGGGGAAATTCGACGAGCGCTATGCGCTGCTGTCCGGCGGCGGGGAGAAGCACGCGGCGATCACGCTGCTGTGTTTAAGCGCCGCGCCGGAGATCCTCGCCGTCTCCAGGCGCGCACGCGGCACGGTCTATTTCTCCGCGACGCTCGCGCCGTTTGACGCGGCGGGCCGGATGCTGGGCAGCGAGCCGGGCGACGGCTGTCTGCTGCTGCCCTCGCCGTTTGACCCGGCGCAGCTTGAGGTGCGCCTGCTGCCGCTCGACATCCGCTACGCCGCGCGGGAGCGCACGCTGCCGGACGTCGCCCACGCGATTGCGCAGCACCTGCGCACGCACGGGGGACACGCGCTGGTCTTCCTTCCCTCCTACGCCTATCTGGCGCGGGTATATGAGCTACTTCTGGGCGAGGCGGGGCTTGAAGAAACCGTCCTGCTGCGCGAGCGGCGCGCGATGCGCGAGGAAGAAAAAAACGCGCTGCTGGGCGCGTTTGAGGCGGATGCGGACAGGGAGCGCGCGGCGCTGCTGTGCGTGCTGGGCGGCGGCTTTGCCGAGGGCATCGACCTGCCGGGCGAGCGGCTGAGTAACGTGGTCGTCGTCTCGACCGGGCTGCCGCAGCCGGATGCGCGCGTGCGCGCGATGCAGGCGTATTACGACGGCATCGGCGAGGACGGCTTCTTCCTCAGTATGACGCTGCCGGGCATGGTGCGCGTCATTCAGGCCGCGGGGCGGCTCATCCGCACGGACGCGGATACCGGCTCCCTGCTGCTCATCGACAGCCGGTTTGCGCAGATGCGCATCCGCTCGCTGTTTGAGGGGACGCTCATCGGCGAGGCGATGAAGACGGATCACTCAAAGCCGGGCTGACCGGCGCGAAGCGAAGAAGGGAGTCTGAGGGATAAAATCCCTCAGGCAGGTTTGGGCGGCAGCCCAACGTACCCCTTAATGGCGAAGCCATTCTTGAAAAGTCGTCAGGGAGC
>SFFC01000091.1 GCA_004556985.1 Clostridiales bacterium | reverse complement strand
GGCCTGCGCTGCGCCTGCACCGGCTGCTCGAATCTGTCGCCCTGCACGCCGCGGCGGGGCGGCTTGTCCCCGCGCCTGGGCTTGCGCTCCTCGCTCCCCTCGGGCCGCGGGCGCTCCCTGCGCGCGCTGCCCTCGCTGCGCTCCTGCCTGCGTTCCGGCCGGTCGCCGCGCTCGCCCTTCTCAGGCTTCTCGCCACGCTCGCCCTTCTCAGGTCTCTCGCCGCGCTCTGCGCGCCGGCCCTTCTCCCCACCCTCGGGTTTCTCCGGGCGCGGCGCGGCGCTCTGCGCATCCTGTGCCGGGCGCTGGCAGTCAGCACGTTGATCGCGTTGATCGTGCCGACGCCGTCGGGCGTGATGATCTCCCGGCCCACGCGCGGCATGCGCTTGCGCGTCACCTCGTACTGATCCTGCTCAAACTTGAGGCAGCACATCAGTCTGTCGCAAAGGCCGGAGATCTTGGTCGGGTTGAGCGAGAGATTCTGCTCCTTCGCCATCTTGATGGACACGGGCGTAAAATCGCCCAGGAAGGAGCGGCAGCAAATCGGCCGTCCACAGGGGCCGATGCCGCCGAGCATCTTCGCCTCGTCGCGCACGCCGATCTGGCGCAGCTCGATGCGTGTCTTGAAGATGCCCGCCAGATTCTTGACCAGCATTCTGAAATCGACGCGGCCGTTTGCCGTAAAATAGAAGATGATCTTGGAATGGTCAAACGCGTATTCGACATCCACCAGCTTCATCTCGAGCTTGTGATCCGCAATGCGCTCCAGCGCGATGTCGAAGGCGTCCTTCTCATATTGCTCGTTGCGCCTTTGAATCGCCAGATCCTGCTCGGTCGCAATGCGAATGATTGGCTTGAGCGGGGAAACGACGTTCTCGTCCGGCATCTCCATCACGCCGGACATGCACTCGCCCAGCTCGACGCCGCGCGCGGTTTCCGTCACGACGCTCATGCCGGTATGCAGCTCGAGCCCGTTCGGATCAAAATCATATAGCTTGCTGGCACGCTTGAAGCGCACCCTGACTACCATCGCCACTTTGCATATTCCTCCGAAACCTTTAACAAAACCATCTCCAGCGCCGAGGCAAAGGCGACGTTGCTGCCCAGCATCCTGCGGGCCTGCATCACCTGCCGGGAGAGCGCGATCCCGCCCTCCGGCGGCACCGCGCGCGCATAGGCCTCCGCCTCCGCCGCATAGCCAGCGCCCTCAAGCGGCATCCCACCGGACTGCGCAATCAGAATATCCCGGACGGCGCACTCGAGAACGTCCATCACCAACGCCTGCCGCTCCTTGTCCTCTTTATAGCGGTTGACCACTGCGAGCGCATCGGCCAGGCTGTGCACCGAAAAGACATCCTTCGTCAGCGTCTGCCTGAGCGAGAGCTGCGCCTCGTCGATGGCCAGCGCCTGCCCCACGCAGCCCTCCGCCATGCGCGCACGCCGTGCGGCGTCCTGCGCGCCCAGACCGAGCGCGCGAAGCCGCGCCTCGGCCTGCTCCTGCGAGAGCGGATGAAAGCGGATGACACGGCAGCGCGAGACGATGGTCGGCAGCAGCGCGCCCGGCTGATCGGTCATCAGGAAGAAGGCCGTCCCGGCGGGCGGCTCTTCGAGCGTCTTGAGCAGGCAATTCTGCGCGGCGGGCGTCATCCGCTCCGCCTCGGGAAAGAGCATGATCTTCGCCCCATCCTCAAAGGACTTGGTGCCAACCTCGCCGATGGCCTCGCGCAGCACATCCACGCCGATCGTCTTTTTGCCCTTTTCGGGCGCCACCGTGTGCACGTCAGGGTGCGTATCGCTCAGCACCCGCCGGCACGGGCCGCAGACGCCGCAGGGCTTTTTCTCCCCGCGGCACAGCGCCGTCATCGCGCACAGGCGCGCGACGCTCCGCTTGCCCGTTCCCCTCGGCCCGGCAAACAGATAGGCATGGACAAAGGTGCCCCGCTCGAAATCGCTGTGAAGCCGGGCGATATGCGCGCTTTGTCCCTCGAAATCCTCAAACGCCGGCATGCCTTACACCTTCAGGAACTGGCTGACCTCCAGCACGAAGACCGTCGCGCCGCCCACCGTCACGCGGATCGGATACGGCACATAGACGCCGCCCGCGCCGCCGCTCATCGGGGTCGTCGACGCCGTAATCTGCTCCCGGCTCTTGCAAATCTTTTCGATGATCGCCAGCGCCTCGTCGAGCCTGTCGTCCTCCACGCCGCTGATCAGCGTCGTGTTGCCCGCGCGAAGGAAGCCGCCGGTTGTCGCCAGCTTCGTCACGCCAAAACCCTTATCCATCAGTGCGGAAACCAGACGACCCGCGTCCTCGTCCTGCACAATCGCCACAATCAGCTTCATCGATCTATTTCCTCCATTCAATCCGGCCGCCGTCCGCCCTGGCGGGAGACGCGCCGTGGAAGTACCGCTGTGCCCTCCCGGCACAGTTAGGTCTGCTTCTATTATACAGGATTGCGCGCAAAAAAGCTAGTGTTTCCTCCCGCTCAGCCGATCAGGATGGAAACAGCCTCGGCCAGCGTCTCCACGCCGTAAATGCGCATGCCCTCCATCCTGCCAAGGCTCCGCGCGTTTTCCCGAGGCAGGACACAGGTCGTAAAGCCCAGCCGCCTGCACTCCGCCAGCCGCCGCTCCGCCTGCGAGATGCCCCGGATCTCCCCCGCCAGGCCAACCTCGCCCATCACGGCCCAGTCACCCGGGATGCATACCTCGCGCACGCTCGAGGCGACGGCGGCGCAGAGCGCCAGATCCGCCGCCGGCTCGCTGAGCGCCAGGCCGCCCGCCACGTTGATATAGACGTCCTGCCCCAGCAGCGCGATACCCGCGCGCTTTTCCAGCACAGCCAGCAGCAGCGCCAGACGCCCCGCGTCAAAG
Source organism: Clostridiales bacterium (assembly GCA_004556985.1). GTDB lineage: Bacteria > Bacillota > Clostridia > Christensenellales > Aristaeellaceae > Ventricola. Next base: position 6,106 of record SFFC01000091.1, on the reverse strand, counting down.
CCGTTGGAGGTGCGCCGGGGTGTGCCGTAGGCCGTCTGAAGCGCCAGCGCCTGCACGTCGACGAGCATCGGCCGCGAGCCCTCGATCGCCGGATGGACGCAGGAACCCGGCACGTTGCGCGCCCGTTCCGAGAGCAGCGCCTCCGAGGGATTGAGCACGGGCGTCATACCCGTTTCCCGCATCTCAAAGAGACCCAGCTCGTTCACCGAGCCGAAGCGGTTCTTGACCGCGCGCAGGATGCGGTACTGATGCTGATGGTCGCCCTCAAAGTAGAGCACGACGTCGACCATGTGCTCAAGCACCCGGGGACCGGCGATCGCGCCCTCCTTGGTCACATGTCCCACCAGAAAGACGGCGCAGCCCGTCGTCTTCGCCATACGCATGAGCAGGCTGGCGCATTCGCGCACCTGCGACACGCTGCCCGGCGCGCTGGCCATGTCGGGCCTGTACATCGTCTGAATCGAGTCGATCACCATGTAATCCGGCTGAATCTCCTCCCAGCGCTTTTCCGCCGCGTCCATCGCGTTCTCGCTGAGGATGAAGAGGTTTTCGCTTGCGACATGCAGCCGTCTGGCGCGCATCTTGATCTGCCGCGCCGATTCCTCGCCGGAGATATACAGCACGCGCGCGCCGCTCCCGGCCAGATGCTCGCAGGCCTGCAGAAGCAGCGTCGATTTGCCGATGCCCGGATCGCCGCCCACCAGCATGAGCGAGCCCTCGACCACGCCGCCGCCGAGCACGCGGTCAAGCTCCCCGATGCCCGTCGTGGCGCGCACGGCGCTCTCCTCGGGAATCTGCGACAGCCTGAGCGCCTGCGCACCCGTTCCGGGCCGCTGCTTGATGGCCTTGGCCGGCGCGGCCTGCGATGCCTGGGGCGCCTGCTCCTCCATCGTGTTCCACGCCCCGCAGCCGGGGCATTTGCCCATCCATTTCGCCGCCTCGTAGCCGCACGCGCTGCACTGATATACGGTCTTTTCCTTTGCCATGCTTTCCTCCCGGAGTCGTCCGCTCCCATTGACCCGCGTCTTTCCCTGATCTATCCAAATGTGCGATTTCTTTCGCGGAAGTCCCTTGATGTCCGCGCCCTGATGGGCTATACTTTTTCTTGTGTCCCTCCGGCCCGAGGCCGGCTTTCAACCCACGCAGGAATGAGGATTGCCCCATGAACAGACGCCCCTCCAAGAGCCGCAGCGGCTACGACGCATTTTCCTCCGAGCATACGGCGCATTTCACGGCCTCCGCTCCGGATCATCGCTTCTTTGAGCCGCGCCGCAGAAGCCGCCCGGGGAGGCGCATTCTTCTGCTGATCGTCCTTGCACTGCTGCTGATCCTCGTGCCCAACTTCGTGATCAACCAGTTTGTCTGCGTTTCTCGCGTCAGCGCGCCCATCCGCGGGCTGACGGAGGCGTTTGAGGGCTACACGATCCTGCATATCTCCGATTTGAAGGGCGCGCTCTTTGGCAGCGACCAGCAGCTCGTGCGCTTCGCGCTGGGCAATTCTTCCTTTGACGCCGTCGTGATGACGGGCGACATGGTCTCCTCCCGGGGCAACGCGCAGCCGCTGTATGCGCTCATCGAGCTGCTTCGCGGGCTCAACCCGGACGCGCCTATCTACTTCATCGCCGGGGACGACGATCCCGAGCCCGTCTCGATGGATTATGCGCCCGGCGGCAGTCCCTTCGCCCCCTGGGTACTGGGCGCACGCCAGCGCGGCGCGCAGCTGCTCAGCGCGCCCGTGGGCATCGAGCGGGAGGGACAGACGCTCTGGCTAACCACCAGCAGCCAGCTTAGCCTCGATATCGACGCCATGCAGGGCCAGTTTGAGCTGCGCTACCTGAGCGCACAGGCCGGCGGCGACGAAAACGAGATCGAGCTCGCCGCCTACAACCTGGGCTGGCTCGAGCAGACGCGCGCCGCGCGCGCCGCCATGCGCGACAGTGACGCCGTCATCGCGGTGACACATGTGCCGCCCTCCGACGAGGAAATCTTCCGCAGCAGCGGTACGCCCTCCGGTCAGGTCGGCCTCGTGCTCTGCGGCCATGATCTGGGCGGACTGATCCGCCTGCCGGTAATCGGTCCCGTGTTCGTCCCCTCCCAGAGCCTGCCGCGCTACGGCCTCTTTCCCGGCGCCGACGCCATCTCCGGCCTGCGGCGCGTGGATCGCACCTGGGTCTATGCCAGCCCTGGGCTGGGCAGCGAGGACGTACACTATCCTTCCTTCTTCTTCCGGCTCTTCAATCCGCCGACGATCACGCTGCTCTCTCTGACGCCGTCCGCGCTGTAATGCTCTCCCTCTCCGGCGAAAGCCCTTCTGTCGACAGGCTGCGCTTCCCTCCTTTTGGGAGAGAGGCGCTTTTTTCTATCCGGCATTTGCCGTACTCCGCCGCCATCAGGCCTTCTTCCTTCCGCTGAGCACAGCCAGTACGATGCCGATGCAGATGATCAAGCCGCCGATGACGAAATTCGGCGTGATTGTTTCGCCCAGGATCAGCACGCCGAGGATCGAGGAGACGAGCGGCTGCATCGGATAGAACATCGAGCAGAAGCTCGCGTCCATCAGCGAGAGGCTCGTGTTCCAAAGCGTGTGCGCAGCGGCGGTGCCCATCAGGCCCATGTAAAGCACGGCCAGCAGGCTTTGCGCCGTCAGCGCGCAGCTCGCCGTGCGCAGCTCCGCCAGCGCCCATGCGCCCGTAAACGGGAGCGCCGCGAGCATCGCCAGCATCGCAATCTGCATGGGATCGTAGCGCCCGCTGACGCGGCGGATGATGATCGAAGCGCTCGACCAGAGGAAGACGCTCAGGAGCATCAGCACGGCGCCCAGCGGATCGACCGTGCCCCCGATGCCGACAATCAGCACGACGCCCGCCATCGACACCGCCACACACCCCACCTTGGCCGCCGTGAGCTTCTCGCCCAGGAACACCGCCGCGAGAATGGGGATAAAAATGGGGTTCATCGCCCCCAGCAGCGAGGACACCGAGCCCGTCAGCCGGTTGATGCCCAGCATCTGAAAGCAGAAGCTGGCAAAATATCCGACAAAGCCGATCAGAAAGATCGTCTTCCTGTCCCCGCTGGCCACCGGCTTCATCGCGTGGCGCAGCTTTAAAATCACAAACAGCGCCGGAATCGAGACCAGATACCGCATGGCCAGCAGTGTGACCGGCGGAATGCTCTTCAGTGCAATCTTAGACACGATATACAGGCTGCCCCAGAGCAGAAAGGTGCCGAAAAGGGGAATCAGATACCGTTTATTCATCGCCAACCGTCCTCTCCTGTGTCCGTGCCCTCCCGTACGGCAGGGCATCCTTCGTCTCCGTCCATTATAGAAGGAAAAGCGCCCATTGTACAGAGCAAAATGCAGCATTCTTGTTTTTGCGATTCATAAAGTGAAAAAAAATCACTTATTGCTTGAAATAAACTGAAAGCAAATCCCTTGTATCCACAAGGAAAATGATGTATAATAATCCCCATCAGCGCCGGGCCACATGCTTCGGCGCTGACAAACCATTTTCGGGGCTGCTTTCAGCCCGGATTACAGGAGGAATTTGCCATGAAGAAGATTCTCGTGGCCGCTCTGGCGCTCGTCCTCGTGATGACCGCGTCCTTCGCGGCGGCCGACGCCATCAAGATCGGCGTCATCGGCCCGCTGACCGGTCCCTACGCGCAGTACGGTCTGGCCGTTGAGTACGGCGCCAAGATTGCCGCCGAGGAGATTTCCGCCAAGGGCGGCGTTCAGCTCGAAGTGCTCGCCGAGGATGACCAGGGCGATGGCGAGCTGGGCGTCAATGCCTACAACAAGCTGCTCGACGACGGCGTGACCATCATGCTCTCCACCGTCACCTCCGGTTCCTGCGCTGCGGTTTCCGACGTTGCCTACGAGGAGCGCGTGTTCATGCTCACTCCCTCTGGCTCCGCCGACTCCATTACCCAGGGCAAGGACAACATGTTCCGCGTCTGCTTCAAGGACTCCGCTCAGGGCCTGGCCTCCGCGCAGTACATCGTCGACAAGGGTCTGGCGACCAAGGTCGGCGTGATCTACAACAACGCGCAGGACTACTCCATGGGCATCTACCAGTCCTTCAAGACCAAGGCTGCCGAGCTGGGCCTTGAGATCGTCGCCGAGGCCGCGTTCTCCGACGACACCAACGCCGATTTCTCCGTGCAGATCTCCAAGATGAAGGATGCGGGCGCCGAGCTCGTGTTCCTGCCGATCTACTACACGCCGGCTTCCATGATTTTGCAGCAGGCCAAGGCTGTTGACTATGCGCCGGTCTTCTTCGGCGTCGACGGCATGGATGGCATCCTGGGCCTGGAGGGCTTTGACAAGAGCCTGGCTGAGGGCGTCATGCTGCTGACCCCGTTCTCCGCCGATGCCGAGGATGAGCTGACGAAGAACTTCGTCGCCACCTACACCGCCGCCCACGGTGACATTCCGAACCAGTTCGCCGCGGACGCCTATGACGGCATCTACGCTCTGGCTGCTGCCATCGAGGCTGCCGGCATCACCGCCGATACCTCCGCTGAGGATGCCTGCGAAATGCTGATCTCCGTCTTCCCGACCATCGAGATCACCGGCCTGACCGGCACCATGCGTTGGGATGCCTCCGGCGAGGTCGACAAGACCCCGACCGCCGTGGTCATCACCGACGGCGTCTACGTTGGCGTGAAGTAATCCTTCAATCCCGCATGCTCCCCGGCTTGGCCTGTGCTGGGCCGGGGAGCGTTTGATTTTGAGACAGCACCCTTGCAGAGTAATCAACCTCACCGGAATGCTCCGTTTCGGTGGCGTTGATTACTTTCGCGTTTTCATCCTCCTGAATACCGCGCTACTACAGAAGGGAGAGTTAGGCGGAACATGATTCAGTTCCTTTCATATCTGGTCAACGGCATCAGCCTGGGCAGTGTGTACGCCATCATCGCGCTTGGTTATTCGATGGTGTATGGCATCGCAAAAATGCTCAACTTCGCCCACGGCGATGTCATCATGGTCGGCGCGTTCATGTCCTTCAGCGCAACCCAGTACTGGGGCATGTCCCCCATGGTCTCCGTGCTGATCTCTGTCGTTGTCTGTACGCTGCTGGGCATGACGATTGAGCGCCTTGCCTATAAGCCGCTGCGTAAGGCAACCTCTCTGGCCGTGCTCATCACCGCCATCGGCATGAGCTACCTGCTTCAGAACCTCGCGCTGCTCATCTGGGGCGCAAACCCCAAGAGCTTTTCCAGCGTGGTCAGCATCGGCACGCTCTCGCTCTTTGACGGCCAGCTGCGCATCACCGGAGAGACCGTCGTCACCGTACTCGCCAATCTCGTCATCATGATCGCCCTGACCCTCTTTACCGGAAAGACCAAGATGGGCAAGGCCATGCGCGCCGTCTCCGAGGACAGGGGTGCGGCCGAGCTGATGGGCATCAACGTCAACGCGACCATCTCCATGACCTTCGCCATCGGCTCCGGCCTGGCGGCAATCGCGGGCGTCCTGCTCTGCTCCGCCTATCCCGTGCTGATGCCGACGACTGGCTCCATGCCCGGCATCAAGGCGTTCACAGCTGCCGTCTTCGGCGGCATCGGCTCCATCCCGGGCGCGCTTATCGGCGGCATCCTGCTGGGTGTCATCGAGATTCTCGGCAAGGCCTACGTCTCCACGGAGCTGGGCGACGCGCTCGTCTTCGCCGTGCTGATTATCGTCCTTCTTGTCAAGCCCACGGGTCTGCTCGGCAAGAAAGTCCATGAGAAGGTGTGAGGTGAGCGGCATGAAAAAACTGAGCAAGAAACTGACCGGCAACGCGCTCACCTACCTGATGGTGATCGTCGCCTTCCTGCTGTGCGAGCTGGCGCTCTCCGGCATGATCGAGGGCTTCAAGATGAGCCGCTCGCTCAAGGGACAGCTCGTCCCCATCTGCGTCTACATTGTCATGGCCGTGTCCCTGAATCTGACCGTCGGCATCTCCGGCGAGCTCTCCCTGGGCCATGCGGGCTTCATGAGCGTCGGCGCGTTCTCCGGCATCATCGCCAGCCAGTGGATCGCCAGCGCCTTCCCCGGCGCGGAGCTTGACCTCGTCCGCCTGCTGGCCGCGCTCATCACCGGCGGCATCGTCGCCGGCATCGC
>SFFC01000090.1 GCA_004556985.1 Clostridiales bacterium | reverse complement strand
CTTTGATCCGCAGCTGCCCGACGGCTGGGACGGCTACGCCTTCAAGATCGTCTATCGCGGACGGCTGATCGAGGTCAGCGTCACGCGCGAGAGCACGGGCCTCAGGCTGCTCTCCGGCGAGCCGCTGACGGTCACGCTCAAGGGCAAGAAGGTTGAACTGAGAAGCTAAGAAGGGAAACTCAACCGTTCCCTTTCTAAGAAGCAATTAGAGGAAAACCTGCATCAATCCAAAAAAGCAGAGAACCAGCCCCGGGTCCAGGGCCACAGCCCTGGTCGTTTCGAGGGGGTAATGGGAGGTGCAGGAGGGTCTCAGGAGGACCGGAGCCTGTCGCCCGCTGTGCGGGATGCAGGCAGGCGGAGCGTCCCGAGCGAAAAGGAGCGAATCACATTCGCGACGATTTCGCGAGGTTGATCGAAACGCCCCCTGACCCTCCTGCCCTGGGGTTTGGGGAATGGAATTCCCCAACGTTTCCCCGGGAGCTTTCAAAAGCAGCATCCCTTATAGGAATTCGCGTCTGAATTCTTGCTTTGCGGAACAAACCCGTCTCAATCGTAGGCTGCTTTGCAGCCTGCTCTGAGACTACGTTTTCTTGAACTTATAGGAACGTTGGGCTGCCGCCCAAACCTGCTTGAGGGATTTCATCCCTCAAACTCCCTTCTTCGCTTCGCGGCGGCTTGAAGCCGGCTTTATCATTCTTTCAGGAGGCAATCATGCTGGACATTGCGGTCATCGGCGCGGGCCCCGCGGGCTATTCCGCCGCCATCAGCGCGAGAAAGCGCGACAAGTCCGTCCTCGTCATCGGCCAGCACACGGGCTGGCTCGCCCGCGCGCAGGAAATCGCCAATTATCCCGGCCTGCCGAATATCTCCGGCCCGGCGCTGCTTGCGGCCATGCGCGATCAGGCCAGAGCCCTCGGCGCTACGACGCGCCCCGGCGTCGTCCATCAGGTCGTCCCGATGGGCGATTCCTTCGGCCTGTCGCTGGGCGCGGATTTCGTCGAGGCCGCGACGGTCGTGCTCTGCACCGGCGCAAAGCAGCCCCGGCTGCTCCCCGGCGAAGGCGAGCTGCTCGGCCGCGGCGTCAGCTACTGCGGCACCTGCGACGGCATGCTCTACCGCGGCAAGCGCGTCGCCGTCATCGCTCAGGGCCCGGAGGCGCTGCACGAGGCGAACTTCCTTTCGACGATCTGCGGGCAGGTCGCCTATTTCGGCGCGCCCGACCCGGCGCTCGACCCGCGCGTCGAGGTGCGGTCGGAAAAGCCCGAGGCCATCCTCGGCGAGACCCACGCGACCGGCCTGCTCTGCGGCGCTCTGGAGCTGCCCTTTGACGGCGTCTTCATCTTCCGCGAGGCGATGGCCCTCTCCTCGCTGATGCCCGGGCTTGAGACCGAGGGCGCGTTCATTCGCGTCGACCGCATGATGCGCACGAGCGTGCCGCGCGTCTACGCCGCCGGGGACTGCACCGGGCTGCCGCTGCAGGTCGCCAAGGCCGTCGGCGAGGGCTGCGTCGCCGGGCTTTCCGCCGCGCAGCGGCTCTGAGCCGGCAAAATCGCGCGAATCCCAACTGAAAATCCCCCTGCGCACAATTCAGGCACGGGTTATATACTGAAAATGGTGGGAAAAATAACCTTTTTCTTGCCTGCTGGATGAAAATTGTGATATAATCAATATAGAATTGTTGCCAGTTGCCGTCTCGTGAAAGGAGGGGGAGGTTTCATTGCGCACGATTGAAACGGGCCGGGCCGTGGTCGACATTGTTGCCTGGCCGGAAAACAGGCCCTGGGAGGGCCGCTACCAGACGTCAAGCCAGATCGAGAAGGGCGTCTGCCGTCTGCTGCTCTCGCCCGAGGTATTCCACAACGCGGCCAAGGCCAACACGGCGTACCGCCGCTTTGCCCAGAAGATCCGGCGCGCAGGGCTGGAGCCGCCCAATGTGCAGTTCCGCGAGATGCTCTCCCGCGCGTCCCAAAACATGTTCTGCTATCTGACGACGACCGAAAGCGTCTTCAATTCCGCCTGTGAGATCGGGCGCTTGTATGTCGTCGAATCCGGCATTGACGAGCGGCGCAAGCTCTGTGCCATCCTCCTTCGCGACGGGGAGGAGCGGGAGTCCTGCGCGGCGGAATGAAAGAGGCCCTATGAACAACCTTCCCCCCGCTTATGTGGATCAGATGAAACGCCTGCTCGGTGAAGCAGGCTTTTTTGCGTATGAAAGGGCGCTTTGTTCGCCCGTGACGCGCGCGCTTCGCGTCAACCTGCTGCGCTGCCCGGACGGCGTGCCGCCCTGCGAAATCGAGGGGCTGGGCGCGCCCGTGCCCTGGGCGAAGGGCGCCTATTTCGTGGAGGGCGACGCGCGCCCCGGCCTCTCGCCGCTGCACGAGGGCGGGCTGTATTACCTGCAGGAGCCCAGCGCGCTCTCCGCCGTCACGGCGCTTGACCCGCGGCCCGGCGAGCGCATCCTCGACCTCTGCGCCGCGCCCGGCGGCAAGAGCACGCAGATCGCCGCGCTGATGGGCGGGCGGGGGCTGCTCGTGTGCAACGAGCCCGTGCCCTCGCGCGCGCAGGTGCTCTCCCGCAACATCGAGCGGATGGGCGTCGCCAACGCCGTCGTCACCAGCGCGCTGCCGGATGCGCTCGCCGAGCGCTTTCCGGCGTTCTTTGACAGGATTCTCGTCGACGCACCCTGCTCCGGCGAGGGCATGTTCCGCCGCCAGCTTGAGGCGCGGGACGAGTGGAGCGAGAACGCGCCGCGCGGCTGCGCCGACAGGCAGCTTAAGATCCTTGAAAGCGCCTGCCGGATGCTCGCGCCCGGCGGCACGATGGTCTATTCGACCTGCACCTTCAACGACACGGAGAACGAGGGCGTGCTTGCCCGGCTGCTTGACGCGCATCCCGAGCTGTCGCCTGTCCCCTTTGCGCTCCCGGGCCTGCCGGAGGCAAAGGACGGCTATGTCCATCTCTATCCGCACGAGATCCGCGGCGAGGGGCATTTCGTCTCGCTCCTGCACAAGCGGGCGGACGCGCCCGGCGCGCCGGAGACACTCATGCCGGAGACACTCATGCCGGAGACACTTGTGCCGGAGACAAGCGCGCCGAAGGCTTCTGCCCGCGGCAAAAAGGCCCTGTCCGCGCGCAAACCGGGGAAGGACGCGCCCGGCGGGGCCGCGCTCCCGCAGAGCGTCCTGCGCCCCGGAGTTTCTTTCCCGCGGCTGCATCCGGCGGGCGGCGCGCTCTGGTCGCTGCCGGAGGGGATCGACATCGCGCGGCTTGACGGCCTGCGCGTGCTGCGCACGGGGCTGCTGCTGGCCCATGCCGAGGGCCGGCGCATGGAGCCCGACCACGCGCTGGCGATGGCGCTTTCCCCGGAGCAGGCCGCGCGCACGGCGGAGCTGACGCATGATCAGGCGCTGCTCTACCAGGCGGGCGAGGCGCTTTCCCTGGGCGAGCGGGAGAGCGGCTACACGCTTTTGACCTGCTGCGGCGTGCCGCTGGGCTTTGGCAAGCAGGCGGGCGGCTTGATGAAGAACCACTATCCCAAGGGGCTGCGCCGCCGCTAGACGAGGGGTTCCGTTTTCCCCGCGTATCGTGTATAATGGGTCATCGGAAGGAAGTGCTTTCCCATGTTCACGCCCAATCCCTACGGCCTGTTTTCGATGCCGGCGCTGGAGACGTCGCGGCTGCGCCTGCGCCGCATGACGATGCGCGACGCTAAGGACGTCTTTGCATACAGCCGCGACGAGGAGGTCGCGCGCCATGTGCTCTGGTCGGCGCAGAAGGACATCTCCGAGGCGAAGGACTATCTGCGCTACATGCTGCGCCGCTACCGCGCGGACGAGCCCTCGAGCTGGGGCATTGAGGAGAAGCGCACGGGCCGACTCGTCGGCACGATCGGCTACATGGCCTACAGCGAGGATAACGGCAGCGTCGAGGTCGGCTATTCGCTGGCGCACTGGCTCTGGAACGGCGGCTACATGACCGAGGCGCTCGCCCGCGTGATCGACTATACGTTCGACGCGATGGACGTCAACCGCATCGAGGCGCAGCATGAGCTCGACAACCCCGCCTCCGGCCGCGTGATGGAGAAATGCGGCATGCAGCGCGAGGGCGTGCTTCGCCAGCGGCTCTACAACAAGGGCAAGTTCGTCGATGTGGCGCTGTACGCGATCCTGCGCGGCGATCCCCGTCCGATGAAGGGGAAATACTGAGTCCATCGTCAGACAAAAAAATATTCTTTTCCTCCAAAGAACCTTACTGTTTGCAACACAGCCCTGGTCGTTTCAAGGGGGTTATAGGGAGTCAAGAGGGATCTAAGGGGGGAAATCGAAATCCCCCCTGATCCCTCTTGCCCAGCGGAGCGCGTGAAAGCACTGAGAATTTCAAAGCCTTCTTTGAAACCTCATTATTCAGGAAAAAGCAAGCCTGAATCTTTAAACAACCATTGCATCCATGCAAAGGAGTCCCATGATCAAACTCATCGCCTGCGATATGGACGGCACGCTCCTGGACAGCCAGAAGCGCCTGCCCGACGGGCTTTTGCCCGCGATTCATGCTTGCGGATATCGTGCGCGCCGCGCGGACGCTGGAGGGCGTCTATCCCGTGCTCTGCCGCGCGCAGACGGGCCTCATCGAGCAGACCGCCGCGCCGGATTTCCGCGCGGAGACGCTGCGCTATTACCCGGCCCAGCGCGTCGTGCCCGACCTGATGGCGCACACCGGAAGCCCGGACGTCTGCAAGGTCGCCTTTTACGACGAGGGCGACGCGCAGACGCATGAGCTGCCCGTGCTAAAGCGCCAGCTGGGGGACAGGCTTTCCGTCATCCTCTCCGGCGAGCACTGGGTCGACGTCATGAAGCCCGGCGTCAACAAGGGCGAGGCGCTGCGCGGCGTCCAGCGGATGCTGGGCATCCGGCCCGAGGAATGCATGGCCTTTGGCGATTACCTCAACGACTGCGAGCTGCTTGACGCCGTCGGCGAGAGCTACGCGATGGAAAACGCGCATCCGGCGCTCAAGCAGATCGCGAAGCACATCGCGCCCAGCAACGACGAGGACGGCGTCATGCGCGTGCTGCGGGAGCGGTTTGATCTGTCATGAGAAGCATCATCGTGGACAAGAGCTGGGACGGCCGCCGGCTGACCCGCTTTCTGCAAAAGACGCTGCCCGCCGCGGGCATGGGGCAGATTCACAAGGCCCTGCGCCTGGGGCGCGTGAAGGTCGACGGAAAGCGCCCGGGGGAGGAATTCGTCCTCGCCGCCGGGCAGCGCGTGGAGCTCTACGTCGAGGACAGCCTCTTTGAGGCGCCCGAGCGCGAGGACCCGTTCTACTCGAAGATACATCCGAAGCTCTCCATTCTCTATGAGGACGCGCAGGTCATGCTGCTTGACAAGCGCGCGGGCCTCGTCTGCCATCCGGACGAGGGCGAGAAGGTGCATACGCTGCTGACCCATGCGCAGGCGTATCTCTACCAGAAGGGCGAGTGGAGGCCGGGCGCGGGCTTTGCGCCGGCGCTGTGCAACCGCATCGACCGGATGACCTGCGGCATCGTGATCCTCGCCAAAACGCCGGAGGCGCTGCGCGCGATGGACGCAAAGATCCGCACGCGCGAGGTCGAGAAATACTACCTGTGCATCGTGCACGGGCGCATGAAGCACCCGGAGGGGACGCTTTGCCACATGCTCCTCCATCGTCCCGGCGAAAAGAAGGTCGCCGTCGCGCGCAGCGGCGAGCCCGGCGCGAAGGAAGCGATCACCTATTACCGCGCCGTCGACGAGCGCGGGGGGCTGACGCTGTGCGAATGCCTGTTGGGCACGGGGCGCACGCATCAGATCCGCGCGCAGTTTGCCGCCATCGGCCATCCGCTGCTGGGGGACAACCAGTACGGCAGCGCCAAGCGCAACGCGCCCTACGGCCTGAGCGGCCAGGCGCTTTGCGCCTACCGGCTGCACTTCGCCTTTGAGGAGGACGGCGTGCTCGCCGGCCTCAGCGGGCGCACCTTCCAGGTGCGGGAGGTGCCGTTTGTGCGCGAGTTTTTCCCGGATGTGGTCATTCCGCAGCCGTGAGCGCAGTTTCCGCCCCTGTGCGGAGGAAAGGAGCCAACCATGAAGCGTTCGCGATGTGTAAGCCTGGCCCTGTCGCTGCTGCTGGCGCTGGGGTTTTGTCTGATCTTCGCGTATAGCAACACGCCGCTTGGCCCCGCCATCGGCAGCGACAACGCGATCTATCTGACGATGGGCACGGCCATCGCGCAGGGCTATGCGCCCTATACCGAAGTTTTTGACCACAAGGGCCCGCTGCTCTTCCTGCTTCAGGCGCTGCCGCAGGCCGTCGCGGGCGGCTATTCGACGCTGGCCGTGTTTGTGATGGAGGCGCTGTTCCTCTTCGCCAGCCTGCGCGCGGTCTGCGCGATTGCGGGGGAGGCCGGCGCGCCGCGCCTGCCCGCGCAGATCGCCTATCTGGCGCTGATCTGCGCGCTGACCGACGGGGGCAACCTCACGGAGGAATACAGCAACCTCTTTACGCTGTTGGGCATTCTCCTCGCGCTGCGCGCGTTTGCGGGGGAGCGGGCGCAGGGGGAGCGGCTCTTTGCCCGCGCGCTGGGCATGGGCGCGATGGCGATGCTCGCCTTCCTGATGCGCGCGAACAATGCGCTGCCGCTGTGCGCGATGACGGCTGTGCTGGCGCTTTGTCTGCTCGTGCGGCGGGAGCTTGCGCCGCTTGGGCGCTGCGCGGGCGGGTTTGCGCTCGGGCTGCTGGCGGCGGGGCTGCCGGTCGCGCTCTGGCTGGCCGCGCAGGGCGCGCTGGGCGAGGCCATCTACGGCTCGATCCTGCACAACATGATGTATGCGGGGACGGACGGCGCGGGCCGGCTGCACATGCTGCTCTTTGACCGCTACGGGCATATCGCGCTGCTGCTGGCAGCGCTTGCCTGCCTGGGCGCGCTGACGCTTTGGCGGCGCGCCCCGGCGATGATGCTCTCGCTGATCGCGGGCGCGGCGGGCGCGGGGCTGGCGGCGCTGATCTCCCACAAGTACTATGTGCATTATCTGGTGCTGGGCGCGCCGTGCGCCGTAACGGGCGTCGCGCTGCTGCTGGCGGCGGCGAAGCGGCGGGGGAAGCGCCTCTGCCGCGCGGGATGCGTACTGTGCGTCGCGCTGTGCGCCGCCATCCTCGCCGCGGGCGGCGTGCAGGCGAACGAAAGCCGCCTGGCCTGGCGCGGGGAGGATTATGACGGCTTTGTTGCCGACGCGCAGGCGCTCTACGCGCAGGTGCCCGAGCAGGAGCGGGGGAGCTTTATGGCCTACCGCGTCGAGCCGCGCTGGTATGTCGCGGCGAAGGCGCTGCCCTGCATGCGCTTTTATTTCCTGCAGGAGATCCTCGCGCAGGCCGACCCCGCCGTGATGGAGGAGATTGTGGAGGAATTTGAGAGCGACCCGCCGCGCTGGCTGGTCATCTACTACAACCGCGAGTTCGGCCCGCCCTACGACGCGCGCGTCGCGGCGATCTTTGAAAGCGACTATGAATTCGTGGATGCGCGGGGGCAGTATCAGCTCCTGCGGCTGAAGGGGGCGGGAACATGAGGCTTTCCCGCCCGCGCGGCGGATGGATGCGCGCGCTCCTGCTTGTGGGCATGGCGCTGATGATCCCCTGCTATCTGTTCACGGTGCTCAACACGCTGCTCTCTCCCTGGCCGCTCTACGACAGGAACCGGCTGCTGCTGTTGCTGCTGACGGCGCTGTGCCTGCTGTTGCTGCTGGCGGCGCTGCGGGGAGCCGCGCGGCTGGAGGCGGCGTTTGTGCGACGGGAGCGCATGTGTCTCGCGGCCGCGGCGCTCTTTTACCTGATTGTGCAGATGGGGCTTGCCTGCGCGCTGCGCTACACGCCCAAGACCGACCTGGAGCAATGCGTGACGGCGGCGCGGCTGATCGTCGAGCAGGGCACGTTTGCGCAGAACGAGCGCTCCGTCGTCTATTTTTCGCGCTATCCGCATAACCTCGGTCTCGTCTACGCGTTCGCGGCGATCCTGCGCGTTTGCCGCCTGCTCGGCGTGACGGACAGCTTTCTGCCGTCGGTCTTCGTCGTCTCGCTGCTCTTTTCGCTGGGGCTGCTTTCCAGCGCGCGGCTGTGCCGGCGTCTGGGCGGCGCGTGCGCCGAGCTGCGCGTGCTGCTGCTCTTTGGCTCCTGCCTGCCGTTTCTGTATGCGTCCTCGGAGCTGTATACCGACGCGTTTTCGCTGGCGTTCCCGCCGGTGATCGTGCTGTGCGCCGTGCGCGCGCGGGAGGCGGATTCGCGCAGGGGCCGCGCGCTCTTTGCGCTCGCGTTCGCGGCGTCGTCGTTTGTGGGCGCGCAGCTGCGCTTCACCTCGATCATCGCGGCGATCGCCTGCCTGATCGCGCTGCTGCTGCAAAAGCGGCCGCGGCTGACGGCCGCCTGCGCGCTCGCGCTCGCCTTTGCGTTCGCCGCGGGCGGCGCGGGAATGGACGCCGAGACGGCGCGCCATCTGAGCGATGAGCAGCTTGAGCAGAACGAGCTGCCCAAGCTGCATTATATCGCGATGGGCCTGCCCGTGCAGGAGGACGAGGGCTACGGACAGTACGGGAGCGGCGGCTGGCTGCTCTTCTCGACCTCCTTTGAGGATCCGGATGCGCGCGACGCGGCGCTGCTTGAGGAGGTCATCGACAGGATCTACTATGTGCGCTATCCCTCGCGGCTGCTGAGCCTGCTCTCGCGCAAGAACCTCTCGACCTTCGGCAACGGCGCCTTCCTGCTCAACGAGATCATCGAGGCGGACGCGCACGAGCCGGACAACCCCGTCAAGCAGGTCATCTTCGAGGGCGGCGCGCTCTATGGCGCGTATTACCATCTGACGACGGCGCTTTTCTGCGCGCAGCTGCTGCTCGCCTGCGCTGCCTGCGCCCAGGCCGTGCGCAGGAAGGACACCCGGGCGGCGGCGGTCATGATCGCGCTGCTGGGCGCGTTTCTCTTCCTGAGCATGTGGGAGACGCGCGCGCGCTACTTCTTCCAGTTTGAAATGCTGCTGCTGTGCGCAGCGGCGCTGCTGGAGCCGCCCGCGCGGCAAAGACGCGGGATAGGCGGCGCGGCGGCAGAAGAACCACATCCCGGCATGAGGCCGGAAAAAGGAGCATGTCAACCATGACGACCCTGGCGAGGAGGCTGCTGATGGCGGTTTTGGCGCTCGCGCTGATCGCCGCGCTGTTCTGCGCGGGGCTGATCGGCTTTGTCTATTACAGGGAGACCCACCTGCCTGAGCGGCAGGAATCCGACGTGATCATCGTGCTGGGCGCGCAGGTCAAGGAGGACGGCACGCCCTCCGAGGCGCTGCGCCGGCGGATGACCGCCGCGCTGGAGGTCTATCAGGAGAAGCGGCAGACGATCATCGTCTGCGGCGCGCAGGGGAGCAACGAGCCGCGCGCCGAGGGCGACGTCATGCGCGACTGGCTGATCGCGCAGGGCGTGCGCGAGGAGGATGTCGTCGCGGAGACGGCCTCCTTCAACACGCGCCAGAACCTTGAGTACGCGAAGGCGATCATGGAGCACAGGGGGCTGACGCGCGCGTTGATCGTCACAAGCGACTACCACGTCGCGCGGGCGCTGCGCCTGTGCGCGCAGACCGGCATCGAGGCGACGGGCAAGGGGAGCCCCTCCAAGCCCGAATACTTCATCAAAAACCACCTGAGGGAGGGTCTGAGCTGGATCAAATTCTGGCTCGAGAGCATGGAATGAACAGGGAAAGACTTGCGGGCGGGCTCACGGCGATGAGCGTCGCCTTTGACCAAACCGCCATCGAGCGCTTCGAGGCGTTCCACGCCATTCTGGACGAATACAACGCGCGGATGGATCTGACCGCCGTGCTTGACGAGGACGAGCGCGTCGACCGGCACGACCTGGACAGCGCCGCGCCGCTGGCGCAGGGGCTGCTCGCGCAGCAGGCCCGCGTGATCGACGTGGGCACGGGCGCGGGGTTTCCGGGCATGCCGCTTTTGATCCTGCGGCCAGACCTGCGGATGACGTTTCTGGATGCGCTGCAAAAGCGCATCGGCTTTCTGCAGGAGGCACTGTCCCGGCTGGGCTTGACGGCGCAGACGCTGCACGCGCGCGCGGAGGACGCCGCGCGCCTGCCGGAGCATCGCGAGGCCTACGACGCGGCGGTCTCCCGCGCCGTGGCCAACGCCGCCGTGCTTGAGGAGCTGACGCTGCCGTTTTTGCGCGAGGGCGGCCTCGCCATCGCCTGGAAGGGCCCCGGCGTGCAGGAGGAGCTGACCGCCGCCCGCCGCGCGGCCTTTGTGCTGGGCGGCACGGTGCGCGGCGTCGTGCCCGCGCCCGTTCCGGGGCGGGGCGACTGGCAGCATGTGCTGCTGCTGACGGACAAGACCGGCAGGACGCCGAAGGCCTATCCGCGCAAGGCCGGCACGCCCGGCAAGAAGCCGCTGGGGATGTGAGCGAGGAAACCTCACCCGGTTTCTTCGGAACCACCCTCCCCAAAGGGGAGGGCTTATACTCTGTAAATCCTTCCAAAAAGCTTCGGCCTCGGTCGCAAAGCAATGGAATTTATAACAATTCGTCGCAGATGCAGCCGGCATCATGCCGGTTTGGCAAAAAGCGGCTCCCTCCAAAACCAAAATCTCCCCCTCATGTCTTTTGTGCAAACGGCAAACACTGTCTGCAAAAGGAGATGAGGGGATTTTGTTTTCCGCGTTTTTTCGCCGCCCCTATGGGCTTTTTGTGCTGGCGGCCGTGCTGGCCGCGCTTTTGTGCCTGTTCCCCGTGAGCGCCGACGCCCCGGAGGATGACGATCCCGCGCTGCGCGCCGCCGGGCCGACGCCGGAGGCGCTTTTGGGCGTGCCTGCGGGCGCGGATCTCTCCGAGCGCACGGCCTCCGGTTGCATGCTCCATCAGACGCTCTGCTACGCCCCCTGCGGCCACAGCGTGCAGCATCGCGTCGCGCTGCCCGCCGCGCTCGTCGGGCTGAGCCGCCAGGCGCTTGAAAAGGAGATCGGGGACGTGATCCCGGGCGCGGCGGTCACGGGCTTTTCCGCCTCGGAGGTCGACGTCTCCCGGAGCCTTGGCATTCCCTGCCCGCTGCACTGGGTGCTGCGCGCCGGGGAGGACGGCATGCTCCAGGTCATGCAGAACACGACGGGCGAGGCGCTCACCGCCGTGCGCGGCAGCGACGTGCCGCTCGCCCTCGCGCCCCAGGAGGACAGGGCACAGCTGCTCGCGGACGGGCTTGTGTTTGACGACGTGCAGGCGCTGGAGGGCTATCTGGAGAGCCTGAGCAGCTGACGCCGCCGCAGGGAATTATCTCACAGTATGAGAAGAAACGGAAAAACTGACATTTGAGGCAGGCGCGTTGTATCGTTGGGCGGTTTCCTGTTGCGGGGGCTTGGGGCGGATGGTACAATGCAGACATTCAAACGAAGCACACAGACACGCCGGGGCCGGAGCCCCGCCGGAGGATCACAAGGAGGAATCAGCGATGCGCGTCGTCAAGAAACCCGAGGAACGCAAGGCGGAAATGGTGGCCGCCGCATCAAAGCTCTTTGCCGAGCAGGGCTTTGTCAGAACCTCCGTGGCGGAGATCGTCTCGGCGGTGGACGTGGCCAAGGGCCTGTTCTACTACTATTTCACGACGAAGGACGACATGGTGAAGGCCGTCGTCGAGGGCTATTGCAGCTATCTGGGCTCCGTCGCGGAGCAGATCGCGGACGGAAGCGGCACGGCGGAGGAGAAATTCGACGCGCTGCTGGGGCATGAGGCTTGGCAGCAGTGCTTCACGGCGCCGCTGACGCGGGATCTCTGCCTGCCCCAGCATGCGGCGCTGTATATGGACACCTGCGACCGGATGGTCGCGCACATGGCGCCCGCGCTGGAGCGCATTGCCGCGCAGGCGCTGCGCGAACGCGGCGGCAGCGAGGCGGCCGCGCACAGGATCGTGAACATCGGGCTTTACGGCATCCTGATGACCGCCCGCAAGGGCGAGACGACCATGGACGACGTGCGCGACATGCTTGCCCGGCTCTTCGGACTCAAGCGCGAGGCGGCGTAAACCGCCCAGACAGGAGCGCCGCATTCAGGGTGAAAGCCCCTTTGACATAGATGTTTATGGCGCAGCCAGGGTGAAAGCCCCTTTGACATACAAGGATATTCCCTCTCTCTCTTCACACGGCAGGGGCCGCTGCAAGGATGCAGCGGCCCCTTGTCTGCGTGCGGAGATTGTCTCAAAACCGGCATGATGCCGGTTGCATTTCCGACCAAGCGATGCAAGTCCCATGGCTTTGAGGCCGAGTCCGAAGCTTTGCAGAGAGACTTTCAGAGTAAAACCGGCATGATGCCGGTGGCATTTCCGACGAAGTGACATAAGTCCAGCTGCTTTGTGCCCGAGACCGGAGCTTTGCAGAGAGACTTTCAGAGTAAAACCGGCATGATGCCGGTTGCATTTCCGACCAAGGGATGCAAGTCCCATGGCTTTGAGGCTGAGTCCGAAGCTTTGCAGAGAGACTTTCAGAGTAAATACAGAAAACATTTTCGAAAACGGGAAATCTCTCTCCATCATTGACAATACATTCACATAGTTTTATAATAGGTCTATCTCTGATACAAGGAGGAGCTTTTATGAAAAAGCTTGGTTCGATTCTGCTGTGCGCGCTGCTGGTGCTGCTGATGGCGGCCGGCGCGTGCGCGGAGACCTTCACCGGCGCCGCAAACGGCATCGGCGAGGTCGTCGTGACCCTGACCGTCGAGGATGGCAAGATCACCGCGGCCGAGGTCAAGGGCGACGGCGAGACCCCCGGCTTTGGCGGCTTCGAGGCCTGCCAGGACGGCACCTATGCCGCGCAGATCGTCGAGGCGCAGGGCGCTGAAATTGACGGCATTGCGGGCGCGACCGTGACCAGCGACGCCGTGCGCAAGGCGACCGCCGCCGCGCTGCAGGCCGCCGGCCTGGTTGAGGCCGAGGCCGTTGAGGTCGGCGACGCCGAGTGCGACATCGTGATCGTCGGCGCGGGCGGCGCGGGCATGACCGCGGCGCTGCAGGCGATTGACTGCGGCGTGGAGAGCGTCATCGTCGTGGAGAAGACCGGCTCCACCGGCGGCAACACCTCCCGCGCGACGGGCGGCATGAACGCGGCGAAGACCGCCTTCCAGGACGCCAACGAGTGGAAGGACGCGACGACCACCGCCGTGGAGAAGACCATCGCGGGCGCGAAGGA
>SFFC01000089.1 GCA_004556985.1 Clostridiales bacterium | reverse complement strand
AGAAGAAAATCGGCAATTAGAAAAACAGGCAAGGCAGCCCCCAT
Organism: Clostridiales bacterium; assembly: GCA_004556985.1. Classification (GTDB taxonomy): domain Bacteria; phylum Bacillota; class Clostridia; order Christensenellales; family Aristaeellaceae; genus Ventricola. The sequence continues at coordinate 8,786 of SFFC01000089.1, read as the reverse complement.
TATCGGTGAACTGCCTTGCCTGCTTCTATGTTATTCAGCGTCTTGCGGCGCGTTTCCTTTGTTCGCTTTCTCTATCTGCTGCGCTTTCCACTCTGCAAACTCCCGCTGTCCTTCCTCGCTCTCAACGATAAGATCGTCAGCAATACGGAAATCGAATCCTATCTTGTCTTGCCTGATTCATGCTCTTTGTGCAATCGACACAACACGCAGACCTCCCTGGGGATGCATGAAGGGGCCGCAGCCCCTTCATCTGAAATCCGCAGCGGCGACATGCGCGGCGCGAGGAACCGGAGTCCACCGCCGCCTGTGGCGGATGAAGGTGGACGGAGCGTCGGGAATCGCAGGGAGCGCTTTTGGCGCGACCATGCGAGTTCCCCGGAAGGCGGCACGCCGCTTCCGATATCATTTGGAGTGTGCCCAAAGGGCGCGCGAGAAATGATGTTTTCTCGTTACCTCAACCGCTGCAAGGATGCGAAGCAGACTTGCAGCGAAAACTTCTCAGTCGAGCATTTGCAGCCACAGGCTCTTGAGATAGTGGCTCTCCGGATAGCCCGCCAGCACGGGATGATCGATGTCCTGCCGGCGCAGCGTGATCACGCGCACCTGCCGGTGCAGATCCTGCGCGGCGGAGAGCACGGTGTTCACGAACACATCCTCCGGCATGTGATACGAGCAGGAATGCGTCGCCAGCACGCCGCCGGGCGGCAGCAGGCGCATCGCCGAGAGGGCGATCTCCTTGTAGCCGCGGCAGGCGTTGGCCATATTCGCGTGCGCCTTCGTGAAGGCCGGCGGATCGAGCACGACGACGTCGTATGTTTCCCCCGCCTTGACCTGCGCGCGCAGGTAGTCAAAGCAGTTCGCGCAGATGGTCTGAATCCTCGCGCCGTTGAGCGCCGCGTTCTTTTCGATCATCCCGACGGCCGCCTCGCTGATGTCGACCGCCGTGACCTCCCGCGCGCCCGCGGCGGCCGCGTTGAGCGCAAAGCCGCCGATGTAGGAGAAGCAGTCGAGCACGCGCGCGTCCCTACAGAACTGGCGCAGGAAGAGATGGTTGTCCTTCTGGTCGAGGAAATAGCCGGTCTTCTGCCCGCCCATGACGTCGACGGCGAGCTTCACGCCGTTTTCATGGATGATGACCTCCTGCGGCAGCGCGCCATGGAGCACCTTCGTGAAGCACTCCATGCCCTCCTTGCGGCGGATGGCGTCGTCGTTTTGCAAAAGCAGGCATTCCGGCTTCTCGCATTCGATGAGCGCGCCCGCGATGACCTGCGTGTAGCGCTCCATGCCCAGCGCGAGGATCTGCAGCACGACCACGCCGCCAAAGCGGTCGCAGATCACGCCCGGCAGGCGATCGGCCTCGCCGTAGATCAGCCGGCAGCTGTCCGTGCCCTCGCGCCGCAGGATGAACCTGCGGTAATCGCAGGCCGCGCGAACGCGGGCGGCGATCAGCGCGTCCGTGATCTCCTCCTGCCTGTGCGTCAGCAGGCGCACGGTGATCAGCGAGCGGCTGTTGTAAAATCCCGTGCCCATATAGCGGCCGCGGAAATCGACGACGCTGACCAGGCCGCCGTCCTGCGGCTCGCCCTCCACGCGCTCGATCTCGTTACCGTAGACCCAGGGATGCCCCTGCAGCAGCTTCTTCTGCCGCCCGTTGATCACATGAACGACGGGCAGATTCTCCTGTGCCATGTCATTCCACCTCAATCAGATTGATCAGCACGACCGGACGGCGCTTCGTGCGCTCGTAAAGGAAGGAGCGCAGCTGGCCCTGCATCTGCCCGGAGGCGACGGCCTCCTTGACCTTGTGGCCGGAGGCGACGATGCGCGCGACGGCGTTGGAGAGGTGCTGGCGGCAGGCCGCCTCGATCCGCGCGTGCTCGCTGTCGTAGAGGAAGCCCATCGCGCTGACGACCGGCTGCGCGGCGAGCGCGCCCGTCCTCGCGTTCACGGCCAGGGCGATGGAGACGACGCCGTCGTCGGAGAGCAGCTTGCGCTCGCGCAGGACGGAGTTGTCCACCTCGCCCACGGAGGCGCCGTCGATGAGCACGGCCTCGCCGTTGGTAAAGCCCGTCACGCGGGCGGAGCCCTTCGAGATTTCGAAGATGTCGCCGTTGGCCAGGATGAAGATATTTTCAAACGGCACGCCCAGCTTGTGCGCCAGCTCCGCGTGCTGGTAGAGCATGCGGGTCTCGCCGTGCGCGGGGATGAAGAACTTCGGGCGCACGAGGCTGTGCACCAGCTTGATCTCCTCCTGCGAGGCATGGCCGGAGACGTGCACGTCCGCCAGCGCGGAATAATAGACCTTCGCGCCGCGGCGGTAGAGCTCGTTGATGACCTTGTAGATCGGCTTCTCGTTACCCGGGATCGGCGTCGCGGAGATGATGACCGTGTCGCCCGGCTGAATCTCGATCTCGCGATGGTTGGAGAAGGCGATGCGCGTCAGCGCGCTCATCGGCTCGCCCTGGGAGCCGGTGGAAATGATGACCACCTGCTCGGGCGGGTAGCTGTCGGCCTGCGAGGCCTCGATAAGCGTGTCCGGCTTCATCTGGATGTAGCCGAGGTTGTTGGCCGCGTTGAAGACGTTGAGCATGCTGCGGCCCACGAGCGCGACCTTGCGGCCGTGGCGCTCCGCGGCGGTGAAGATCTGCTGCAGGCGCGAGATGTTGGAGGAGAAGGTCGCCACAAAGATGCGGCCCTTTGCGTCCTCAAACATCTCGGCCATCGATTCGCCGACGTGCCGTTCGGACTTGGAAAAGCCCGGCACCTCGATGTTCGTCGATTCGCAGACAAAGAGCAGAACGCCCTCGCGCCCGATCTGCGCGATGCGCTGCAAATCCATGATCTCGCCGTTGATGGGCGTGTAGTCGATCTTGAAGTCGCCGGAGTGCATGATGATGCCGATCGGCGTGCGGATGGCGAACATGAACGCGTCGGCGATCGAGTGGTTGACGTGGATGAACTCGACGGAGAAGCAGCCGGCACGGACGGTCTCGCCCGCCTCGACGACGTGCAGCTCGCAGCTTCTGGTCAGCCCCGGCACGCGGTCGTCGAGCTTGTATTTGAGCAGCTCGACGGTCATGCGCCCGCCGTAGACCGGCGCGCGGAACTCGCGCAGCAGGTAGGGCAGGCCGCCGATGTGGTCCTCATGGCCGTGGGTGATGAAGATGCCGCGCACGCGGTCGCGGTTCTCCAGCACATAGGTGAAATCCGGGATGACCGCGTCGACACCCGGCATCGTCTCGTCCGGGAAGATCTGTCCGCAATCGACGATGATGATGTCGCTGCCGTATTCGTAGGCCGTCATGTTCTTGCCGATCTCGCACATGCCGCCCAGCGGGATCATGCGCAGCGTGCTGCGGCTGGGATGCGCGCTGGCACGGGAGCGCATCGTCGGGGGCTTCTTGCCCACGAGCTGAAGCGTCTGGGAGATGCAGGGCTTTTCGTCCTGCGGCACGGGCGGGAAGACGCGGCGGCGGCCAACCTGCGGGCGCTGGGCGCGCGGGGCGCGCGCCGCTTTGGCGGGCGCCTGCTTCGCGGCCGTCTGCTGGGCGGACGCCTGCGGCGCCGCAGTCCTGGCGGTTTTGGCCGTTCTTTGCTTCGCCGCTTTGGCCGGCGCGGCCTTCGCAGACGCCGCCTCCGCGGGCGCTGCCGGTGTCTGGGTGGGCGCTGCGCTGCGCCGCCTCGGCGGCCGGACGCCCGCCTTGAGCGCCGGGGCGCTCTCCTGCGCGGCGGCTTTGGCGGCGGCGGTCTTGTTCGCCTTTGCGGCGGACGCCCTGTGCGGCGTCTTCGGCGCGCTCGCTGCGCTCTTCGCCGCCTCGCCCTGCTGCGGCGCGGCCGTCTTGCGGCGCGGCATCGGGCGGCGGGGCTTCTTCGCCCCCTCCGCATCCCCGGCTTGGGGCTGCGGCTGATTGAGATTCTTCTGGTTTTCGTTTTCTGTCACAGGAATATCCTTTCTTTCTTTTTCCATCAAGGCCGGTATGCTGCCGGCTGTCTGCCCGCCAAAGCGCTTCAGGCCCCCGGGCCTTGTCTCCCGGGCCGGCGCTTCGCGGAAGCATGACACAACAAACAGAGCGCCCGTTTTCAAGCGCTTTTTGGCTGTACAGGATTGTCTGTGACACGGAGGTCATCCCGCGTCAGCTTTATCTTGAGCGGGGCCGTGAGAAGCTCCGCGCAAAAATCCATATCGTTTTTATTATACACAAAAAGCCCTGCTGTTGCAACCCATCCGGCCAAAGACAAAGATTTCTTTGAATTCTGCCCGGATGCCGGCTCTCTGGCTTGATTTTTTTCCCTAATTATGCTATGTTTAACGGTGGGTTTTTATACGGCTTTCGGGGAGCTTCTGTCTTCCCTTCCTTCCATATTCTTCCTGACAAAGGAGACTGCTTATGCTCAAATCCTTCCACGCCTATCTGGCCGCGCATCGCCGCGTGCGCATCGCGCTGATTGTCGTCCTCGTGCTGCTGGCAGCGCTGCTGATCCTGCATCCCAAGGGAACAAAGACCTACCTCATTATGGGCATGGACAACTACGGCTCCCTGGACGACGTGGGCCGCAGCGACGTCATGATGCTCGTGCAGATCGACTTTACCCGCAGCCGGATTTCTACCGTCACCTTCGCGCGCGACATGTTCCTTGACAAGGACGGGCGGGAGACCAAGATCAACACCATCGTCCGCTCGAGCGACGAGGACACGCTGGTGAAGACGCTTGAAGAAAACTTCGCGCTTGATATCGACGGCTGGTTCCGCGTCAACTTCACGTCGGTCATCGAGCTGGTCGACGCCGTCGGCGGTGTCGATGTCGAGCTGACCGCAGAGGAAGCGAGCTACATCGACAGAAACCTGGGCAAATACCCCGATTCCCCGCTTGCCGAGGGCCTGTGCCATCTCAACGGCGGTCAGGCGCTGTGCTACGCGCGCTGCCGCAAGCTGGACAACGACATGATCCGCGGCCAGCGCCAGAGCAAGGTCATGAGTGCGATGGTGCAGTCGGTGAAGCACATGAGCATCGCGCAGATCAGCTCCGTCTACAATTCCCTCAAGCACGCCTGGCGCTCCTCCCTGAGCAGCGCCGAGCAGGTCGGCCTGCTCGCGCGCGCCCTCTGGCTGCGTGGGGCGAAGGTGACCTCCGTCGGCATGCCGCTGGGCGACTGGCGCTACGGCAACTCGAAGAAGGGCGAGAGCGGCGTGCTCATCGACTTTGAGTCGAATACGGCCCTGCTGCATGAGGCGCTGGGCCTGCCCGCCGTGACCCCCGAGCCTGAAAACTGAGCGCCGGCGGGGCTTGCTCCCCTTGCGCAGCACATCGTACCTGAAAAGGAGTCTTCGTGATGGAAAACCGCAGGACCGTCTACCTCCGCCTCCTGGTGGAGCTGCTCGCCGCCGCGGCGGCGGTCGGCTGCTTCGCGCTCTTCGGCGGCCGCCTGCTGGGCATTCTGATGCCATTCCTGCTCGCGCTGATCATGGCCTGGGCGTTCAATCCCGTGATCCAGGTGCTGCAAAAGCATCTGCGCCTGACGCGCAAGCTCTTCTCCTACATTCTGGTGCTGGTTTTCTACGCGCTGCTCTTTCTGCTCTGCTTCGCCTTTGCCGAGCAGGTCATCACGCAGGTCATCGGCCTGACGAAATCCGTCCCGGCGATCGTCGCGCAGCTGCAGAACCTCTACAACCGCATCGTCGTCTATGTGCAGGAACTGCTGGAACTGCTGCCCGAGGAATACGACAGTCTGCGCCTGGAAATTCTGAACTGGCTGTCCCTGGCGTGGGACTGGCTGCGTTCCCTGATCTCCGGTGCGCTTGGCTCCGCCGTGGGCATCACCAGCAACATTGCGCTCGAGGTGCCGGGCTTCGTGATCTTCCTGACCGTGCTCGTGCTGGCCAGCTGCATCATCACGGCGGATTTTCCCAACCTGCGCGAAAACATCTACGGCTATCTCGGCGCGACGGGTCAGCATTCCCTGCGCCTGATGGGCCACAGCTTCCGCACGGCCGTGCTGGGCTTCTTCCGCTCGCAGCTGATCTTCGCGCTGGTGGATATGGCCATCATCCTCGCGGCCTTCTTCATCATCGGCGTGCCCTATCCCCTGCCCATCGCGCTCCTGCTCGCCTTCCTCGATTTTATCCCCTTCTTCGGCGCGGGCACGGTGCTCGTCCCCTGGGGCGCGGCCTGCCTCTTGCTTGGATTTTTCAACGTGGGCGCGCAGCTTCTGCTGCTCTACGCAGTGCTCTACGTTCTGCGCCGTATCTTTGAGCCGCGCGTGCTGGGCGGCTCGACGGGCTTCTCCTCCTTGCAGATGCTCTTCTCCATGTATGCCGGCATGCAGCTCTACGGCGTGACCGGCCTCATCGTCGCGCCGATCCTCTGGATCACCTGCGTCAACTTCCTGCGCACGGGCATTCTCGACGGCGTCTTTGAGGACGTCCGCTATGTGATCGGCGACATCCGCCGCGCCATCGCGCGCCCCGTGCCCACGCGCACGCACGACCCGCTCGACACGCCCGAGAAGCCCCGGCAGGCCGAAAACGGCCGTCTGCACAGCCTCCTGCGTAGAAAAAAGAGAGAACATTGAACGGAGGCGATGACAGCCGAGCCTCCTTTTGATATAATAGAAACGTTCACGCTTGACTCTCCTGCAGGGCGCAGGCCCGGAGGTTTTTTTGATGAAAGTTCAGAATCTGCTCAAAAAACTCAACTATCTCCCGCGCTGGTCGTGGTATGTGCTCTCGCTGTGCGTCGGCGGGCCGGTCGGCCCGTTCGTCGTCTACCTTCTGTTCCATGCGCTGGAAAAGGCGGCGAAGGACGAAGCGGAGAGCGAGCGCGACAGCATGAACTGGAACGTCGATATCGACGAAAGCGGCGTCCATGTCCGCCGCTGGCAGAGCAAAGCCCAGAGCGCTGGCAGCGTGCGCAGCCGCCAGCGTTACAGTGACGCGGACTGCACCGTCACGGACGACAGCGACATCGACCGTCAATGGAGGCAGACCGAGTCCTCCGCGCAGCAGGCGCGCGCCGCACAGCAGACCGCCGCGCAGGCGCAGCAGCCCACCATCGAGGAGGACGCGACCGTCGCCGACGTCGTGCGCGAGGGCAAGAGCGCGCTTGTGCGCATCCGCAGCGCCAACGACAGGATTCCCGATCCGGCGCTCTCCGCGCAGATCGACTCGATTGAAAACAGCTGTCGGCAGATCCTCTCCGTGCTCGAGCAGCGCCCGCAGCTGCTCTCCCAGCTGCGCACCTTCCTGCGCTACTATCTGCCCACGACGCTGCATCTGCTCGACGCCCGCGCCAAGCTCGAAAACACGGCGAATACGCCCAAGGCCCGCGAGGTGCGCGCGCGCATCTCGGAGGCGCTCGGCGTGATCGACAAGGCCTTCCTCAAGCAGGTCGAAGCGCTGGACGAATACCGCTTTATCGACCTGGAGAGCGAGATGGACGTGCTGCGCGACATGCTCAGGTCCGACGGCCTGCTCGACGAGGAGAAGGAGGACGATCCCTTCGCGCAGGTGCTCTCCCAGCGCGCATCTGCCAAAAAGCAGGACGGCCGCAACATCCCGCTGGCGGGGCACTGAGCGGGCTGCGCCCGGCTTTCATGCACAATTGAAAATCAAAAAGGGGCTGTCAAGCCCATCCTGAACATTCTGAAAAGCAAATTCTCTAAGAATAATCCGCTTTCTGAGCTTGGGGCTCTGCCCCAACGCCCCGCCAAAGGGCTTTCCGATCGCCCTTCGGAAACCTTCGGGCGCAAATCCTTAGATTTTGCTTAAATGTCTGGATCCTTAGCCTGACAGCCTCTTTTTTTCATCCCTCCAGCGCGATCTTCTCGAGCCATTCAAGCAGCACGAGCGTCTCGCTGCCGGAGCGCACCTGATTGGCCAGCAGATCCCGCGTAAAAAACTCCTTGTATTTCCGGCAGAATTCCGGCTGCGTGATCAGCGCCTCAGCATGGTCGACCGCCAGGTTGTAATTCGTATCCGGCTTGCGCATCAGCGTGCCGATCCCTTCGTAGAGCGTGATCTCCGTGCGCGGCGGTTGATAGTCCTCCTTGAAGAAATAGACCCTAAAGCCGGGGTTCTTTGCGCATTGCGTCCGGATGTGACGCAGAATCGCCGCGCGTTCCTCGGGCGTATACGGGCGCATGGCAAAGAAATGGTCGGACTGCAGGCCCGTGCGCGCAAATTGCTCCATCGCCGGGAGCGAGAAGATCGTATGGGTCGGGCGGCGCTTGGTAAAGAAATTGTCCCATCGCGCCTGCTGAATCCGCACAAGCCCGGCGATCAGCGCCTCCATCTCCTCCTCCTGCGCAAAGCCCGTCTCCCTGAATCCCTCCCGGACAGGAGAGAGGAGCAGATCGGGATGGATGAAGTTGATCGGCACGTCGAGCTTGATCGTGTAAATCGCGCGGCCGCGCTCCAGCTCGGCGTATTCACGCGTGTATTCGAGATAATCCTGCGGGGTATTCGTCTCGGCACAGTCCACCTTGAGCGGGAACAGCCGCGGCAGGCTCTTCTCCAGCACATGCTCCAGCGCCGTGGGCTTTTCCCCCTCGGTATGCTCGCTGACCGCGAGAAGATCCGGGGCCACCTGCGTCGCATCGAACGTCCGCCAGCGCCCCTGCCCGTCCTCAAGCCGCGCGAGCACACGGCCGCAGCGGAAAGCGCGCTCGGCCTGCGGCGGCAGCGAGCCCGGCTCCAGGCCGTAGGCCGTGTAGCAGCGCGCGTACAGCAGCGGCTGAATCGCCGAAATCGCCTCGATGATCTCCTCGCCGCCGGTGTAGAGATAGTGGA
>SFFC01000088.1 GCA_004556985.1 Clostridiales bacterium | reverse complement strand
CTTCGCCGCCTCCGTGACGGGCTTTTTGAGGAATTTAAGGCGCACGGGCGTGTTGTAAAACAGCTCCCGCGCGACAATGGTCGTCCCCTGCGGGCTGGCCGCCTCCGAGATCGACCTGATGATGCCGCCCTCGTTGACGGCCCGGGTGCCGACCTCCTCCTGCGCAGATCGCGTCGTAAGCACGAGCTTTGACACCGCGGCAATCGAGGCCAGTGCCTCGCCGCGGAAGCCGAGCGTGCGCAGGTCAAAGAGATCCTCCGATTTGCGGATTTTGCTTGTCGCGTGTCGCTCAAAGGCCAGGCGGACATCCCGACTCGGGATGCCTCTGCCGTTGTCCGTCACGCGCAGATAGGAGATGCCCCCGTCCCGAATTTCGACGGTCACGCAGCTCGCGCCCGCGTCAAGGCTGTTTTCCACGAGCTCCTTGATGGCGGAGGCTGGGCTTTCAACCACCTCGCCCGCCGCGATTTTTCCAATGATTTCCTCACTCAGCCTGAGAATCGGCCTGTCTTCCACGTTTCTCCTCCGTCAGATCTTTCTCGCCTTTTCCTTGAGCGCAAAGAGCGTGTTGAGCGCGTCGATGGGCGTCATCGAGAGCACGTCGAGCGCGCGGATTTCCTCGACCAGATCCATCGCCGGGGATTCAAAGAGCCCGACCTGCTGCGGCGCCCTGTCCGCGTCGCTGCCAAGGATGTTCTGCCCGATGCTCGCCTGGTTGACGTCGTTGGCCTCGATGCGCGCCAGAATCTCATGCGCGCGCATGATGACCGGCCTGGGCAGGCCCGCCAGATGCGCGACGTGGATACCGAAGCTCTTGTCGGCTTCCCCGCGCTCGATTTTGCGCAGGAAGATGACGTTTTCGCCATGCTCCTTGACGCTGATGCGGTAGTTGACCACGCCGGGCAGGCTGCCCTCCAGCTCGCTCAGCTCATGATAATGGGTCGCAAACAGCGTCTTGGCGCCGATTTTCTGCTTGTCTACGAGGTATTCGACGACCGCCCAGGCGATGCTCAGCCCGTCAAACGTGCTCGTTCCTCGGCCGATCTCGTCAAGGACGATCAGCGACCTCGGCGTCGCGCTGCGCAGGATGTGCGCCATTTCGTTCATCTCGACCATGAACGTCGACTGGCCGCTGGCCAGGTCGTCCGACGCGCCCACACGCGTAAAGATCCTGTCCACGATGCCGATCCTGGCGCTGTCTGCTGGCACAAAGCTGCCCATGTGCGCCATCAGCGTGATCAGCGCGACCTGGCGCATATAGGTGCTCTTGCCCGCCATGTTCGGGCCGGTGATGATCAGCATCCTGTTGTCTTCGCAGTCCATCAGGGTGCTATTGGGCACAAAGGGCTCCTCCCCGCTCAAGCCGTCCTCGACGACCGGATGGCGGCCATTCTGAATGTCGAGCACGCCGTCCTCGGTGATCTCGGGACGAACGTAGTGATGGCGAACGGAGGCGGTCGCCAGGGACAGGAGCGCGTCGAGCGTCTTGAGCGCCTCCGCCGTCCGCTGCATGCGCGAAATCTGCCCGGAGAGGAAATCTCGGATTTCGATGAACAGCCCCTGCTCCAGGCGCAGGGACTTCTCCTGCGCGCCCAGGACGGTCTCCTCGATCTCGTGCAGCTCCGGCGTCATATAGCGCTCGCAGTTGGCCAGCGTCTGCTTTCGCGTATAGCGGTACGGCACCTGGTCGTAAAACGACTTGGTGACCTCGATATAGTATCCGAAGACTTTGTTGTACTGGATCTTGAGATTCTTGATCTTGGTGAGCTCCCGCTCCTTCGCCTCCAGCTCCGCGATCCATTGCTTGCCGTTGGCGGAGGCGGAGCGCAGCTTGTCCAGCTCCGGGTTGTAGCCCTCACGGATGTAGTGCCCGTCGCTCATCAGCGCGGGGGCGTCGGGATCGATCGCCCGGGTCAGCAGGTCGACGACGTCGTCAAGCGGCTCAAGGCCATCGAGCAGCTCGGCGAGCTGTCCGGCGGGCGAGAGCGAGGCGAGAGCCTCCCGGATGGCCGGAACATGCGAGAGCGAATCTCGCAGGGCAAGGCAGTCCTTCGCGTTGATCGACCGGTAGGAGATGCGGCTGAGCAGGCGCTCGACGTCGTAAACCGCGGAGAGCTCCTCCCGCAGCAGCGCAGCCGTCATGTCCGCGCTGGCAAGCGCGGAGACGGCTTCCAGCCGACGCTCAATCTCCTCGCGAACGGCGAGCGGCTGCTCGATGAAGCGGCGCAGCATGCGCCCGCCCATCGCCGTGCAGGTATAATCGAGGATGCCCAGCAGCGTCCCTTGCTTCTGGCGGGAGCGCATCGTCTCCGTCAGCTCGAGATTGCGCCGCGCGGTATGATCGAGCATCATGTACCGTTTGTCGTAATATCGGCGCAGGCTCGTGATATGCTCCAGCGCGTTTTTCTGCGTCTCGTCAAGGTAGTGCATCAGCGCGCCGGCCGCGCGCACGCCGAGGCGCAGCCCCTCAACGCCCAGCGCCTCCAGCGACTGCACGCCGAAATGCGCAAACAAAGCAGCCCTGGCTTTGCCAAACTGAAAGCCTGCGCTGTCGCGGACGTCGACCGGAAGCGTCGTGGCTCCCTGCGGCAGCTGTGCGTTGGCGATGATCTCCTTGGGGGAGATGCGCACCAGCTCATCCTGCAGCCGCGAGGCCGCCTTCTCGATCTCGTAGAGGAAAAACTCGCCCGTGGAGACATCGGCGAAGGCGAGGCCCGCCTTGCTGCCCTCCAGGCAGACGGAGAGCAGATAGCTGTTTCTCCGTTCGTCGAGCATGGATTGCTCGATCACTGTGCCCGGCGTCACAATGCGAATGACGTCGCGCTTGACCAGCCCCTTTGCCGTGGCAGGATCCTCCATCTGCTCGCAGATGGCGACCTTGTAGCCCTTCTCGATCAGCCGGTTGATATAGGTTTCTGCGCTGTGGAACGGCACGCCGCACATCGGCGCGCGCTCCTCCATGCCGCAGCTCTTCCCCGTCAGCGTCAGCTCGAGCTCTCTTGAAACCAGCCTGGCATCGTCAAAGAACATCTCGTAGAAATCGCCCAGCCGGAAAAAGAGGATCATTCCCGGATACTTTTCCTTCATCTCCAGGTATTGACGCATCATGGGGGTCATATTCGCCATGTTTCAGCCTCCGTACAGCCGTAAATGATGGAGCTCTACCCCGGTCGGCAGCCGGATTGCTCAGTGGCAGCCGCCGCAGGACGCGCAGTTGCCGGAGCAGCCGCCGCCCTGAGCGACCTCGCCGGTGACGATGAATTCGAGAATCTGGTTGACGGAATTCATCAGCTCAGAGAATTTCTGCCGGGACGCGGTCATCGCGTCGACGGCAGGCATGGCGTTCATCGCCCGCTGCACCTCGTCCATCTCGCTGCCATAGCGCGCGATGAGCTCCGGATCCGGCTCCTCCTGGCGCATCACCTCATTGAGCGCCTCCTTCAGCTCGAGGTAGCGACCCATCGCCTCGGCGACCGCCGGGTCGGTCATGGCCGCCTTTTCAGTGATCTGCATGTTCTTGTATTCGTCAGAAGCGACAATCGCTTCGCCCAGCGCGCGGGCGCAATCGGTAACCTGGCTCATGAAAAAACCTCCTGTTTTGTCAAACGATTTGTAGGGTTGTCCGTTTTCCCGTCAGTCATCCGCTTCAATCAGCTCGCCGCGCAGCGTGCTTTCGCCGCTGGAGGTGATCCGCACGCGGACGATCCGGCCAATCAGATCCCTCGTTCCGGGAAAATTGACGGTGATGTTGTATTCATTCTTACCGGCCATCTGGTGCTCATCCCGCTTGGAGGCCTCGTCGACGAGGACACTGTGAATCTGGCCAATGTAGCCGGCATAGCGCCTGCGCGTGATCTCCTTCTGCAGCGCGATCAGCTCCTGAATGCGCCGGGAGGAGACCTCCTCGGGGATCTGGTCGGGCATGTCCGCTGCGCGCGTACCCACGCGCGGCGAATAGATGAACGTGAACGCGCTGTCATAGCCGACGCGCTCCACGAGCGAACATGTCTGCTCGAAATCCTCCTCCGTCTCGCCGGGATAGCCGACGATCAGGTCGGTGGTCAGGCTGATATCGGGCACCTTTGCGCGCAGAGCGCTGACACGCTCCAGATACGCTTCCCGCGTATAGCGGCGGTTCATCGATTGGAGAATGCGGTTGCTGCCGTGCTGAACAGGCAGGTGCAGCGCATGGCAGATATGCTTCCCCTTGGCCATGACCTCGATGAGCTCGTCCGAGAGATCCTTGGGATGAGAGGTCATGAAGCGGATGCGCTCGATGCCGACGTTGTCAAGCGCCGCGAGGAGCTGCGCGAAGCTGCGCTCGCCCTCGACGTCCAGGCCGTAGGAGTTGACGTTCTGTCCCAGCAGCATGATCTCCTTGACGCCCTCTGCCTTGAGCTGGCGGGCCTCTTCGAGAATGCGCGCGGACGAGCGCGAGCGCTCCCTGCCCCGCACATAGGGCACGATGCAGTAGGAGCAGAAGTTGTTGCAGCCGTACATGATCGTGATGTAGGCATGATCGGCGCTGCTGCGGCGAACCGGCAGCTCCTCCGGGATGCTCCCCTCGTCATCCTGCAGCACCTCGACGACGCGCCGTCGCGTCTTGATCGCCTGAAGCATCAGCTGCGGAAAGCGGTAGAGGTTGTGGGTGCCAAACGCGACATCCACAAACGGGTACTGCCTGAGGATCTGCTCGCCCATGCCTGGCTGCTGCATCATGCAGCCGCAGACGGCGACCATCATCTCCGGCCGCGTCTTCTTGAGCTCCTTGAGCCAGACGACGTTGCCCAGCGCGCGCCGCTGCGCGTTATCGCGCACACAGCAGGTGTTGAAAATGACAAAATCCGCCTGCTCCCGGCCCGGCGCGGGCGTCATGCCCATCTCGGAGAGCATGCCCTCGAGCGTCTCGCTGTCATGCGCGTTCATCTGGCAGCCGTAGGTCACGACGCAATAGGTGCGCGGCCTGTCCCCAAGAGAGGCGAATTCGCGCATCCAGTCCCTCTGGCGCGCAATCTCCTCAGCCGGCAGTTCAATCGCTTCGGTTCTTTTCATAAACTTCGTTCCTCTATGTCATTCTGTTTCAGCATGAAGCAGCGGCTTTGCCCCATCAGGCACCGCACCCGCTTCCGGCTGCTCGATGTCCCATCGGTCAGGGCGTCTTCCGCCCGCACCAAGTGCATACACGTCGGCTTCAAGCGGATTGGCGCATGCCGCCAAGGCGGCGGCCGTCTGCGGCGCGCAGCGCACCAGAAAGGGCCCGCGCTGTCCGGAAAGCGCCAGCCGGCGAACCTGCCTGAGTGCGCTGCATGCCGCCGCTTCGGCAGAGAGCATCTCCCCAGCACCCGCACAGGCCGTACAGGAAACGCAGAGCTGTCTGTGCAGCGATTCGCCCTTGCGCTTTCGCGTCATCTCCAGCAGGCCCAGCTTTGTGATGCCCAGCACCTTGACCGGCATGCTGTCGCAGGAAACCGCCTGACGGAAGGCCTGAACCACGGCCTCCCTGTTTTCAGTGGGCTTCATGTCGATCAGATCGACGACGATCATCCCGCTCAGATTTCTCAGCCGAATCTGGCGCGCCACCTCGCGGGCCGCCTCGAGGTTGACGCGCAGCGCCGTCTCCTCGATGTCCCTGCCCAGCGTCATCTTCCCGGAATTGACGTCGATGACCGTCATCGCCTCGCAGATGTCGATCACCAGATAACCGCCGCCGGGCAGCCATACGCGCCTGCGCAGCGCCTTGTCGATCGCTTCCTCAAGCGAAAAGGCATCAAAGAGCAGCGTCTTTCGCTCCTCAAACCATTCGATGCGGGTTTGGAAATCAAGCAGGCCCTGCGCCTGCTGGTCCTTGAGCCGCATGGCGTGAGCAAGGCTCGTCGTCAGAATCCGGTCTACCGGCCTGCCCGTCCAATCCCGGATGAGGCGATCCTCAAGAGGCAGCGAGGCCCAGAGCATGCCTGGCTTTGCCATGCCTGCCGTCCGCCTCTTGATCTTCTGCCAGGTCTCATGAAGCGCTTCGGCCTCCTGCTCAAGGCGTTCAACCGTCACATCCTGCGACGCCGTGCGGACGATCAGCCCGCAATCCGGCGGACATACGGACTGCGCCGCCTCGGCAAGCGCCTGCCTGTCCGCCTCATTTTTGATCTTTTTGGAGACATGGATGCCCGGCTTGCCGGGAACGAGGACGAGCGTCTGCCCGGCGAGGTTGATCCGGGTGGTCACGCGCAGGCCCTTGGTGTCGGTTGCCTGCCTGGCTGCGCCCTGGACGATCAGCATATCGCCGCATCGGAGCGGCTGGGTACCTGCCTCGTCGAGCGGCAGAAAGGCATTGAGCGGGAGACCGATATCCACAAATGCCGCGCAGACCGACGGTCTGATCTGCATCACGCGTCCATAAAACAGACTTTCGGTCAGGTTTTCGCGTTTTGCCTGCTCCAGATGGATCTCGCAGAGGCTGCCATCCTCTACAACCGCCGCCCGCGTCCAGCCGGGCTGACAGTCAAACAACAGAGTTCTTTCCATAGGAATTACAGATCGATCAGCGGCGTCAGGACGCCGTCCTTTTCGCCCAGCAGACAAGTTCTGCGGATCTCAGCGCGTGGCAGCGGCGCGTTGGCATACGCCGCCAGCGAGGAGAGCAGCAGATCGGGCTTAAGCGTCGCCGTTTCCACGAAGGAAACACGCGCCTGCAGCACAGCCTCTTCGCTGCCGCTATGCTCTGCGGTGAGCGCATGCAGCATGGGCCGGATGTTGACCAGTGCCTCGCCGCGCTTGCTCTTGCGCATCGCCATGATCTCCGTTTCCGCGAGGAAGGCGGGAATCGCGGAAACGATCGCATCCGTCCCCTCTCCGCTCAGGCGGATGCGGTATTCCGCCTGCCGAAGCGCTGCCATGACCTTCGGAAAGCCGTCCTCCACCAGGCGCACGCGGGTCACCGGGAGCGAGGGCGGCAAAACGCGGTTCATCGCCTCCAAGCATTCCCGCTCCGTGACCTCGCCGGACAGTGACACGTCGAGCAGCTCCGCGTCTCCCGGGATGCCGGTAGAGAGCGCGGAGGCGAAGGACATCACAATATGCGGATTGAAGCCACTCGAATACTTGATCGGCAGCCCGCTGCGCCGCAGCGCGCGCTGCATGGTTCTTTGCAGGTCGAGCAGGCCGAGATGGCGGACGATGTCGTCCTTGCGGAATTCAACGAGCATTCTCATCGGCCTTCACACGCTCCTTCAAATCGCTTGAGCCCGCAGCCCTGACAGCCCTTGCGGCAGTCTGGCGTGACGACGGCCTGCATGGCGCGCTCGTGCTCGCGCCAGAGGTAGCTCTCCGTCACGCCCGCATCGATGAACGCCCAGGGCAGCAGCTCGCCCTTCTCGCGGCGGCGGTTCGCGTAGAACGCGGGATCCACGCCGCACTGCTCAAACGCCTGCATCCATTTGTCAAACGAGAATTGATCCGACCAGCCGTCAAACCGGCAGCCGAGCCGCCAGGCCGCCTCCAGCACGTCAGCCGTCTTGCGGTCGCCGCGGGCGAACACGGCCTCCAGAAACGAGACATGAGGTTCATGCCAGTTGAACTCAACGCCCTTGATGTGCATGATCTGGCAGAGATGGCGCTGCTTTTCCTCGAACTGCGCGATGGTATCCTGCGGCTCCCACTGGAACGGCGTGAACGGCTTGGGCACAAAGCAGGACGCGCTGCAATTCACGCGCAGGCCGCGCGCACGCAGGTTTTTCGGCGTGCTGAAATATTGCCGGACGACCTTGCCGGCCAGATCCGCGATGCCGTCGAGATCCTCCGTCGTCTCCGTGGGCAGACCGAACATGAAGTAGAGCTTGATGCTGCTCCACCCGCCCGCGAAGGCGTCGGATACGGAGCTGATCAGATCCTCCTCCGTGATGCCCTTGTTGATGACGTCGCGCAGGCGCTGCGTGCCCGCCTCCATGGCGTAGGTCAAGCTCGTCTTGCGAACCTTCTGCGTCTCCTCGAGCGTCTCCTTGAGCTCGCTGTCCAGGCGCAGCGACGGGAGCGACAGCGCGACCCGCTTCTCCTCGAAGCGCTCCATCAGCGCATGCGCCAGCTGCGGCAGGCAGGAATAGTCGCCCGTGGAGAGCGAGGAGAGCGTGATCTCCTCGTAACCCGTCTCGTCGACCAGCTTTTTGGCCAGATCCAGCAGATGTTCGACACTGCGCTCGCGGACGGGGCGATAGATCATGCCCGCCTGGCAGAAGCGGCAGCCGCGCGTGCAGCCGCGCAGCACCTCAATGTTGATGCGGTCGTGGACGATCTCCATAAAGGGGACGATCACGCTCTCGGGATACTCGGCGTGATCCAGATCGGCGATCATGTTCTTGACGACAGTGCGCGGCACCCCTTCCTGCGTCGGCTCAAACGAGGCGAGCGTGCCGTCCTCGTGATACTCTGCTTTATAGAGGCTGGGCACGTAGACGCCGCGCAGCCCGGCCAGACGGCGCAGGCATTCCTCGCGCGAGACGCCCTCCTGCTTGCACTGCTTAACGACGTCGATCGTCTCCAGCGTACTGATTTCCCCGTCTCCGATGGAAAAGGCGTCGATGAAGTGATACAGCGGCTCCGGGTTGAAGGCGCAGGGCCCGCCCGCGATGACGATGGGATGATCCCAGGTTCTGTCCTCGCTGTGCAGCGGAATGCCGGACAGGTCGAGAATCTCCAAAATGTTGGTGTAGCTCATCTCATACTGGAGCGTGATGCCCAGCATGTCGAACTCCCCGACCGGGGAACGGCTCTCCAGCGAGAACAGCGGCACATGCTCCTGCCTCATCAGGTCGGCCATGTCCACCCACGGCATGAAGACGCGCTCACAGAGCGCATCCTCCCGCTTATTGATGATATCATAGAGAATCCGGGAGCCCAGGTGGGACATGCCCACCTCATAGACATCCGGAAACGCAAAGGCATACCGAATCGCGACGCTCGACGGATCCTTGATGACGGCGTTCATCTCTCCGCCCATGTAGCGCGCAGGCTTCTGCACCCGGTCGAGCAGCGCGTCAATCTGATTTTCACCCGGTCGAGCAGCGCGTCAATCTGATTTTTGAGCAAAGCATTCCCTCCCACTATACAATCCATTCTATTTTAATCTGTTTTGCATGGATGGTCAAGCCCCGGGCGAAACCGCCGGCTAAATTTCGTCCTCCTGCCCCTTGGCCTCTTCAATCCGGCGGATGGCCCAGGATGCATGCTCCGCCACAGCGTCAAATGGCGACTCCGCCCACACCCGGAGCACGGGCAGATCTGACGCTCTCTTTCTATGGCCAGAAAGGAGCGCCGCCTGCGCGCGCACGCGCTGGGGACGGGCAGCATTGCGGCCGATCTCCTCCGCGAGCCTACGCACGCTCTGTGAAAACGCGCCTTCATCCGCGGTGACAAAGTCATCAAGAGAAAACCTGCCGCCAGCCGCCTCCTCCATCGGGGGCTGCATCGGACAGACGCGCTGGCAG
>SFFC01000087.1 GCA_004556985.1 Clostridiales bacterium | reverse complement strand
GCCCAGGCCCCAATCCGCTTCAGATTTGTTTTCAATGCCATCCTCCTCCAATCGCTCGATGGACTCTCAAAAGCGGAATTGCTTACGCTTCCGCGGCGGTCTGCGCCGCGGGCTCATCCGTCGTTTCCGTCGTCTGTGCCGGGGCCTCCCCGGCGTCCGTGGCAGCCTCGTCAAGGGTCAGCGCCGGGGCCGGCTCCTCCATCGTGATGACGACGCCCGCGCGCCAGATCCAGGCGGCGTTCGTCTCGTCCACGACGAACTGGAAGCTGCTCTGCCCCATCGTGTCGGGGCAATCCTCAAAGCCCGCACCCCTGTCGCACTGCCAGAAGACCTCGATGTCCAGGCCCTCGTAGCCGCTCAGCTCCGCGCTCAGCGTGACGGTGTCGCCGTACTCGAGCGGCTTCTCGCCCCAGGAGGCGATGATGCTGATGGAGCGGTCGGGATTCGTCTCGTCGGGGTTGAGGATCTTCTCCGGCTCAAGGACTTCGTCGGTCTCGGCCGTTCCGTCAGGTTCGGTCGTTTCATCAAGCTCGGCCGTCCCGTCAGCCTCGGTCGCTTCATCAGACTCGGTCGCTTCATCAGGCTCGGTCGCTTCATCAGGCTCGGCCGTTCCGTCTGGCTCGGTCGCTTCATCAGGCTCGGCCATCCCGTCAGGCTCGGCTGTCCCGTCAGGCTCGGTCGCTTCATCAGGCTCGGTCGCTTCATCAGGCTCGGTCGCTTCATCAGGCTCGGTCGCTTCATCAGGCTCGGTCGTCCCGTCGGTCTCGCTCGTCACATCGGACTCGATCGCCCCGTCGGTCTCGCTCGTCTCATCGGACTCGCCATCCGGCTCGAGGATTTCGTCGGTCTCGTCTCCGTCGACAGGATCGCCGAAGCTCACGTCCTCTTCCTCTTCGGTCGCGCCATCCTTGATGATCGCAGCGCCCGCGTCGGCAGCCTGTTCGGCGTCGATGATCACGGGCAGCTGTGCCGGGGTCTTCGGCTCGTCAGCATCCTCGGGCCGGTCCGCCGGCTCGGTATCGCTCGTGTCGGCATTGTCCGCCGTGTCGGGCTCGTCGTCCGCAGGCGTTTCATCGTCCGCAGGCGTCTCGTCGTCCGCAGGCGTCTCGTCGTCCACGGAGGATTCGTTTTCATCAGGCATGCCGTCCTCAGCGGGAGCCTCTGTCTCGGGCTGCTGGATCAGATCGGCACGGATGAAGCCCTTGCCGGCCTCGCTGGTCACCTTGTACCAGAGTTCGCCCTGGGCGTTGCTGACCGCCTCCAGGATGGTCACCTTCGTGCCCCGCGCGAGCTGAGCGACGAGGTCGCTGCCGCGGCTGGGCTCGCGGCGAATGTTGACGCCGTTGGTATTGGTGCTCGCGGAATCATCCGCGCCGCCCTCCGGACCCTCGGTCGGTTCCGGCTGCTCCTCGTAGTAGAGGTCGGCGTAGGGCACCAGGCCGATCCCCTCGGCGATGCGCTCGCCCACGGCCTCGTCGGCAGAAGTGATCTGCGGGCGGCCAGTATAGAAGTAACCGATCTGCTCCTTCCCGGTGCCGGCGGTGCGGTCGGTATCAAAATGGATCTCGTAGAGGCAGCCGTGCTCATAGATGCCTACGCAGCGCGCATAGACGATCTGGCGGACGGGCATGACACCCAGGTGAATCTCGCGGCCCGCGTCAGCATAGATGATCGTCCCGGCGTCGACATAGAGGTAGCCGTGCGCAAAGTGCGGCGTCTCCTCGGGGGCCGGCGTCTCGTCATCGGGGCCAGGCGTCTGCTCCGCATCGGGCGTCTGCCCCGCATCCGATCCCGGCGTGACCGCCTCGTCGATGCGAATCGCGCCGCTGGTTTCGGAGAGCGCCTCCTCCGGCAGGGAACCCGGCGCGCGGTCAGCCTCGCTGATCGTAGCCTCCGCCAGCACGGATGGAATCGCGGAAAGGATACTCGTGCTCCCAAGCGCAAAAGCCAGCGCCAGTAAAGCTGCGATCATCCTCTTGTTTTTCATGATGCCTTCCTCCTTAGATTGTTGCCCGATGCATCCGTAATGATGGATGCGCGTGATTATATCACAATCAGTTATTTATTTCTTTACTCAAAGACCGCGCTCAAACAGGCTGAGGCGCGGGGAACTCTATCCACGCAAGCGACGCTGCTCGCTGATTTTTCGGCGCGCGTTTTCCCCAAAAGGGCAAGCGACACCGGTATGAAAAAAGATACCGCCTCCGCATGCTTCTGGTGGATATAGCTGTATCTCAATCAGATTTTTTTTCATTTCGCACAGAAATCATCGGAAGGATCCGGGATCAATTTCTGGTGCTATCTGATAACTGCCCCAATTATACCCTCCCCCATATAATCATGTCAACCCCTAAAGAGAACATTTAACATTTTTCTTTTTGCGGACAATAAGGCCATCCAAAAGCCGCTGGGCATCAAAAAACGGTCGGAACCACTGTCCCGACCGCAATGCTGCAGCTCCAGGGCGATCGCCCCTTCGGATGAACTCTGCAGAACCGGCCTGCCGGCTTGAAGCGCGGAGAAGCTCCGCCTCTTCGTTCATTTGAAGAACGCCCCGTCGCGCACGGGCGTCATGATGCTTTTGCCGCAAGCCTGCAATGTGGGCCTGAAGCGGCATCGCTCATCCCATCTGCTCCATGTCCTTCTGCAGCCGCAGCAGAATCCGCTTTTCCAGCCGGGAGATGTAGCTTTGGCTGATGCCCATGATGTCGGCGACCTCCTTCTGCGTCTTCTCGGTGCCGCCGCCCAGGCCGAAGCGCAGGCGCATGATCTCCTTCTCGCGCATGGAGAGGTGGGAAAGCGCGGCCGAGAGCATCTGCCGCTCGACGGTCTCCTCGATGGATCGGTAGACAAGGTCGCCCTCCGTACCCAGAATATCGGAGAGCAGCAGCTCGTTGCCGTCCCAGTCGGTGTTGAGCGGCTCGTCGAGTGAGACCTCGAGCTTCTGGCGGCTCGTCCTGCGCAGGAACATGAGGATTTCGTTCTCGATGCAGC
Source organism: Clostridiales bacterium (assembly GCA_004556985.1). Taxonomy (GTDB): domain Bacteria; phylum Bacillota; class Clostridia; order Christensenellales; family Aristaeellaceae; genus Ventricola. The sequence goes on along the minus strand of SFFC01000087.1, from coordinate 6,359 downwards.
GGGAGGCGTATGTCGCCAGCTTGATCTTCTTGCCGGGATCGAACGTGTTGACGGCCTTGATCAACCCAATGGTGCCAATCGAAATCAGATCCTCGATGCCCACGCCGGTGTTCTCGAATTTCCGGGCGATGTAGACGACCAGCCGCAGGTTGTGCTCGATAAGCGTACGGCGTACGGTGGTCGGCTCTTCGTCCATGCGGCTAAAAAGCGCCTGCTCTTCCTCTCTGGTCAGCGGGGCGGGCAGGGAGTCGCTGCCGCCGATATAGGCGACCTCCCCCTCCGGCCTGATGAGGGTCAGCTGCGGCCTGTTCATGCCGCTCCTTCCGCTCATGCGCACCGTTTTCCGTTTTTCCATCCTTCTCTCCCCCTCTGTCATGTTGAGCATTCATCAATCAGTGCCTGCGGAATCAGCGCGGGCGCTCCCTGCCTAAGGCCCGGGGACAGCGCGACGGCTGCGCTGACATGCCTCCATTTCCCGCCGATGCTCAGCTCGAGCGTCTGGGGCGTAAAGCAGAGCATCATCTGCCTGCCGCCGGCCGTGTCCGCGCTCAGCAGCCGCCCGCGCCCCGAAAGGCCCATGCGCCTGCCGTCCTCCATCGAAAAAACGACGATCGGTCTGTGTGTCAGATAATCGCGAAGCGTGTTGCCGCTATCGGCGATTCCGCGCAGACTGAACCGCTTGTCCAGGTAGGAAAAGCGAAGAAGCATCGTCCCTGCGCCGCCGCAGGGGCGTCCGGCGCGCCGCATGCAGGCAGCCATCACCGGCACGGCGCAGGCTGCGAGTGCATACGCCGCCGTGAGCGAGCCCGTCGCCCCCAGCAGCGCCTGAAGGGTGCCGCCCAGCAGCCCCATGGCGGCTAGCAGCAGCAGCGCGCTTCGCAGCGGTCTGCCGAGCATCGCGCGTCCGCCGCCGAGCATCATCATCGCCAGCGCCGTGGGGAGCCAGAGCAGCGCAGCCTGTCCCCGCGAAAGTCCCCGGGTCAGGCCGGCCGCCAGCACGCCGAGGGCCGCGCCCGCCAGCACCCGTCCTGGGCGGACGCGCCGTCCCGCGAGGCGCAGCGCCAGCGCGATGCCCAGCGCATCCGCCAGCAGCTCAAAGAGCAGCCCTGCCGCGTTCAAGCGCCCCCTTTCGGTCGATCCGCCGTTTGCCTCTTCACGGCGTCATTATAGCGCGTCTGCCGGAAAAGCCCTGTCGTTCCCGGACGCGAAAAAAGAGGAAAGCTCGTCTGCATTCGACAAGCCTTCCTCTTTCGGATGTTCATTTTTCTCTCGGCGCGCCTTCAAAGACCGCCAGTCTGTTTTATTTCCGGATACCGTTCTCTCCCCTGTTTTGCCGCAGGCGGCCGGGGATCAGATGGCCTTGCTGATCTGCTGGCCCTGCTTGGTGTCCTTGAGCACGTAGCCCAGCTTCGTGATCTCGTCGCGCAGCCGATCGCTCTCGGCCCAGTTCTTCGCCGCGCGGGCCTCAGCGCGCGCCTTGAGCAGCGCCTCGACCTGCTCGTCCCCGCTCTCGTCCGTCTTGCGGCTCAGGATACCGCAGACCTTCGCCATCTCGGCAAGCGCGTCGACGACGGCCTGCACGGCCTGCTTCGGGCTCTTTTCGTCGAGCAGCGCGTTGCCCGCGCGGACAAGCTCGAACATGTTGCCAATGGCGTCGGCGGTGTTGAGGTCGTCGTCCATCGCAGCGTCGAAGCCGTCGCGCGCCGCCTGCACCTTGTCAAGCAGCTCCTTCTCGCGCTCGCCCATTTCGCCGTCCTTCGCGTTGGCGAGCAGGAAGGCGTAGTGGTCGCGCGCGGTGTAGAGGCGCTCGAGGGAGGCCTTCGCCTGCTCGATCATCTCGCGGGAGAAGTTGATCGGGCTGCGGTACTGCGCGCCGAGCATGAACATGCGCACGGCCTCCAGGTCGAATTCCTTCGAAATCTCGCGGACGGTGAAGAAGTTGCCCGCCGACTTGCTCATCTTCTGGTTGTCCACGTTGATGAAGCCGTTGTGCATCCAGTAGTGGACAAACGGTTTGCCCGTCGCGCCCTCGCTCTGGGCGATCTCGTTCTCGTGATGCGGGAAGACGAGATCCTTGCCGCCGCAATGGATATCGATCGTCTCGCCAAGGTATTTCATGCTCATCGCCGAGCACTCGATGTGCCAGCCCGGGCGGCCCTTGCCCCAGGGCGAATCCCACGCCGGCTCGCCCGGCTTCTGCGCCTTCCAGAGCGCGAAATCCATCGGATGGCGCTTGTTGGGGTCGGTGTCGATGCGCGCGCCGGCCTCCAGGTCGTCGAGGTTCTGCCCGCAGAGCTTGCCGTAGGAGGCGAAGGCCTGCGTGTTGTAGTAGACATCGCCGTTGTCGCAGGCGTAGGCGAGGCCCTTGGCCTCCAGCTTTTGAATCAGGTTGATGATCTCGGGAATGTGCTCCGTCGCCTTGGGGTTGACCGTCGCCCGCTCGATGCCCAGCGCGTCTGCGTCCGTGTAGTATTCCTTAATGAAGCGCTCGCCGAGCTCCTTGACGGTGGTGCCCTCCTCGTTCGCGCGGCGGATCATCTTGTCGTCGATGTCGGTGAAGTTCTGCACGAAGGTGACGTCATAGCCCTTGTGCTCCAGATAGCGGCGAAGCGTGTCGAAGACGATCGCCGGGCGCGCGTTGCCGATGTGGATATAGTTGTAGACCGTCGGTCCGCAGGCGTAGATCGTGACCTTGCCCGGGGTGATCGGCACAAACTCTTCCTTGCGGCGGCTCTGTGTGTTATAGATCTGCATGTTCGATGTCCTCCTCGATATTCTGTGTTCCCAACAGGGTGTGGATTTCCTCTTCCATCTGGGCGACGCGCCGCTCCAGCGCGTCGATATGCGCCTTGACCGGATCCGGCAGGTGAATGTGGTCGAGGTCGATGCCCGGCGCGACGCCCTCCCGGCGGACGATCCGGCCCGGATTGCCGACGACCGTGCAGTTCGGCGGCACCTCCTTGAGCACGACGGCGCCCGCGCCGATCTTGCTGCCGTCGCCGACGCTGAATGGGCCGAGCACCTTGGCGCCCGAGCCGATGGTCACGTTGCTGCCGATGGTCGGGTGGCGCTTGCCGACGTCCTTGCCCGTGCCGCCCAGCGTCACCCCCTGATACAGCGTCACGTTGTCGCCGATGACGGTCGTCTCGCCGATGACAACGCCGGTTCCGTGGTCGATGAACAGCCCTTTACCGATGCTCGCGCCGGGATGGATTTCGATACCGGTCGCGTGGCGGCTGTGCTGCGAGATGATCCGCGCCAGGGTCGTATGCCCTGCCAGGTACAGCCTGTGCGCCAGCCTGTGATACGCGAGCGCCTTGACTGTGGGATAGCACAGCAGCACCTCCCATTTGGACCGGGCCGCCGGATCGCGCTCCAGGACGGAAGCGATATCTGCTCGCAAATGATCAAACACCGCGGTTCTCCCCTTTCCCCGGTCTGGCCGGGCAGACAAAAGCCCTGCCGTCTCCTCTTCAGAGACGGCAGGGCCGCGGTTCCACTCTGATTAAGCGCAGATTTCGCGCTTCACCTCTTCGCCTTAACACGGCGCCCATGCCGCGGCCTGACCTTCGCTCAGCCGCGGAGCTCCCGGATGCACTTCTTTCCGCCCTCGCCCGAGCACGCTTGCAGCCGATGGCGCGCCCTCTCTGCCGGCAGGTTTCGGAAATACTCTTCCCTTCTCAGCTTCTGATCTATTATATGTCCTGCGCCGGGGGGATGTCAAGGAAAAGATTTTTCTTCCTATTTAAATAGGGCAGATTGGGAACGCCTCAGCTCATTCTGAAGTCGAGCTCTCTGGGCGGCCTGAGATTCTCCCGTGCCCAGGCGAGGCTCTCCTCGTCGGCGCTGCCGCGCTCCCGGCGCGCCATCAGCTCAAACCAGAGGTCGGTCAGCAGCACGTCGCCCTCGCGGACGTCGGTCAGCACGATCCGGCTCTCCAACAGCGCCTGCGCCTCGTCGAGCCTGCCCGTGCGCATCAGCGCCGCGATCTCCAGCGTCTTCACGCGGCCGAGCTTGCGCACTGGCCCCGGAATGGCCTCCAACAGCGAGAGCATCCGCGCGTACTGCTTCGTATCAAGCAGCGCGGTGAGCGCCTCGACGGCCAGCGGCCGGATGGGCTTCATCTGCGCCGCCTCGCAGAGCCTGTCGGCAGCCAGCTCCGCATTGCCCGCGCGGCGGTCGAGCAGCGCCAGGCAGCGCAGCGCCCACGGGTTGCGCTCAAGCGCAAGCGAGCGCTCGTAGCTCCCACGTGCGGCAGCGCTGTCCCCCTGCGCGTCGGCCATAACGCCGAGCTGATAGTGGGCAAACCAGTGGTCGCTTTTGCCCTCGCAGACGCTCTCGTAGAGCTTGCTGCGCCAGGCCGAGCTGATCTGGTAGCTGAGCACATTGTCAAGCGGGTCCGGGCAGGGCAGCACGCCCGTCTGCGCAAGCGTCAGCCAGGGCTGCTCCTCCTGCGTCAGGCGCATGGCCTCCATGTTCAGCCCCTGCGTGTCAAACGCGTCGCCCAGCAGCGCGGCCTCGCAGCAGGCAAAGCCCATGCCCTGATGGATGACCTCGCCGGTCTTCCCGTCGAGCTCGCGCTTGGCGCGCGCATGCCAGTCCTCCAGCGCCTGCGCGGGCCTCTCCCCGTCAAGCGCAGAGGCGACCGCCTGCACGGCCTCGTTCCAGTCCTGCCCATGCACCCTGGCGGGATCCGCCTGCACGGCGCCGTAGGATTCGAGCCAGCTGATGCTCGCACCGCCAGCCATCGGCAGATGCTCCAGCTGCGTATGCGCCAGGCCGGACTGCAGCTCGATATATGCGCTGCCCTTTTTGGAGAGGAATTCCTGCCAATGCCGTCCGCCGGCGCCCATGCCCCAGACGAAGAGCTTGCGCCCGCGCAGCTCGCCCGTCGAGGTCTGGCACATACCGTAGCCGTCCCTGCCGGGCGCGGCGATGAACGGGCGCGCCTCCTGCGGCACGTCGAAGAAGAAATCCATCGACTGCGGAAGCGTCATCGTCTTGCTGATGTCCCAGTCGAGATAGCCGCCGTTCTCGCGGGCGAGCTTCGCCGCCGAGCCCTTGAGCTTGTCCGCCTCCGCGCGCATGTAGGGCACGGGCACCTTGGAGAGCTTGCCGCCGTAGCCGTAGCGATAGGCCTTCTGCGCGGGCACGACGACGCGCACGTCCTCGCGCTCGTTGACCGCCATGTTGCTCCACCAGTAGACGGCGGTGTCCTCCTTCGTCGCGTTGTCGATGCGCACGCGGACGTAGAGCTCCTTCGCTCCGTCGGGCAGGAAGGCCTCCACGCGGTAGAACAGATGGCGCACGCGCTCATACTGGAACATGCGCAGCACGGGCGTGCCGTCCGCAAAGCTCAGGCGCTCGCAGGCCATGTCGTCCACGGTGAAGGGCGTGTGGCCGATGATGCCGCAGTTCCACTCGACGCCGCCGGAGATCCAGGCGTTGCGCAGCGCGAGGTTGCAGGGCTGGAACACCGGGTTGACATGCAGCAGCTCACGCCCCGCGTCCTTGTCAAAGAGCGACCAGAGACGCCCGCCGAGCTCCGGCAGGAAGGTCGCACGCAGGTGCTCGTTCTCCAGCACGGCCGCCTTGAAGGCGCGGCTGCGGCGGGTACGGTTGTAGCCGTCCTGCATCGTGTAGGGCAGGATGGTGTGCACGCGGCCCCAGCCCATGTATTTCGATTCCTCGGGCGTGACCGTCTCCTCGTCGATGACGATCTGCGCGTGCGCGTCGCCCACGCCGCCCAGGTCGGGCAGCGGATTCGCCTCGCCCAGCGAGGCGGCGGGCATGGAATAGGTCGTAATCGTCAGTGTGCTCATGCTCATGCCTCCGGATAGCGGATGTCATAGGTGTTCTCGCCGAAGTTGACGGTGACGACGGTGCCGTCGCCGAAGATCGTGCGCTGAATCTTCCTGTCCTCCGAGAGGAATTCATGGCTGACCATCTTTTCCATCGCGACGTGGTGCTGCAGCTCGGAGATCGTCCTCCACTGGCGGATGTTCTCCTCAAGCGCCTCGCCCTCGGCGCTGTCGCTCATGTAGCCCATGCCGCCGCACAGCAGCGCGTTAAGGAAGCCGGTCGTTCCCTCAGGAATGCCCCATTCCTCCGTCCCCATCATCCAGGGGATGATGACGCAGTCATGGTACACGAGGTTAAAGAGCGGCACCGGAATCGCCGTGTTGCCGAAATACGGCGCCCAATGGCAGAAGACCAGCGTGCCCATCGCCCAGTCGTTGACCTCCTCGGAGGAGGGGCAGACGCCGTGCGCCGTCAGATAGCTCAGGCACCTGCAGCGCGCGTCGATGCACTCGCGGCGGGTCATCGGGTGGCGCGGGTTGGCGCATTCGTCCAGCTCG
>SFFC01000086.1 GCA_004556985.1 Clostridiales bacterium | reverse complement strand
GGCACGCCCTTGCCCTCGTCGCGCTGGGGGCGGCGGGTGAATTCGTCGTCGCGCCAGTCGTCCCTGTGGCTCTGCGGCTTCTTTGTAAACTGATCGTAGTATGCCATGGTTTCCTCTTTCCCGGTTTGAACCGTCAATCCGTATGACTCTGTAAATCCTTCTGTAAAGCTCCGGTCCCGATCGCAAAGCAGCGGGCTTTACAGCATTTCGTCGGGCTTGCAGCCGACATCATGCCGGTGCTCAGTCAAGCGCCTGCGCCCGCTCGCGCACCTCGTAGGCCCTGCCGCAGGTGTTCTTCCCCTCCGGGCAGTCGCCCCGCAGGCAGGCCGGCCCAGCGCCTGCAAACAGCGCGGGCGCCTCGCGCCGGCAGGCCGCCAGCATCTGCCAGGCCATCTCGCGGATTTCCCACTGCGCGCGGTTGCAGCAGCGCAGCTCGAAGAAGTGCAGCAGCTCCCGCGCGTTCATCGTGACCAGCAGGCGCGTCGCCGCCGCGTTGGGCAGCACGAAGCGCGCGTCCTGATTGGCCGCCTCGCCCGACCCGCCCAGTTTTTCCTGCCAACTGCGATACCATGCGTGCATGGTCTCCATCTGCCGGATGAATTCCCGCTCCTCCGCCTCGCCCAGCGCCGAGATCGACGGCGGGATGACGTAGTCAAACCCGTCCGCCATCGAGACGTAGCGCTGGCTCTGCACGGAGAACGACGCGATCCTGTGCCGCGTCAGCTGCGCGAGCAGCGCCCGCGAGACGCCCTCCACGGCGAACGTGAAGCTCGCGTGCTCGGTCACGGACAGATGCCCGCGCCCCATGACGCGCTCCACATATTTCTGCTGATCCGCCGCCTCGACGCGCTCGCGCAGGCTCTCGATATCCGCCTGCGCGTAGCAAAGCCGCGCGCCCAGCGCCACGATCTCGTCGGGATCGGGCGTCGCGCGCAGCAAAATCACCTTGAGCTTTGCCTTTGCCATAGTGCCTCCGTGCGCGCGAGCGCGTCCGCCATCAGCGCGCTCAGCCGCTCGTTCTGCTTCGTGATATACAGATAGCCCCAGAGCGCCTCCAGCCCCGTGGCGTGCGCGTAATCGGCGGGGTCGGCGTTTTTGGGTGCGGCGTGCTTGGCCTGCGCGTTGCGCCCGCGCCGGGCGATGTCGGCCTCCGCCTCGGTCAGCTCGCCCTCGATCGCCTCGAGCATCCTCGCCTGCGCCGCGGCGCTGACCATGCGCACCGCCTGCCTGTGCATCGCGCCGACGCTCATGCCGCGCGCGACCAGCCGGCTGCGGACGTAGAGATCATGCACCGTATCGCCGATATATGCCATCTGAAGCGGGTTGAGCGTCCGGGGGTCCATCTCCCCCATGACGCTGCGCGCCGCCTCCAGTCCCTCCTGCTGCAAAAGGCCACATCCTTTTCAATCTTCCTGATGGGCGAAAGCGCCTTTTCATCCATTTTCGTAGCCTACAGTATATCATCAATTTCCGCAAAGGTAAAGAGCGGAATGCCCGCACGACATCGGAAAATCCGCCATCATCGCTTCTTCAATGAGCCCTTCCCGACCCGGTTTAGGCCTGAATTCCCGCTTTGCGCATCCAACCCGTTTCAATCGTAGGCTGCTTCGCAGCCTGCTCTGAAACTGCCTTCTTAATGAATATTGAGATACGATAGGGCTGCCGCCCTATGACCTGCTTGGGGATTTCATCCCCAAACCCCTTCTTCGCTTCGCGCCTGTCATCCGTTTTTCTCTATCATTCGTCTCAGTGCGGCTCATCCGACCGGTCGACCGCTGCAAGCGGCTCGGGGTATTCCCCCGGCAGCGACGCCCAGGCGAGCACGCCCGCGCAGACCGCCTGCGCCACCGCCTCGCGGTAGCTTTCCGTCAGCAGCCGCGCCTCCTCGTCCCGGTTGGAGAGAAACCCGCATTCTATCAGCGCCGAGGGCACGCCCAGCGTCAGGATGTAGTAGTCCCCGCCCAGCGCCGTGCGCTCCGTCTTGGGATGGAGGTTGTCGATCATCGCCTGCTGAATCGCGCCCGCGAGCAGACGCCCCGCCGGGCAGCCCTCCCTGAAAAAGACCTGCGGCCCGCTCTCGCTGCGCCCCGCGTATTCGTTCATGTGGATGGAGAGCACCATGTCCGCCCCGCCCGCCTGAATCAGCGCCGCGCGCCGCTGCATGTCCTGGAGCTTCTTGCGGATGGGCGGGTCCTCGTCGCACAGCGCGCGGTCGTCCGTGCGCGTCATGATGACCCTGGCGCCCTTCGCCTCCAGCAGCCGCGCCAGCCGCAGCGCGACGTCGAGGTTCAGCCCCTTCTCCGGCGTCCCGCTGACCCGCCCCACCGCGCCGCCGTCATACCCGCCGTGGCCGGGATCGACGGCGATGGTCATCTCCGCGAGCGGCCCCGCGTCCTCCTGCGCCGGCGCGCCGGCAGTCTGCTCCGGCGCGAAGGTCTGCATGGCGCTGTTTCCCGCGCCAAAGAGCAGCGCGCCCGTGCACACGAGCGAAATCCCGAGCAGCAGCCCCGCCGTCAGACGCACGCGATCCCTCAGAAAACCGTTCATAACGCTCCCCTCCCCCGGTTGGCCGTTTCAAGGAGTATGCCGGCGTCCGCGCGATTATGACGGTGGGTTTCCATACGATGTGTAGGGGTCACCGATATTTATATCCCCGCAAGAATTGTTACAAATCCGTTCAAGGGTTATACACGGGTTGCCCACAGGTTTTCCACAGTTTTCCCCAGCCTTGTCCACAACATTTTTCCTTGAAAAGCCCGGAAAAACGGCATGCTTTCCACAGAGTTTCCGACTTTTCCCCGTCAGTTGTCCATAGTTTTCCTCAGGCCTGTGGATAATTTTAGTTTTCCACAGCTGAATTGTTATGACAAAACCACGTTTAAATGTTACGCAGCTGTAACATCTAAGCGTGGTTTGTCATTTCTTTTCCAAATTATGTGTAGGCTTTTCAAAAGCGGCAGGTTCACACCAGCCTCAGCCCCGGGCAGGCGTTGAGGTCAAGCCCCGCGATCTCCCCGCGCATGAGCCGATAGAAGGCCGCGCTGCCGATCATGGCCGCGTTGTCCGTGCACAGGATCGGCGGCGGCATCACGAGCCGGATGCCCGCGCGCTGGCATTTGTCGTTCATCGTGTTGCGCAATCCGGAGTTGCTCGCCACGCCGCCCGCCAGCGCCATGGTTTTCGCGCCCGTCTCCCTCGCGGCGAGGACGGCCTTGTCGCTCAGAAGCTCGACGGCGGCATATTGGAAGCTCGCCGCGATGTCGGCGGCGGGCACCTCCTGCCCGCTCTGGCGCAGCCTGTGGACGGCGTTGATCAGCGCCGTCTTGAGCCCGGAAAAGCTGTAATCGTAGCGGCCCGGGGTCTGCACGTGCGGCAGCTTCAGTGCGTGGGGATTGCCCTCGTGGCTGAGCTTGTCAAGCAGCGGCCCACCGGGATAGGGCAGGCCGAGCACGCGCGCCGCCTTGTCAAACGCCTCGCCCGCCGCGTCGTCCATCGTCTGGCCCAGCAGCGTATAGACGCCGTAATCCTCGACGCGCACAATGTGCGAATGCCCGCCCGAGGCGACCAGGCAGACAAACGGCGGCGTGAGCTCCGGATGGGCGACGTAGTTCGCGCTGACGTGCCCCTCGATATGGTTGACGGGGATGAGCGGCTTGTCCGCCGCGTAGGCCAGCGCCTTGGCCGCCGACACCCCGATGAGCAGCGCGCCGACCAGCCCCGGGCCGTAGGTCACGGCGACGGCATCGATCTGCGCGAGCGTCATGCCCGCCTTCTTGAGCGCCTCCTCGACGACGGGGTCGACGCTCTCCACGTGCTTGCGCGAGGCGATTTCCGGCACGACGCCGCCATACATCGCATGCAGCGGAATCTGCGAGGAGATCACCGAGGAGAGCACCTCGCGCCCGTCGCGCACGACGGCAGCCGCCGTCTCGTCGCAGCTCGATTCAATCGCCAGGATCGTCGCATGGCCCGCGGCCTGCAGGCGCTGCGTCTGCTCTCTGGCGCTCTGTTCATACTTCATGCTTTGTCTTCCTCCGCGAGGTGGCGGCGGATCATGCCGCCCACCAGACCTTCGATCGCGATCAGCAGCACGCCGACCGCCGCAAACAGCCGCAGCGCGCCCAGCGCCGCCTGCGCCGCCGCGCGCTCAAAGAGCGCCTGGGGCATCATGCGGATGAGCACGTCCGTTTCAGGATTCATCAGCCAGAGGTCGTTTGAAAACAGCAGCTCGTGCGCGCCGGCAAACAGCCGCGCAAAGCCCAGCCCGCGCAAAAGCGCGGCGAGCAGCAGCCCACCAGCAAGCAGCGCGCCCAGGCCCGCGGCCGCGCCCAACAGCAGCGTTTTCCTGCGCCTTGGGAGCCTCGCGCCCGTCCAGGCGAGGACGACCGCCAGCGCCGCGGCCAGCGAAAAGCACACCTTTGACGCGCCTTCAAGCCGCAGCATCAAATCGCGCACGTCGCGCAGATGCGCCTGCTCGCGCGCGTTCAGGGGCTCAAGCGCAAAGTCAGCCTCCGCCCGGCCCATGCCCTCCGCGATCTGCTGCGCCAGCGCCTCCTGCGCCTGCTCGTCAAGGCCGATCGCCGCGGTGACCTCCTCCTGCGAGGACAGGCCCATCGTCTCCCGGACGGTTTCGCGCGAGCGCGCCCCGTAGAGCGACGCGTCGCGCGACAGCCCCGACACGGCGCCGCAGAGCGCGCCCGCCGCCGCGAGCACGACCGTCAGCGCCGCGAGCAGGCCGGTGATTCCCTTCAAACGGCTCATGCCGTTCCCCCCTTCAACGCCGAAAGGCCCCGGGCCGCCGCGCGGCCCGAAAGCGATCGGGCAGCGGCGGCAGCGCCGGAGCGTTCCTTATTGCATCTGCAGATAGGCCGTGATGAAGCCGTCGAGCTCGCCGTCCATGACGGCGCTGACGTTGCTCGTCTCGTAGCCCGTGCGGTGATCCTTGACCATCGAGTATGGATGGAAGACGTAGGAGCGGATCTGGCTGCCCCATTCGATCTTCTTCATCTCGCCCTTGATGTCGGCCATCTTCTCCTCGCGCTCGCGCTCACGCAGCTCCAGCAGCTTGGCGCGCAGCATGCGGATACAGTTCTCGCGGTTGTGCACCTGGTCGCGGCTGGTCTGGCTGGAGACGACGATGCCGGTCGGGAAGTGCGTCATGCGCACAGCCGAGCTCGTCTTGTTGACGTTCTGTCCGCCCGCGCCGCTGGCGTGGTAGGTATCCACGCGCACGTCCTTCATGTCGATCTCGATCTCGCCGTCGTCGTCCTCGATGATCGGGGAGACATCCAGCGAGGAGAACGACGTCTGGCGGCGGGCGTTCGCGTCAAACGGGCTAATGCGCACGAGGCGGTGAACGCCCTTCTCGCTGCGCAGGAAGCCGTAGGCGTTGTCGCCGTCGACCTCAAAGGTCACGGACTTGAGGCCCGCCTCGTCGCCGTCGAGCATGTCGATCAGCTTGACGGTGAAGCCGTGGCGCTCGCAGTAGCGCGTGTACATGCGGTAGAGCATGAGCGTCCAGTCCTGCGCCTCGGTTCCGCCTGCGCCCGCGTGCAGCGAGAGATAGCAGTTGTTGCTGTCATAGTCGCCGCGCAGCAGGCTCTCGAGCTTGAGCTCCTGCAGGTCGTCCTGCAGCTTCTTGATTTCCTCGCCCGCCTCGGCCAGGAGGTCCTGATCCTCCATCTCCTCGGCAAGCTCCAGCGACGCTTCAACGTCGTCCGCCCGCGAGATCAGCTTGTTGTAATGCTCCAGCTTGTTCTCGGCGAGGCGCACCTTCCGGCTGACCTCGGTTGAGCGCTTGAGGTCATTCCAGAAATCCGGCTCGTTCATCGTCTCGTGCAGCTCGAGGAGCTGCTCCTTCAGGCCGGCGACGTTAAAGTGACTCACCTGCCTCAACAATGCTCTCGCGGATTTGCGCCAGCTGCTGGCTGTACAGGTCCAGTTCGATCACGTTGATTCACATCCTTTTATACTGGTCGTTGATGAAACGGGGAAAACCTCCCCGGGGTTGATGATGGGATTGTCTTGGGGCTGCCGCCCCAAACCCTGCCTGAGGGATTTCATCCCTCAGGCTCCCTTCTTCGCTTCGCGGCGGTTGAAAGAGAATTATTCATTCTTGCCGCAGCAGTTCTTGTACTTTTTGCCGCTGCCGCAGGGGCAGGGATCGTTGCGGCCGACCTTCCTGGCAACCTTCTTCGTGCCCGCCGGGCCGCCCGCCGCCTTGGCCTGCTCCAGGTTCGTCTCCTTGACCTGGGCGACCTGCCTGCGCTCCTGCTGCACGTTGATGCGCGCCTGATACATCCGCCGCACGGTGTCCTCGCGGATGAGGTGCACCATCTCGTCGAACATGTCGTAGCCCTCGATCTGGTATTCCGTCACGGGGTTGCGGCTGCCGTAGGCGCGCAGGCCGATGCCGTCTCGCAGCTGATCCATCGCGTCGATGTGATCCATCCAGCGCCGGTCGACGCAGGAGAGCAGCACGACGCGCTCCAGCTCCCGGGTGTCGAGGTGAATCCTGTCAAACTCCGCCTCGCGCACGGCGTAGAAGTCGCGCGCCTCCTGCTTGAGGGCGGCGATGAGGCCGTCCTTGGGGATCGTCTTGAACGCCTCCTCGTGCGCCGCGAAGAAGCCCACGCGGACGCACAGCCGCTCCAGATATGCGGTCAGGCCGGCCATATCCCAGTCGATGTAATCGTCGCCGTTTCCGCAGTAGCTGCCCACGGCCGCCTCGATCAGCTTGTCCGCCATCTTGACGATGGTCTCGTGCATGTCGCGGCCTTCGAGCACCTGGCGGCGCTGCTCGTAGATCTCCTTGCGCTGCTCGTTCATGACGTCGTCATACTGGAGCACGTTCTTGCGGATCTCATAGTTGCGGCCCTCAATGCGCTTTTGCGCGTTCTCGATCTGCCCGGTGAGCATCTTCGCCTCGATCGGCTCATCCTCCGCGACGCCCATCTTCTCGATCAGGCCGCTGACCTTGTCGCTGCCGAACAGGCGCATGAGGTGAACTGCGAGGAGCCGGGGTCGCCCTGGCGGCCGGCGCGGCCGCGCAGCTGGTTGTCGATGCGGCGGGACTCGTGGCGCTCGGTGCCGATGATGTGCAGTCCGCCGACGGCGACGACGCGGTCGTGCTCGGCGTCGGTCTGCTGCTTGAAGCCCGCGTAGAGCTCGCCGTAGACCTGGCGCGCCTTCAGCACCTCCTCGGAGACGTTCTCGTTGAAGCCCGTGGCCTCCTCGATGGTCGCGTCGTCATAGCCCTTCTGGCGCATCGCGCGGCGCGCGAGGTATTCCGGGTTGCCGCCCAGCAGGATGTCCGTGCCGCGGCCCGCCATGTTCGTGGCGATGGTCACAGCGCCGTAATGGCCGGCCTGCGCGACGATCTCCGCTTCCTTCTCGTGGTATTTCGCGTTGAGCACCTCGTGCTTGATGCCGCGCATGGTGAGGAGCCTCGAGAGCAGCTCGCTGACCTCTACGCTGACCGTGCCCACGAGGATCGGCTGGCCGGTCTGATGCCGCCGCTCGATCTCGTTGACCACCTGGCTGAACTTGCCCTTGACCGTGCGGTAGACGAGGTCGTTCATGTCCTCGCGGATCATCGGGCGGTTCGTCGGGATCTGCACGACGTCGAGGCTGTAAATGCCCTTGAATTCCTCCTCCTCGGTCTTGGCCGTGCCGGTCATGCCCGAGAGCTTCTTGTACATGCGGAAGTAGTTCTGGAAGGTGATTGTCGCCAGCGTCTTGCTCTCGCGCTCGACCTTGACGTGCTCCTTCGCCTCGATGGCCTGGTGCAGTCCGTCGCTGTAGCGCCGGCCGACCATCAGGCGGCCGGTGAATTCGTCGACGATGACGACCTGGTCGTTCTGCACGACGTAGTCGACGTCGCGCTTCATCAGCGCATGCGCCTTGAGCGCGGCGTTGATGTGGTGCATGAGCTCGCTGTTGGCGATGTCGGCGAGGTTCTCCACGCCGAACCACTTTTCCGCCTTGCGCACACCCGCCTCGGAGAGGTTGCAGGTCTTCTTCTTCTCGTCCTTGACGTAGTCCTTGCGCATGGCGGCCTTCTCCTCCTCGGAGAGGGGATTCTCCTCCCAGCGCTCCTCCTCGGGCTCCTCGCCCTCCTGGAGCGTGCAGACGAAGCGGTCCGCCTTTTCATACATGTCGGTCGACTTGTCGCCCGCGCCGGAGATGATCAGCGGCGTGCGCGCCTCGTCGATGAGGATGGAGTCGACCTCGTCCACGATGGCGAAGTGATGGCCGCGCTGCACCATGTTCTTCTGGTAGATGACCATGTTGTCGCGCAGGTAGTCAAAGCCCATCTCGTTGTTGGTGCCGTAGGTGACGTCGCAGGCGTAGGCCGCCTTGCGCTCCTCCTGGCTGAGGTCGTGGACGATGACGCCCACGCTCATGCCCAGGAAGCGGAAGATGCGCCCGATGTCCTCGCCCTGGAATTTGGCCAGGTAGTCGTTGACCGTGACGACGTGCACGCCCTCGCCGCTGAGCGCGTTGAGGTAGGCCGGCATGGTCGCCGTGAGCGTCTTGCCCTCGCCGGTCTTCATCTCGGCGATGCGCCCCTGGTGGAGCACGATGCCGCCCATCATCTGCACGCGGAACTGGCGCTTGCCGGTCACGCGGCAGGTCGCCTCGCGCACGACGGAATAGGCCTCCGGCAGCAGGTCGTCCAGCGTCTCGCCGTTTTTGAGGCGCTCGCGGAATTCGTCCGTCTTCGCGCGCAGCTCGGCGTCGCTCAGCTTCTTATGCGCCTCCTCGAAGGAATCGATTTGATCGACGATCTTCCCCAGGCGCTTGATCTCCCCGGCAGTCGGGTCGAACAGCTTGCTAAAAAAACCCATTTCAGTCCTCCAAACCGCGGCGCAGGGCGGGCGGATCGCCTGCCCGCACAGCCGCATCTTATCAATTATATCATTCCCGTCCCGAATGATCAACCATTTCGGGTGGGATTGGAAAAATGGCAGCCTTGCTCAGCCATAAGCACCCATTTTGTTTATTGTAGCACGGGCGCCCTGAAAATACAACGAAAGAATCGGAGCGGGTCATCCCGCTCCGATCCCGTTTCTTTCTCTGAAGGCATGCCTTTCTGCCAAGGCCTTATTGCCCCTCGCCGATGAGCGCGCGCATCTCGTCCACGCTCTCATAGCCGTAAATGTAATAGCTCCAGCCGACCAGCTCACCGACGAGGTGCCCTTTATCAAGCAGCGGCGCATCCATCTGGTTTTCGAGCTCGTCGACCAGCAGGAAGACCCGGCCCTGCGGGTCGCGCTCCGCATGCTCCTTCGTCTCCAGCAGCCAGTGCAGCTCCAGGTTCATCCACTGGTTTCTGCGCCCATCCTCGAGCACCCACATCTCGATCTGCCCGTCGCTGGCCTCGGCGAGGACATTCGCGTTCCAGAAGGTCGCGTAGCCCTGCGTATAACCGTTTTCAAGCAGCCAGTCCGCCGCCATCTCGTAGTTGACCTCGCCCTGCGTGTAGTCATAGCGCATCGTGCAGACCGCCTGAAGCGCCAGGCATCCGGCGACAAGCACGATGGCCGCCCCGCGAAGCAGCCCGTTTGCGCAAGGCTCCGTCTCCAGCGCCGCGCCGACGACCACCAGCAGCAGAATTGTGCCCACGATAAAATATCGGGAGAGATACTGCTGCAGCAGCACGTTGAGCACCATGCCCAGCACAACCGCCAGCACGGCGGTCAGCGTCAGCAGCCTGTGCGCGTCGCTCAGTACCTCCCATCGCGCCGCCATCCGCCACAGGGCCAGCGCCATCATCGCCGCAATCAGCACGGCCATGACGCTCATCAGGCCCTCTCCGCTGAAGAGGGGGACATCCGCATGGTAACCCAGATCCCTCACCATGTTGCTCAGCTGATGCAGGAAATCGCTGACCTCAAAGCCGGCCAGCTTCACGTCGGAATAGTCGAGGAACGTGTATGTCCTGCTGAGCACCAGCATGTTGACGAGATAGCCTGCGGCCGACGGCAGCACAATCGCCAGGGACGCACCCAGCATGCGCACGGCAGGCTCATGCCCGGCCGCACGGAATGTCCCATATCGTTTGCAGGCGCAGGCGGCCAGCAGAAGGGCCGCCCCGGCCAGCGGAATGACGATCATCGTCAGCATCCGCACGCCGCCGAGCCCGCTGAGCAGACCCATCGCGGCGAGCACCCCAAGGCTCGCTCCGGCCCGCTTGAGGCCCTTCTCCCCGAAGCGCGCCACAAGCCCCAGCATGAGAAACGCGCCCACCAGGTGCATCGCATAATAACAGCGGTAGATGATCACATAGGCGTATGTGGCGCTAAGCGGCAGCATGAGCGCGGCGCAGAGCCAGGGCGCGGCCCTGCGCAGGCCGAGCCGGCGCGCCATGAACAGGAACGCCGCCGCGATGAGCAGCATCACGACCGCGATGGCAAACGTCCGCGCCGCATGCCAGGAGCCGGGGAACAGCAGCAGCCCCAGCTGATACAGCGGCACGGGGCTGATGACCCGCAGCTCCGTCGAGTACATCCAGCGCCGGGAGAGCAGCGCGCCCTCGCGGTTGAGCAGCGAAGCGAGCACCATCTCGCTCGCGTCGTCCGCGTTGAGGTTGTGCATGCCGCAGCGCGCGATGAACGCCACGGACAGCGCATAGGCCGCCGCCAAAGCGAACCAGGGCAGCGCGCGGCCAAGCGCCTCTCTCTTCTTCATAGGCTTCTCCTTGCTTTTGCGCCGGTCATTCCACCGTCACGCTCTTGGCGAGGTTCCTCGGCTTGTCGACGTCCAGGCCCTTCGCGCAGCTGATGTAGTAGGCCAGCAGCTGCAGCGGCACGACCGCCAGCGACGTCGCAAACAGCGGATCCGTGCGCGGCACGTAGACGGTGAAGTTGACCGTGTCCTCGATGGCATACTGCCCGTAGGTCGTCAGGCCGAAGAGATACGCGCCGCGGCTGCGCACCTCCACCAGGTTGGAGACGACCTTTTCAAACAGCTCCGGCTGCGTCGCCACGCCCACGACCATCACGCCCTCCTCGACGAGGCTGATCGTGCCATGCTTGAGCTCGCCGGCGGCGTAGGCCTCCGAGTGGATGTAGCTGATCTCCTTGAGCTTGAGGCTGCCCTCCAGGCTGATGGCGTAGTCGAGCCCGCGGCCGATAAAGAAGACGTCCTTGCCCGCGGCCATCTTGTTGGCGAACCACTGCAGCCGCTCCTTGTCCCCGAGGATGCGCTCGATCTTCTCCGGCAGCGCGAGCAGCTCGCCGATGAGCGCCTGCTCCCGCGCCGCGTCGATCCTTCCGCGCACGGCGGCCAGCTTCACGGCCAGCAGATACAGCGCCGCGAGCTGGGTCGAATAGGCCTTCGTCGTCGCCACGGAGATCTCCGGCCCCGCCCAGGTGTACATGACCGCGTCGGCCTCGCGCGCAATCGAGGAGCCGACGACGTTGACGACCGCCAGCGTGCGCACGCCGCGCTCTTTGCACAGGCGCAGCGCCGCGAGGCTGTCGGCCGTCTCGCCGCTCTGGCTGATGATGACGGCGAGGCAGTTCTCCGCGAGGATCGGGTCGCGATAGCGGAATTCGCTGGCCAGCTCGACCTCGCAGGGCACGCGCGCGAGCTTCTCGATCACGTAGCGCTCCGCCATGCCGACGTGGTAGGCCGAGCCGCAGCCGATGAGCAGGATGCGCGAGACGGCGCGCAGGTCATCGTCCGTGAGGTTCGTCTCGCTCAGGTCGATGCTGCGCGTGCCGTCCTCGGCCTCCTTGATGCGCGGGGAGAGCGTGTCGCGCACGGCGCGCGGCTGCTCGTGAATCTCCTTCATCATGAAATGCTCGTAGCCGTCCTTCTCGGCGGCGGCGGCATCCCAGCGAATCTCCGCGACGGGCTTCTCGATCTCCTCGCAGTCGATGTTGTAGACGTGCATCTCCCCGCGTGTCAGGCAGGCGATCTCGAGGTTGTCGATGTAGACGACCTTCCTCGTGTATTGCAGCACGGCGGGCACGTCGGAGGCGATCATGTGCCCCTCCAGCTCGCCCTCGCAGCAGCCCAGAATCAGCGGGCTGTCCTTGCGCGCGGCGTAGATCACGCCCGGCTGGTCGCCGAAGAGGATGCCCAGCGCATAGCTGCCGCGCACGCGGATCATCATGTCGCGGATGGCGCTGAGCGCGCGCTCCCGCGGGGGCAGGCTGCTCCTGCCCGGCTCCGTGTAGTAGCTGTCCAGCAGCAGTGCGGCGGCCTCGGTGTCCGTCTGCGTTCTGAAGGCGTAGCCCTTGCGCCTGAGCATGTCCTTGATGTCCTGGTAATTCTCAATGATGCCGTTGTGGACGACGACGACGCGCTTTTCCTTCGAATAATGCGGATGCGCATTGACGGCGCTCGGCTCGCCGTGCGTCGCCCAGCGCGTATGGCCGATGCCGCAGCAGCCGCGCACGGCGTTGCCCGAATCGGTCATCTGCATCAGGTTGCGCAGCCGCCCCTTCGCCTTGACGACCTCCACGTGCTCGCTGTTTTCGTCCCGCACGGCGATGCCCGCCGAGTCGTATCCCCTGTATTCGAGCTTGCTCAGCCCTTCAAGCAGGATCGGCGCCGCCTGGCGCACGCCCACATAGCCTACAATTCCGCACATCGTCCTCTACTCCTTTTCTGTATAAAATGGTTCACTGTCCGCCGCGCGCTGCCGCGCGCAGGCTGTCGAGGCTGTCGTATCCGTAGATGCTGCCCGCCTCCGTCCGGCAGATCAGCCGGTTCCCGTCGGCATAGGGCACGCCCTGCGCCAGCTCCTCATCCGTCAGCAGCACGAAGACCCCGCCTTCAAGCGCGCCGCTTTCCACCCTCTCCACCTTCTCCTTCTCCTGAAGGAAGCGGAGCATCGTCAGCGACTTGTAGTCGTCCTGCCAATAGGGATCCGGCATCGTGTACACGGTGATCGCGCCGTTGGTGGCCTCCGTCAGCGTCGCCGCGTTCCAGAAGGTCGCGAAGCCCTGCGTGTAGCCGTTCTGGAGAAGCCAGTCGGCTGCCTTCTCATAGGGCGCCTCGTCCATCCGCTGGTCCTGTCTCAGGCAGATTCCCGCCTCCAGCGCGAAGACCGCCGCAATCGCCAGCGGCACGGCGGCGCGCAGCATGCGGTTTTTGCATGCCGTGCCCTGCCAGGCGATCATCAGCATGACCACCAGCATCAGCAAGCCGGGCAGATAATAGCGCACAAAGTAGTTGCCCGTCAGCACGTTGACCATCATGCCCAGCGCCACGGAAAAGACCGTGAAAACCAGCAGCATGCCGTTTTCCGCGCTCAGCCTGCCCTCCCGGCGCCTGCGCAGCAGCACGCAGAGCGCCAGCGCGCACAGCCCCATCATCGCAAACCCCAGCAGGCTCGCGACGCCGCGCGCGGAAAAGAGCCGGCTCGACGCGCGGCAGCCGAAAAACTCCGCAATGCCCGTCAGCTGCGCGAAGACCACGTCCGACGACGGCATGCTCAGCGCGATTCCGCTATAATGGTCATAGTCAAACAGCCGGGTCAGCACCTTCTCATTGACGGCATAGCCCGCTGCCGTCGCCGCGAAGATCACCGCTGCCGCGCTCAGCCTCGAGGATAGCCCGCCGCGCAGCGCCTGCGCAATCCGTTCCTCCCGCCTCAGCGCGTCAAACAGCTCCACCGCGCAGGCGCCCGCCAGCGGCAGCGCCAGAAACAGCATCATCCGGATGCCGCCCATGCCGCCCCAGAGGCTCAGCAGCGCGATCACGGCCAGCCGCGCAGGCCGTCGCTTCGATTGTTCCATCCCCAGCACGAGCCCCAGCAGCACGAACACCAGCATCAGGTAGACCGAATAGCCGCCGTTGTAAAAGCCGACATAGGCATACACATCCGAAAACGGCAGGGCGAGTATGGCTGCCATCACCACGCCGGCAGCGCCCATGCGCGCCTTGCGGGCAAAATACAGGAACGACGCGAGGATGCCCGCCAGCATGACGGCCGTCGCAAGCGTCCGCGCAGCCTGCCAGTTCCCGGGAAAGAGCAGCAGCCCCAGCTGAAACAGCGGAACCGGGCTGACCACCCGCAGCTCCGTGGAATAATACCACGACCGACTCAGCAGCGTCCCTTCCTCGTTCTGCAGGCGGGCCAGCAGCATTTCGCTCGACATGTCCGCATCCAGATTATGCGCGCCGCTGCGCGCAAACATGCCCACTGTGCACAGATAGGCCAGCACAAGCAGAACAGCCGGCAGCACCCGCTCAAGCCTTTGGATCATTCCGCTTCTCCCCATCTTACACATTGAACAGCAGATCTCCATAGGTCGGCATCGGCCAGATCGTGCTGTCGCAGATCATCTCCAGATGATCGACCGGCGCGCGCAGCACCTCCATCGCCTGGCAGACCTTGTCGTGCTCGTAGTGCGCCTGGGCCGCGCCGCTCATGGCCGCGCCCTTCTGCTGGCACACGCGCAGCTCGGAAAGCGCGCTGCTTGCCTGCTTGAGCAGGACGGTCACGCGCGTGAGCAGCTCCTTTTGCACGGAGGCGTCGCCGCCCGCCGTCTCGACCGCCGCGACGGAGGCCGCCAGCTGGGTCGTGTAGCGGATGACGGCGGGAATGACGTCCTTGCCCGCCATGTCGATCATCGTCAGCGCCTCGATGTTGATCGTCTTGCTGTAAAGCTCGTAGGAGACGTCCGCGCGGGCGCGCAGCTCCTTCTCGGTGTAGACGCCGTGGCGCTCAAAGAGCGCGATCGCGTCCGGCTCGACCAGCTCGGGAATCGCCTCGACCATGCTGCGGATGTTGCGCAGGCCGCGGCGCGCCGCCTCGGCGACCCACTCGTCCGTGTAGCCGTTGCCGTTGAAGATGATGCGCTGATGCGCGGTCATCTCCCGGCGGATGAGGGCGCGCAGCGCGGCGTCAAAGTCCTGCGCCTGCTCCAGCTCGTCGGCAAAGCCGCACAGCGCGTCGGCGACAATCGTGTTGAGCACGGTGTTCGCGTCGGCGATGCAGCCGGAGGAGGGCACCATGCGGAACTCGAACTTGTTGCCCGTGAAGGCAAAGGGCGACGTGCGGTTGCGGTCGGTCGCGTCGCGGCGGATCAGCGGCAGTGTCGACACGCCGACCTTCATGATCGACATCGAGGGCACGCTGTCCTCGCTGCCGGCGATGATGTGCTCGACGACAGCGGTCAGCTGCTCGCCCAGGAACATCGAGATGATCGCGGGCGGCGCCTCGTTCGAGCCGAGGCGATGGTCGTTGCCGGGGTTCGACGCGCTCATGCGCAGCAGCCCCGCGTGCTCATCGACCGCCTTCATCACGGCCGCAAGCATCAGCAGAAAGCAGAGGTTCTTCTGCGGCTCCTTGCCCGGGCTGAGCAGGTTCCTGCCCGTGTCCGTGCCCAGCGACCAGTTGTTGTGCTTGCCGCTGCCGTTGACGCCCGCGAAGGGTTTTTCGTGCAGCAGGCATACCAGCCCGTGTCGCAGGGCAACCTTCTTCATGACGTTCATGACGAGCATGTTCTCGTCCGTGGCGACGTTCGTCGTGCCGTAGATGGGCGCGAGCTCGTGCTGCGCGGGCGCGGCCTCGTTGTGCTCCGTCTTGGCCGGGATGCCCAGCTTCCAAAGCTCCACATCCAGGTCGCGCATGTAGTTGCTCACGCGCTCCTTGATCGCGCCGAAGTAGTGATCCTCCATCTCCTGCCCCTTGGGCGGCATCGCGCCAAAGAGCGTGCGCCCGGTGAAGATGAGGTCCTTGCGCTTTAAGTAGGTTGCGCGGTCGACGATAAAGTATTCCTGCTCCGCGCCGACGGAGGAGATGACCTTCGTCGTCTCGTTGTCGCCGAAGAGGCGGCAGATGCGCACGGCCTGCTTGCTGATGGCCTCCATCGACCGCAGCAGCGGCGTCTTCTTGTCCAGCGCCTCGCCCGTGTAGGAGCAGAAGGCCGTGGGGATGCAGAGCGTCTTCGTCTCGCCGTTGTCGTAGAGGAAGGCGGGGCTGGTGATGTCCCAAACGGTGTAGCCACGCGCCTCGAACGTCGCGCGGATGCCGCCGGAGGGGAAGGAGGAGGCGTCCGGCTCACCGCGGATGAGCTCCTTGCCGCGCAGCTCCATGATGACGCTGCCATCGCCCTGCGGGCTGATGAAGGAGTCGTGCTTCTCGGCGGTGGTGCCGGTCAGCGGCTGAAACCAGTGCGTAAAATGCGTCGCGCCCTGCTCGATGGCCCATTCCTTCATGGCGCAGGCCGTCGCGTCCGCGACGACGGGCTCGAGCTCCTCGCCTGTCATCATGCTGCGCCTTAAGCTCTTGTAGACGTCCCGGGAAAGGCGCGCGCGCATTTCCTTCTCGCCGAATACATAGCTGCCGTAAATCTGAGGGATGTTCACAAACTCGCTCATCGCCCGTTCTCCTTTGCTCTGAACCCCCGGAAAGGCCCCGGAGCCGGGGCCTGTGCGGCCGCCGCGGGGAAAAACGCGCGCGTTCCTTCGCG
>SFFC01000085.1 GCA_004556985.1 Clostridiales bacterium | reverse complement strand
AGAATCGATTTCTATAATAGAAACCGACAAAGGAAATGGAAAATCGCGCGTCCTGCGCCTGCAGAGCCGATGCTTTGCAAAACAGACGGACAGCACAAACGGATTCATCCGACGGGAAAGCGAGGTGTTTGCCCCTGCGCACAGCCCAAGGCCACAGCAGAAGGCATCGCTATCAGCACAGCCTGCTGATCAAGACGATGGCCATGCTCGTGCTCATCTTCATCATTCCCATCATGCTGCTCTACTCCCTGATGATGAAGGATTCCCGGGCGAGGAGCCTCAACGATGTCAGCTCGCACATCTCGGTCTCGCTGCAGAATCTGTCCGACATCATGGACGAGACCCTGACCAGCGTCAAGTCGGTCGGGTATCAGCTCTGCGCGGACGCGGTGCTGGGCGACTGGAGCTTCAGCGCGCAGCTGGCCTCGCAGGACAGCAGCTACGACGCCTTCATGCTGCGCGAGCAGATCAGCCGCACGCTCTATCAGTATTACCTGAGCAATCGCTACATCCATTCGCTGGACGTGTACAATCCCTTCAGCAACATGGTCTTCAGCAACCGCATCGGCAGCACGCGCCAAATGTTCCGGGACCCGGAGCCCTCCGCCATCGCGCGCATCGCGGGGCCCGCGGGCAGAGAGGAATACCAGTGGTTCCTGGAGGAGGAGGACGGGCAGCGCTATCTGGCCACCTATTTCTCCCCCTACTGCTTCAACAACCCCTCCCTCAAGCTCTATGCCCGCATCTCCATCTGCGCGGACATCCTGTTTGGGCGCTTTGAGCAGCTCTTTCCGGAGAAGCAGGCCGTCCTGCTGATCCGCGATGCCAGCGGACAGCTCTACGCCCCCTTCTGCGAGGACGCGCAGTCCGTCTGCCAGACGGTATCCGCCTACGGGATGGATCAGCCGTCCGGCTGGTATGAGCTGCAGGATGGGCGGGATACCTACCTGACCGTATACTGCCGCTCCGGCTTTTCGCCCTTTATGACCATCGTGTACGCGCCGATTTCGAACTTCAATACGGCGATCACCGTCTTTGACACCTATTTTTACTACTTCGTCCTCTGCCTGATCGTCATCCTGGTGATCATCGGCGTCTTTCTGTATGTGCAGGTGATAAGGCCCACGCAGATCATCAGCAAGAAGATGCGCCAGGCGGAGCAGGGGGATCTGAGCGTCCGCATCCGCTTCCGCCAGAGGGACGAGCTGGGCTATGTGGGCCATCGCTTCAACGTCCTGCTGGAAAAGCTCCAAAACCTCATTCAGGAAAACTACGAGACGAAGATGCTCAAAAACGAATTCGAGCTCAAATTCATTCAGACTCAGCTCAAGGAGCATTTCATCTACAACACGCTCGATTCGATCCATTGGATCGCCAACCGGCACAAGGTGCCGCAGATTTCGGGCATCATCTTTCACCTCGCCCATTTCTTCCGCCTGACCCTCAACCACGGCGAGGACATGGTCACCGTCCGGGAGGCCCGGGAGATCCTCGAATGCTACCTGACGCTGCTCAACGTCCGCATGGACGATTCGATCCATTTTGAGATTCGCGTCGACCCCGGCCTGGAGCAGGAGAAGGTCATCAAGTACGTGTTCCAGCCCATCGTGGAGAACGCCTATCACCACGGAATCCGCGAGCGCAGAGGCGGGCGCATCCTCATCTCGATGAGCCGCTGCGCGGACGGCCGCCTCCGCTATCAGGTGGAGGACGACGGCGTGGGCATGACGCCGCAGCGCCTTGAGCAGATTCGCTATGCCATCTCCCATCACGGCACAGACAGCGACGGGGACTGCTTCGCGCTCATCAACATCGACCGGCAGCTCAGAATGTACTTCGGGGAGAATTACACGTTTGAGATCGACAGCCAGTTTTCTCGGGGAACCCGGGTCACGCTGATCTTCCCGCTGGGAAAGGGGGATGCGCATGCTGAAAATGATCATCATTGACGACGAGCGCCTGATCCGCAACGGATTGACGGACTACCTTGACTGGAACGCGCTGGGCATCGAGATCGCCGCCGTCTGCGCGGATGGGCGGGAGGGCATGCAGGCGATCCGCGACTGCCGGCCGGACATCGTGCTCACGGATATCGCGATGCCCGTTCTGGACGGCGTGGAGCTGCTCAAGGAGGCGCGCAGCGAGGGCAACGGCTGCCAGTTCATCTTCATCAGCTCCTACTCGGAATTCCGCTATGCCCAGGAGGCTGTCAAGTATGGCGCGTTTGACTACCTGCTCAAGCCGCTGGAGCCGGCCGCCCTGGAGGAATGCATCCGGCGCTGCGTCGCCCAGCTTCAAAGCTCGCCCGCCGTTGTTCCCCCCTATCACTGGGAGCTGGCCGGCGAGCTGTTCGCCGAAGCCCTGTCCGGGATTCAGCAGGCGGAGCGCTCCTTTGAGAACATGATCCGCCGTCAGCCGGCCTACAATGCCTCGCCCGTGCTCTGTGTCGGCCTCCTTCGCGACAGGAGCGTGCCGGCGGCGCTGCGGGAGCAGCGGCTCTTTTGTGTCCTGCCGCCCGGCTGCGCCGTATGCTGGTGCGCGGACGCCGGGCAGGCGCAGGCGCTGATGTCCGCCGCCCCCTTTGCCCTCTGGCAGACGGAGACCCCGCAGCGCGGCGGGCTCCATCTTCAGCTCTGCCGCCTCCTGCTCTCCTGCTGGCTGCAGGAGCACGGGGCCTGCTCCGGCGATCCGCGCAGCTGGGAGGCGCAGCTCTTCGCTCTCGCCGTCGAGGCGCGGGACAGGGGCCTCTCGCTGACGGAGGCCAGCGTGCTCTGCCATGACGCGCTCGAGCAGCTGCTGCGGCGGGTTCAGCGCGCTGTGCCGGCCGAGGAAAAGGGCTGCGAGCGGCTCGCGGAGCTGTTTCAGACCCTGAGAGGCTGCGCCCAGGTCTACGCGCTCTTCGAGCAGACGCTTCAGGCCGGGAGGACGATGCTCGGCTTTCTGGATGTCAAGGAGCATCTGACGCCCTACACGCGCAAGGCCCTCTCCATCATCGAGGCGCGCTATGCGCAGAACATCTCCCTGGGCGAGGTCGCGCGCATGCTCGGCATCAGCAAGTCCCACCTGAGCGCGACCTTCAAGGCGGACACGGGGAGCTCCTTCAGCGACTATCTGTTCGAATACCGCATGAAGGCGGCCAAGGTGCTGCTGGAAACGGGAAAATACAAGATCAGCGAGATCGGCGAGATGGTGGGCTACCCGGATATGGCGCAGTTTTCCAAACGCTTCAAGCAGTATTACCTGCTGACCCCGCGCGATATGCAGAAGCTGATGTGAAAGCGGGCTTTGCCCATGCGTAAAAGGCCCTCCCCGTGCTTTCCTGCACGGGGAGGGCCTTGATGCGCCTGCGCGGACCTTTCGACCGCCGCTCACAGCTTGATCATCCGGTAGCCGATGCCAATATGCGTCTGGATGTACTGCGTCTCGCTGCCGGAGGCGCTCTCGATCTTCCTGCGCAGCATCGCCATGTACACGCGCAGCGAGGCGATGTCGCTCTCCATGCTCTTGCCCCAGATCTTCTGGGTGATGAACGTGTGCGTGAGCACCTTGCCCACGTTCTGCGCGAGCAGGCACAGGAGCCTGTATTCAATCGGCGTCAGCCGAAGCTCCTCGCCGTTGACGGAGGCGGTGTTCGCGGCGTAATCCACGCGCAGCGCGCCGTTGACGAAGGCCGAATCGGCGGGCGCGCTCGTGTTGGTATAGGCCAGGCGGCGCTGCGTCGCGCGCAGGCGGGCCATCAGCTCGTCGACCGAGAATGGCTTGGTCAAATAGTCGTCCGCGCCGGCGTCGAGCGCGGTGATCTTGTCGGCATCCTCGCTGCGGGCGCTGATGACGATGATGGGCACGTTCGACCAGCCGCGCACCCGGCGGATGACGTCGATGCCCTCCATGTCCGGCAGGCCCAGATCCAGCAGGATCACGTCGGGATTGTGGGACGACGCCTGGATGATCGCCTCCTCGCCGGTCGGGGCCTCCGTGAAGCGGTAGCCGTTCGTCCTGAGCGTGGTGGCGATGAGGTTGCGCACGGACTTGTCGTCCTCAACAACCAGAATCATCAGCTTGTTCATCAAGATCGACCTCCTGCGCGGGGACGGTAAAGGAAAAGACCGTGCCCCGGGGGTGATTGTCCTGCGCGCAGATCGTGCCCCCGTGTGCGCTGACGATGGATTTGCACAGCCCCAGCCCCAGGCCCAGGCTGCGCCGGCCGTCCGCGCGGCGGCTCTTTCCGCTGTAAAACATCTCAAAGAGGTGCTCCCTGTCCGCGGGCGCGATGCCCGGCCCGTCGTCGGCGCAGCTGACGCGGATGAAGCTGCCGTCCCTGCGCGCATAGAGCTCGATGTGCGAGCCGGGCGGCGTATACTTGATCGCGTTGTCCACCAGGTTGATGACCACCTGGATGATGAGCCGCGCGTCGATGCGCGCAAAGAGCAGCTCGTCGCTGCGGCGCAGCACGATGCTGTGGCTTCGGCCCTTGCAGCTCTCGTGGCCGAGCGCCTCCTGGAGGATCTCGTCCATCACCTCGACCGAGCAGCGCAGCTTCATGCGCCCGTCTTCGATGCGCGTGACGAAGAGCAGGTTTTCGACCAGGTTGATCAGCCAGGTCGCGTCGTCGTGGATATCCGTGTAGATCTGCCGGCGGGTTGCCTCGCCGAGCTCGTGCCCGTTGGCCAGCAGGTTGCTGGCGTTGCCCAGGATGGCGGTCAGCGGCGTGCGCAGGTCGTGGGAGATCGCCCGCAGCAGATCGGCGCGCAGCTGCTCGCTGCGGGCCTGCATCGCGGCCGCCTCCTTCTCGCGCACGTTCCGCTCGTTCTCCATCGCCAGCGCGCATTCGCCCAGCACAGCCAGCAGCATGCCGTGCTCCGCATCGGTCATCGACTGGCTGCCCATCGCGATGCCCGCGACGCCGTAGATGCTCTCATTGATGCGGATAGCGAGATAAAGCCCCTTGGCCTGGGCGAAGGTGTCCGTCGTCGCGCCAGCCTGGCGGTTGCTCCTCAGCACCCATTGCGCGACGCGGCGCTCGCCCATGAGCGCGTCCGTCGCGCCGCCCTCGCGTGCGGGGTAGACGACGCCCTCCCCCAGCCCGTCCTCCTGCACGGGATACATGACGACGTCCCGCTTGAAGAGCTTGATCAGCTGCTGCGCCGTCAGGGCGAGGATGTCGTCCCCGTCTGCCGCCTGGCTGAGCTGCTGGTTCGTGTCAAAGAGCACGCGCGTGCGGTAGGCCGTCTGCGCCGCCTCCTGGGCGTGGTTCTTGAGCTGGGAGGCGAGCGTGCCCGTCATCAGCGCGGCCAGCAGCATGATCAGAAACGTCACGGGGTAGCCCGTGTCGTAGGCCTCCAGCGTGAAGCGCGGCTCCGTGAACAGGTAGTTGAAGATGAACACGCTGGCGATGGAGGTCGCGCTCGAGCACAGCCGGTTGCTGGTCATGACCGCCGTCAGCAGGACGCCAAGGATGTAGGCCATGATGATGTTGGCCTCGCTGAAGCCCATCTCGTAGAAGACGAGGCTCAGCGCGGTCGCCAGCGCGAGGATGACGAGCGTCTTGGCGAAGTCCGATATGGAGACGTGCGGCAGGCGCAGGCGGCGCGGCTGAAGGCGCCTTTGGGCCTCGCCGTCTGGCAGGATGTGGATCTCGATGCCCGGCGCGTGCTGGATGAGCCTGTCCGTGATGGAGGGCTGGTTGATCAGGCGCCCGCGCGCGGCGATGCTGCGGCCCAGGACGATCTTCGTCGCGCCGCACAGCCGCGCGTATTCGGCGATTTGGAAGGCGACGTCCTCGCCGGGGACGATCTCCACCCGCGCGCCGAGCTGCTCCGCGAGCTTCATGTTCGCCTTGAGGCGCTCCCTGTCCGCGGCGGGCATCGCCTTCGCGCCCGGATTGCGCACGAACACCGCCGTGCAGGCGCAGCGGAAGGCGTTCGCCATGCGCACGGCCATGCGGATCACGCGCGCGTTGGAGGGCGCCGAGGAGAGGCAGACGAGGATGTGCTCGCTGACCGCCGGGCCGTCGGGCGTCTGCTGGGAGAGGCTGAGCCTGTCCGCGCAGCGGCGCATCGCCAGCGCCCGCAGCGCAAGCAGCTGGGACGGCGAGAGCCCCTGCGGCAGGGGCGAGAGCGCCGAGGGCTCGCGGTCGACAAATTCGACGCTTTCCGCGGCGTCGAACAGCGCGTCGGGAATCCATTCGCGCTCCTCCCGGCCGGTCAGCCGGGCGGCCGCCTCGCGCTGCCCCTCCAGCTGGGCGACGAGCAGCGTCGTATAGACGTCGATGCCCGCGCGCAGCAGCTCCTGCACGTCCTGGTAGCGCTTTTCATGCCGGCAGCCCTCCGGGTTGGCGTGGGCCAGCCCGGGCAGCAGCAGCACCTGCGGCCGCTTCGCCAGCGCAGCGTCGAGGTCAAACTCGGGCGTCGCCGAGCCGCCGGCATGGACGTCGCGCAGCGCAAGGCAGGGCAGCCCCGGCCATTGCGCCGGGGATTGCATGCCGCCGCCCGGATCGCCGACGAGAACGCGCTTTCCCGCGCGCTGCTGCGCCTGCGCGGCCGCGAGCATCGCTCGCTTCTTGCCGACGCCGTCGGCATAGCTGAAAAAGATCGTCAGTTTTCCGCGCGGCTTCATGCCATCCTCCCCTTTCCCCCGACCTCCATTATAATATGGCTGTCAAACGGGGTGGGAGGCCTTGGTCGGAGCCGCGCGGCGGCGCACCCGCGCGCCGTGCAGCCTGAACGCGGAGGGCGCCTTTTCGCGCGCATCCATTTCGCATGCCGTCTGCCCGGGCACGGTATCCTCCGCGTCCGGCCGGCGGGCCCAGCGGGCGATGAAGTCGTCCGCCCGCTTCATGAAGGGGAAGCCCGCCAGCATGACGGCGGCGGCGCTTGCAATCAACAGCAGTTCTCTCACGGCAATTCCTTCTTTCTGAATGGCCGGGTTGTTCTCTCAGGTGTGGAAGCACTTCTGGATGGCGCGGTTGCTGCCCAGCACGAGCACGGTCTCCCGGCCCGTGAAGCGGGTGTCGGTCGTCACGTTGATGTTGAGGCATCCGTCCGTGCGCACGCCGAGCAGGTTGATGCTGTGCTTCTTGCGCACGTCCAGCTCGCCCACGCTCCGGCCGATCCACGCGGGCGGCACGGAGACCTCGACAATCGCGTTCTCCTGGCTCAGCTCGATGTAGTCGAGGATGTGGTCGGAGCTGTAGCGGATGGCCGTCCAGTTGGCCAGCTGCTTTTCGGGATAGACGACCTCGTCCGCCCCGTTGCGCAGCAGGAATTTGGCGTGCGTGTCCCGCGCGGCGCGGGCGACGACGAAGCGCGCGCCCAGCTCCTTGAGCAGCGAGGTCGTCTCCAGCGAGCTCTGGAAGTCGTCGCCGATGGCCACGATGCAGACGTCGAAGTTGCGCACGCCCAGGGATTCCAGAAACGCGGCCTTCTTGCTGTCGCCGATCTGCGCGCTGGTGACGTAGGGCAGCGCAGCCTCCACGCGCTCCTCGCTCTGGTCGACGGCCATCACCTGATGGTGCAGCTCGCTCAGCTTCATGGCGACGTGGCGGCCAAAGCGCCCCAGGCCGATCAGCAGTATGGATTTCATCTGTCTCTCTCCTTTGTCATCCTACGGTAATCTTCTCCCGCGGCAGGCGCGCAGCGTAGTGCTGCGTGCCGGAAAACGCCGCGAAGATCAGCGTCAGCCCGCCCACGCGGCCAAAGAACATCAGCGCCATGAGGATCAACCGCGAGGCCGTGCAAAGCCCCGGCGTCAGCCCCAGCGTCAGCCCGACGGTGCCGATGGCCGAGGCCGTCTCAAACAGGCAGGCGAGCATCGGCAGCCCCTCCAGATGGCTGATCGCCAGCGCCCCGAAGAAGAACAGCAGCAGAACCATCAGCAGAATGGAGACGGCGTCGCGCACGACGCTCTCCTCGATGCGCCGGCCGAAGCAGCGGATCGTCTCGTGCCGGCGGAACACGGCGGCGGAGGTGAGCAGCAGCACGGCGGCGGTCGTCGTCTTCATGCCGCCGGCGGTCGAGCCGGGCGCGCCGCCGATCAGCATCAGCAGGATCATCACGCTCTGGCCCGTCTCGCTCAGCGCGGTCAGGTCGATCGTGTTAAAGCCCGCCGTCCTCGTCGTCACGGACTGAAAGAGCGCGGCGAGCGCCCGCTTTCCGGCAGGCATGTCCGCCATCGCGCCCTGCGAGAGCTCAAAGACGTACAGATACGCCGCCGGCAGGGCGATGAGCACCGCCGCGCAGGTCAGAATGACCTTGCTCTGCATCCGGTAGGCGTGCAGGTGGAGGCGGTTGGTGCCCACGTCCTCCCAGGTCAGGAAGCCGATGCCGCCGATGACGATCAGCGCCATGACGGTCAGGTTGATCAGCGGCCGGTCGGCGTAGGCCGTCAGCGAGGCGTAGGGCGTGGGGTCGCCCAGCAGGTCAAACCCCGCGTTGCAAAACGCCGAGACCGAGTGAAACAATCCGTACCACAGCCCGCGCGCCGGCCCGAACTCCCGGCAGAACGCGACGCTCAGCAGCGCCGCGCCGGCAAGCTCGAACAGCAGCGTCGTGCGCAAAATGAAGCCCGTCAGCTTGACGATGCCGCCGACGTGATGCGCCGAGATCGCCTCCTGCAGCGTGCTGCGCTGCATCAGGCCGATTTTGCGCCCGGAGATCATCGTGATCGTCACGGCGAGGGTCACCACACCCATGCCGCCGATCTGAATGAGCGCGAGGATGACCGCCTGCCCGAAGAGCGACCAGTAGGTCGCCGTGTTGCGCACGACCAGGCCCGTCACGCAGACGGCCGAGGTCGAGGTGAACAGCGCGTCGAGCAGGGGCGCGCGCTCCCCGCTGCGCGTCGCGCAGGGCAGGCTCAGCAGCAGCGCGCCCAGTAGGATCACGCTCAAAAAGCCGGCGATGATCACCTGCGCCGAGGTAAGATGGAATCGGGCCTTGCGTGTCTCCATGTGTATCCTGCCTTTGTCCCTGGTTTTTCTTTATTATCACACAGGAGGCATAAAAACCGCATTAAAATCCATGGGACGGGATTAAAATCGCACAAATGGGAAGACGCGAAAACGGGCGCAAAAGAGCGGCCTCATCCGGTTTGATGAAGCCGCGCTGTCTTTTTATGCGATTCTCAAATCCATTTGAACGCTGCGATGATTCCCCGTCAGGGTTCGCTTCGCGATAGGGGAACATTGGGGGATTCCATCCCCCAAACCCTTAGCCTGGGGCTCGTCCCCAGAGCCCTTCTTCGCTTCCCGCAAGGACAAGCCGTTACAGCGGCAGCGAATCCGCCAGCGGCGACAGCAGCAGCACGCCCTCCGGGATCTTCCCGCTCAGCAGCGTGACGCGCGCCTGCGGCGCGGCATCCTTCGCGCCCATGCAGGCGAGAAACGCGCCGACGGGCGCGATGGGATAGCCGCAGTGCGCGGTTTTGACGTGCATCGGCACGACGCAGCGGGGCTTCGCCGCCTC
>SFFC01000084.1 GCA_004556985.1 Clostridiales bacterium | reverse complement strand
TCTTCACCTCGCACTTACAAGTCCGCAGAGTTGTAATACCGCGTCTCGCCGTCGACCGTCGTCGTTCCCTGCGTTACGCCGCTGATGCGCATGGGCGGACAGCAATCCAGGCCGTTTGACGGGCGGGCGGCGCTTGTCGCGTATAGATGATAGTATCGCTGGCATTCCATCATCTCCGCCGCGTATCCCTTCGGCACGTATGGCGGCAGGGTGTCGTCGGTGTAAGCACCCTCGTACAGCGCGGCCCAATATACATTGCAGCTTCCGCCACCGTCCGTGTAAGCAATATAGATGCGAAACTCAATGCCTGTCGCATCAGCTGGAATCGTGCCGCTCTTCATCATAATTCCGTTCGGCGCAGAAACGTTGACGGCAATGCTTTTTGATACGGAATTCTGACTATAATAGATGCCGCAATACACGATGCTGTTGCCAGATACTTTCGCAGCCGCCGTTACTGTTTTCCCAGCGAGCGCATCTGAAAAGTTCTGCGTAATTCTGCCTGTTTTCCCAGTCGTCGAAAGCGTGGTATAGCCATTCTGCTGCGTGGCAGACGCGGCTGGGCTTATCCATCTGTCAGCAATATACGCTGTGCTTCCATGCGCCCCGTTCAGACCGGCCTGCGCAATCAGGTTGGAGAAATCACTGTTGTCCAGCAGATTCCTCGGCTGCAGTGTAAACGACACCTCCCCATCAGGGTCGATCCATACGCTGACCTCCGAATCTTCCGGCGCTTCCGTGCCGATGTACACGCCTGACTTTCCGTCAGCGCCCGGTTTGCCCTGCGGCCCCTGCTCGCCGCTGACGGACTCGACCTGCAGCTTCACCGTCTCCTGATTGGCAAACATGCCGCCGATCGTCACGCTCATATTCTGCCCACCACCTTCATGATCGTCATCGGGCTGGGCGGCAGCGGCGTGATGACCTCGCGTCCGCCCGTGACCCGGCCCTCCGCGTCCGTCTGTGCGCCCAGCACGACGCGGATATCCCAAACGTATTCGCCCTCGCGCAGGGCCTCCGTCTCTTCGTTTGTAAACGGAACGAGGAGACGGTTTCCCTCCGGCGCGATGACCTTTTCCATTACGATGCCTCCGCTTTGCCGACGCACGGTAAAAACGGCGGCATCCTTTTCCGAGAGCGCCGTCCCCTCCGCGTCAAATGCAATCAGGCCGGTGTCCCCGCGCGAAATCCGAATCGATCTGCCAGATACCTCAAACATGCCGCACACCTCCTTGCAAAGATCGTCTGTCCGTTGTAAATCAGGCTTTTCACCTCCGTGCCGTTGAAGATCAGCTTCGTCAGCTGCGTGCCGTTAAAGCGCACGGGCAGCTCCGTCTTGGCGACCAGTGTAATTCGCGCCTTTCCGTTCGTCAGCACCCCGCTTCCGTTCCCATTCGTCGTGGAAGGGCTGTATGCCGTGCCGTTGTAGCTGAAGGAGGGGACGCCGCCGATGTATCCTGCGCCGCCGCCCCCTCCTGATGCATGCGCCATCCCGCCATACCAGCCTGCGCCGCCGCCCGTCGCTTTGTCTGCCGATGCTGCGCCTCCATAACCGAATCCGGCGCCGCTGCTCTGTGTGCCCCCCGCGCCTGCCGTAGTCCCTTGTCCGACACCGGCGCCGCCGCTCGTGCCGCCGCCATTTCCGCCAATGCCCCAGTACAGGCTGCTATCGCTCCACCAGCCCCTGCCGGATCCGCCTCCGCCCGCAACGATGAGAACGGCGCTTTTTTGACTGGCAAGGCTGGAAAGCTCTCCGGTAGCCGTTGCCATGTGCGTACATCCGCCGCCTGCATAGCATCCATACGAGATCGCCGGGTTGTTGTCCGTTGATGCGTCGCGGCCGCCATTGTACCGATTTCCGCCGTCACTTCTACTTGCGCCGCGTTGGCCAACGCATACATAGATTTGATCTCCTGCGTTGAGTCGAATGTACCCAACGGAATACCCTCCAGCTCCGCCAACGCGATGTTCGTCGCTTTCAGAAGCGCTGCTCTGGCCTCCGCCCGCGCCCCAGCATTCCAGCCGGTATACTCCGTTAATCGGAGCCTTCATGCTCTGCATGCCGCCGGTATAGGCGTAGTCCGTGTAGCTGCCCACTGTCGAAGAGATCGCCATCCGTTCGCCTCCTTACGCCGTCGTCGTGATCGTGAGCGTCGTCCCGGAGAGCGAGAAGGTCACGCCCGCCGGTCCCGTGTCGCCCTTGTCACCCTTGTCGCCCTTGTCTCCCTTCGGCCCCTGCGGCCCGGTTGCGCCCTTCGCCCCGGTTGCGCCCGTCGCGCCTTTCGCCCCGCGCGGAATGCCCAGCTGAATCTGCCGGGCCGTCTCCGTCTCCGTCAACTGCGCCGTCGCGTCGCTTCCAGGCGAGAGCGTCGTCGCCGAAATCGTGACGTTCTTCCATTTTGTCGTCTCCGCCTGCGCCAATCCCGCTGCGCTCTGGGCCTCCTCCCGCGCCGCGTTGGCGCCGGAGATCGCCGTGTTGATCCCCGCCAGCGCCATGTTCACCTCCATCACCAGCGCATCCCAGGCGTTCTGCTGATCGGGCGTCACCTGCGAGCTGGGCGCAGGCCTGCCAATCGGCGTGAAGACCGCCTCGTAGCAGGTCTTCGCGCGGCTGAGGCTGTCGCTGGCCCCGTATACCACGTAAACATGGACGAACACGGGCGCGCTGCGCGTCAGATAGACGTTGGGGATCTCTGCAATCCATGCCGCCAGATCCGGCTCATAGAAGGCCACGCGCATCTCGCTCTGCGTGTCCCCCTTGAAGCTGTACTGCGCCTGTACCGTCACCTCCTCGCCGGAGAGCAGCTCGTCCATCTGCGCCAGCTCCTCGGGCGAGGGCAAGCCGTACATCCGAAGCCGCTGGCCCGAGTCGTATTGGTATGCACCGCTGACCATCGCGCCGCGCCCGCGCTGCGCTTCAAAGCTCGCCTCAATCAATCTCGTTTTCCCCCTCTCATCGCACCATGTCAATCCGCTTCGTGTTGTATCGGCCCAGCGGCGCCTTGGCCGTCGTCCCGCTCTCCTCCTCTTCCTTGGAGGTGCTGCTCTTGCTCGTGCCCGAGGATCTGGACGTCCCCGAGCCTCCGCTGCTCGCGCTGCTTCGGCCGTCGCTCTGCGCGGGGGCCGGCGCGTCGCCGCTGTAGCTCGTGCTGCTGCCCGTGCTCGAGGTCGTGCCCGAGGTCGTGCCGCTCGTCGTCTGCGCGCCGCTCGTCGCCGAGCCCATCGAGGAGGAAACGGCCGTCAGGTAGTTCTGGTTGTATTGCTGGCTCTGCGCGCGCCGAAGCTCGTCCGCCTTGGCGGCCAGGTTGGCCGCGTAGTCCGCCTCGAGGCGGCCCTGCGTCTGCGCGTTTTGCGCCGCCGCCTGTGAAATCTGCGCCTGAATCTGTCCGGTCTTGCGCTCGTTTTCCTCGGTCAGCTCCCGGATGGCCTGTGCCAGCAGCGTTCCCTGGTTCGCCAGCGTCTGCATCGTGTAGCTCGAGCGGCCCATGCCGCGCTTGAGCGCCTCCGTCTCCACCTGCGCGGCGTTCTGCCGGTACGCGCTGCTTTGCGCGGCGATGCTCCTTTCCAGCTCCGCCGCAAGGCTTTCGATCTCCTGCTCCTTGCTCAGCCGGGTCGTCTCGTATTGCTGCCGGCTCGCCTCCATCTGCGCGTTCTTCTGCGGCAGGAGCAGGTTTTCGGCATACTGCCTGATCTCCTCGTCCGTCATGCCCCCGGCCAACCCCGCCAGAATCGCCTGCAGCATCCGGGTGTCCAGCACCTTCTGCGTCGCGCTTTGGCTTTGGCTCTGGCTTTGGCTGCTCCCGTTGCTGCTCGATGCCGAGGCCGTGCTGCTCTGCGTCAGTTTGTTCGCCATCCGTTTAGCTCTCCTTTCCCTCCAGCGCCTCAAGCCGCCGCCTGAGCTCGCCGATCTCCTCGTCCTTTTTCCTGTCCGCGTTCCATGCCGCCAGACAAAAATCGCGAAGGAACAGCATGAGCTCCTTCGCGTATCCGTCTTCCGTGTCCTTCTCCCGCAGCTGCGGCACCCGGGGCTGTCTGTACATCCGCTGCCCTCCTTTTGCCCTTTCAGGCCTCGTCCGTCGTGTATCGAACCTCGATTCCCCCGTAGATTCGCCATCCCGCCGCACGCGCATGGCTCGTCAGCCGCAGCTTCACGCGCTCCCCGGAGAGCTGAATCCTGATCCGGTAATTTCGTCTCTCCCTGTGCAGCGCCACGGTCCGCGTCTTTTCCCGCCTGTCCGTGCAGAGCGTCAGCTCGATGGGCAAATCCTCCTCGTCCGCCTCCGCAGTAAAGCGCAGCACAAAGTCCTGCTTTCTGCAGGCCTTTCCCAGGTCGAGCCAGCCCGTCTCCCAGAGGCATTCGATCGGCTGCCCGACGTAGCCGCCCGCCTCCGGGTCGTCGTATCGCAAAACCTCGCAGGGGCTCGCCGCGTCCGTGTAATAGACCTGCCCGCCCAGCGCGAAGAAATCCTTGACCCGGATGCCCTTGCGCAGCATGAACGTGCCCCGCTCCGTGTCGTATTCGATGACGGTGTTGTTCTCCGTGATCGTGTCGCCCGCGCTTTCCCGCACGCATAGCGCCAGGTAGTAGACGTGCCCGCTCACGCAAGCTGTCGCCTTGTCCTGCGCATACTCCGAGCGCATGCGCATCGTCTCGTAGAGTGCGTCGCGCGAGAGCAGGCGCAGCGCGCTGCCGTCGTAGAGACCAATGCCGCTCTGCGTCAAAAAGAACATGCTCGCCGCGTCGGTGCAGATCGTCCGCTCCTGAATCGGGCCGTCCGTGCCGAAGGCCTCGCTGATCGTGAAGCTCGAAGGGTCGGTCCCGCGAATCTCAAAGAGCGTGTTCGACTTGGCTGCCAGCAGATAGCCGCCAAAGCTCCTCAGCGCGATGAAGGAATCGCCGTCCCAGGTCGGCTGGTTGATCACGCCGCCGCCCAGCTCGGGCGTCTCGGCGATGCCCGTCCAGGTGAATGGGTCGTAGGGCTGCGAGTAGAAGACGCTGTCGGGATAGCCCGGCGCGCCCGTCCCCCAGATCCGCTCGGCATATCGCCCCAGCACGGCAAAGCGGACGTTTTCCCCGTCGTCGCCGATGGCCAACGCCTTGCTCTCCACGCGCAGATCGCTGCCGTAGAGGCAAATCATCCCGTCCTTCGCGTTGGAGAGGATCAGGATGTCGACCGTCTCCCCGTCCTCGATCGCCTCGTAGGTCACGTAGCTCCATCGGCTGCTCAGAAATCCCTGCGCGCGCCGCACCCAGCCCTCCGTCCCCATCGTGTAGGTATAGATCGCTCCGCCCGCCGCGGCGACGAAAACGTCTGGGTCGTCCGGACGCGTCCGCCGGTAAAACCGCGTGAAGGTCTCGATGGGCAGGGGCGTTCCGTCCGCCGCGCCGAGGGCTGGGAAGGCCCTGCTCGTCCCGTAGCTCGAGGCGAGCAGGCCCCTCCCCGTGCGGATGTTCTGCGCGCGGTAGGCGTAGTCCGTGCGCAGGTTTGTGTCGCCGGAAGCCTGATCGATCCCCTTGGGCGCCGGAATGGTGAAGCTCCCCTCGTAGTCCCGTTCGCTGATCGCCATGCTCTACCCCCTGTATCGAATGTCCGTCACCTCATAGAGGTTCCTCTCCCGCGTCACGCTGCCCACGCCGTCCCCGCGGATGCGCTGCATCCCCTGGTAAAAGCTCGTGAGGAAAAACTGCGCCCGGCTCTGTTTGGCGAGGTTTCCGCTGGAGAGGTGCCGGTAGCAGATGTAGTCTGCCAGCGCCGGGTGCGCGTCCTCGGGCAGCCTCGGCTCGTCCGTCTCCTGCGTCAGCTCGGAATAGCGCACCTCGCAGAGCGCCTCCAGCCGCGCGTTCGGCTTTCGGGTCCGTATGCCGCTCCCGTCTCCCAGCAGCGCAAATGGGATGCTCCCCGTCTGCCGTCCCTCCTTGTCCCGCTGCGTCAGCGTGATCACCCGCTCGACGTCCAGCCCGGCCAGCTGCGCCTCGCCCTCGCCGTCCGTGATGAGCACCCGCATCTCCCGCGGGCGCAGGTAGCCGCGTACGGCGATCGCGTAGCCGCTGTTCAAATACGTCTTGAACAGATCGTCGTATTCGCTGATGTCCTCGGCGTCCTCGTCAAGCTGGCGAAGCGCCAGCTTCATGATCTGCGAAACCGTCATTCACATCACGCCCGCATTCCTGAGGATGTCAAAAAGCGGCTGCGGCATTTTGACCGTTCTGCCGCGCATGAAGTAAAAGCGCACGCCGTTGAGCCCGACGAAGACCACGTCGTCCCGGCTGCCCGGGATCATCGGGATGTTCGTCGTCACGCTCTTGTAGTCGGCGCAGCCCGCCTCCGCCATCAGCCTGGCCAGGTTCTTCTCCGTCTCCTCGCATTTGCCGCTCAGCGCGGTGCTCGTCTTTTCCAGCGTCTTGCTCGTGTTCAGGGCCATGTTCATTCTCCTCTCTGCCTTTGCTCTGTCTTCAGGCAGGCAGCCCGGGGAGCCGCTCCCGGCGGCCCCCGTCCGCCCGCCTCAGTCCTTCATCCTCTTCCCGCTTACGCCGTGAAGCCGCATTCGATGCGCACCGCGTATTCCGGCTGGAGCAGCTTGACGCCGAAGCCGTCCATCTTCCAGCCGACGGAGCTGATCTGGTCGAGCGGGTCCGCGGTGCCCGCGCTGCCCGAGGGCTTGATGATCACGCGCGGCTTCGCGCCCTTCCAACTCGTCACGCCGTAGGCGTACTTGCCCAGCACGATGATGCTTGCGACATCCGCGCCGCTCGCGCCCGCGCCCTCGAAGATCTTCGCCTCGCTCGTCTCGACCAGGCGGATGCCGAAGAGCCTGCCGACCTCGCCGGTGTAGATGTTCTCGCTGTCGCAGTACTGGCTGACCTTGATGAAGTTCTCGTCGTCCTGCAGGTCGTAGATCGTCTCCGGCCCGACGATGGCGACGTAGTAGCCGTTAAAGCGCTGCGCGTTCGCCTTCTTGAGCATCTTTGCCGCCTTGCGCAGCTCGACGCTGCTGAGCTTGTCGGCGCTCGTCAGCGCGCTGCGGCCCGTCTTGCCGCCGGCGTAGATGACGTTCGTGCAGGTCGCCAGCTCATCCCTCGCCACGGCGTCGATCGAGCGCGCGCCCGCGTTGGCGAAGAGCTCGACCTTGCGCGTCAGGTTGCAGTCGATGTTCGCCAGATCGAAGAGATCCGAGAAATTGCTGTAATCGCCGTACTGCTTGAGCGGCACGGTCACCTGCGTCTCCGAGAGCAGCGTACCGTCGCCCGGGTTGCCCTCCAAAAGCTCGGTCGTCTTCGCCTCCAGCGGAACGATCTTGCGCATGTTCATCACCATGCCGTTGTTCTGCGGCATCGGGTATACCTCGCCGAACTGCAGGTGCACGAGCTCCGGCTCGAAGCTCTGCAGCAGCGTGCGGTTGTAGTAGGTCTGCAGCGACGGCGCGATGCCCGCGCTCGTCGTCATGTTGGTGTTCGCGTTCGTGTAAGCCATGTTTCTCTCTCCTTTTCTCCCTTAATGGGGTTCCCTTCGTCCTCTTGTCACAGGCGCACCTTCAGCCCGGCGAGCGCCGCCTCCTTCGCCCGGCGGGAAAACGCCGCGAATTCTTCGTCGCTCATCTGTGCGATCGGGTCGCCCGTGTTCATCTCCGCCGTCGCCGCCGCGCGGAAGGTCGGCACGCCGCGCTTTTTCGCCGTCCGCTGCGCGCCCCGGCGCAGGTAGGCCGTCGCCGCGCGCCCGAGCGTCTCGCCCTGCATGAGCGCGCCGAGCACGTCCTCGTCCGCCGCCATCGCCTGCAGCTCTTCCGTCGTCCAGCCGTCCTCCATCAGCCGCTCCATCGCCTCGCGATAGACGCCGATCGTCCCGGCCTCCTCCTGTGCCGCGTCCGGGGCCGCCTCAGGCGCGGCGTCTTCCGTCGCTTCCTCCGCCTCCGGCGCCATCAGCAGCTGCGCGCTGATCGTGCTCTCATCCGTGGGCAGCGCGTCGATCCGTTCTTCCTTCATGTCCGTCTCCTCTCTCCTTTCTTCTCTTGCTCACAGGGCTGCCATCGCCTCGTCCAAGGGCATCACCTCCCTTCGCAGCGCCTCGTTCTCGGCCTGCAGCTGCGCGATCAGCTGCGCCGTGCGGCTGTTTTCCTCCAGCGCGGCGAGCACGCTGTTCTTCGTCCGGTAGCCCTCCATTAGCCGCACGACCGTCTCCGGCGGCATCGGCTGACCGGCCTTCGCGCAGACCTCGACGACCTGCTGCAGGAATTCGTTGTCCGCCTGAATCTGCAGCGGGTTGTTCTTCTGAACCTGCACGCGCACGGCATAGGCCGGCCGCATCAGCCCCGCGCCCTCCGCGCCCGGCGCGATCAGCGTCACCAGCCGGTCGCGCATTCGTCCGGTCGAGTCCCAGCCGCCGACGATGCGCAGCGTCCGCCCGGGCTCCAGGTATTCGCTGAGCACCCAGATGATCTGCTCGACCATCTCCCTGAATGCGTCCTTGAAGATCTCCGTGTGCCATCGCGTGATCTTGTTGCCCGCGTTCTGCAGCGCCTCGATCGCCGAGGCCGCCGTCACGCCCAGGCCCGCCTCGCCGCGCGTGAACTGGTTCTGCCCGCAGTCCTGCTTCATCGAGTCCGCCAAATACGTCATCATCTCGTAGACCTGCCCGCTCAGCGGCTGCGCCTGCACGGTCTGCAGCACCTCGCGGATGTCGCTCCCCTCCCATTCGATGATCGTCTTGCGCATGTCCGCGACGTCCTCGGCGTTGATCCCGCTCCCCCTTCGGATGAAGTGGCGCTGGATGCTCGACTGGCGCGCGTTGTCGTCGATGTATTTGGTGTATCGGTCAATCGCGCCTTGCGTCTCCCGGTAGTCGTGAATCAGGCCCGTTCCGAACGGCCTGCGCCAGACGTGCCGGAATTTGTAGAGCGTGAAGGGATATTGCCCGTGCGCGTAGACGCCGTCGGCGTAGGCCGCCCTGTCCGCGCCGCCAAAGCCCAGCTCCGTGCTGTAAAGCAGCGCGCCGCCCGCCATCTGCGCCATGTGTACGCTCGTGCTCCGGCTGTTCGCGTCGTAGCGTTTGTACCAGAATTCGATCAGCGTCGTGCGCGCGTCGTCCTGCGGCGTGTCCTCGCCCAGCCCCTCCTGCCAGGGGAGGCTGCGATCCTCGCCGACGTATCCCTTCGCGTGCGGGTAGTGCGCCTCCACCCAATCGACCGTCGTGTGCGTGACCTTGAAGCAGGCTCGCCCGTCCTGCAAATTCTCGACCGCCGGGTCGGGATAGAAGTCCTCCGGGTGCCAGGCGAGCACGTTCACCATGCCCTCTCCATCCTCCGCCTCGTCGTCCCAGAAGACCTCCGCCACGCCCGTACCTGTTACGATCGCGTCCTCCATGATCACCTGGTATTTCCCCGGCCATCCGGCGTGATAGAGCACATAGGAGACGACGTCGCTCATCTCCTCAGCGCTGCGCGCCGTCTCCTCCCGCTCGGGCAGCAGCTGCGCCTCGGGCAGGTTGTC
>SFFC01000083.1 GCA_004556985.1 Clostridiales bacterium | reverse complement strand
AAAGGCACGCCCCCGGCGTGCAGCGCGAAAGCAGCGCTGCACGCCGGGGGCGCATTGATATGGAGAGGACGACGATGCCGGCGGGAGCCGCGTTAAAGCTGACGGATGGAGTCGACCCAATGGCCGGTTTCCCGCAGAACGGTTTCCCTGTCCGGCAGGTTCAGGCATTCGAAGGAGGCGTAGCCGGTATATCCGCTCTCCTTGATCGCTTTGAGAATCCCCTTCATGTCCGTATGCCCATAGCCCGGGAACATGCGGTTGGAATCCGCCAGATGCACATGGGCGAGCTTTTTTCCCATTAGATCGATGCAGGCGCAGAGATCTGCGTCCTCCAGATTGGCGTGGAACAGATCCCAGAGAATGCCGACGCAATCCGGATTTCCGAGTCCGTTTTCGATGAAGTCCATGGCAGCTTCGGCTGAATTGAGCAGCGCCGTTTCATAGCGGTTGATGGCCTCCAGGCAGAGGGTTACGCCGCGCCTGTCCGCGTGGTCGATGATGGGCTTCATGGCCTCTGCAAGCTCCCGCAGATCCCGGTCGGCGGAGGCTGCGCTGCCCAGACCGCGCAGCAGGCCGATTGTGACCCTGCTGCCCAGATAGGCGGCCGCGTCGATGTGCTCAAGGAGCCGCTGCTGCGTCTTTTCGCGGATATCCGGTGTGACGCCGATCAGAGAGAGCCCCTCGAGCGAGCGTGACTGTCCGGTTGAGAGCGTCGAGCAGCCGAGTCCGCGCTCCTGCAGCTGCGCCCGAATCAGCCCCAGATCCAGGCCGTGATAATGACTGATGCACAGCTCGGCTCCGTCGAGACCGCTGTCCCTGATCCAGTCAAGTCCCTGAACGTAATCCTCCGCGGAAAAGGCGGAAAAGATCGTTGGATATTGCAATGTGACGGTCGCGCTGAATTTCACCCTGTATCCTCCTTCGGCTGCGTATCCATCGCAGCCTCTTCAATGAATTTCTGTCTCTGCCGGCGCAAAGAGACGATGCTCAGAACATCACCTTGTCCGGATCCTCGCCGGAGCCGCCGAAATACGGCATTGCGTCGATTGCGGCGGAGTCCTCCGCGCTGATTTTGAAATCCCAGAGATTCAGATTGTCGGCCATGCGCTGGGCATTCCA
This sequence comes from Clostridiales bacterium, assembly GCA_004556985.1. Classification (GTDB taxonomy): domain Bacteria; phylum Bacillota; class Clostridia; order Christensenellales; family Aristaeellaceae; genus Ventricola. The sequence continues at coordinate 8,853 of SFFC01000083.1, read as the reverse complement.
GCTCTTGGGGAGCGGAACGACGCCCTTTTGGACAAGCCAGCGCAGGCAAAGCTGAGCAGGCGTGCGGCCATAACGGGCCGCGACCGCCTGAATCTCCGGGTTTTCGACCATGCGCCCGGTGCCCAGCGGGCTCCAGGCCTGAACCGTGATCCCGTTTTCCTGGCAGAAAGCGATCTCGTCCGCGCGCGTCATGCCCGGATGAAGCTCAATCTGGTTGACCATCGGCGCAATCTCGCAGGTGTCCAGCAGCGGAAGGAGATGATGCGGCTTGAAGTTGCATACGCCGATTGCGCGCACGCGGCCGGCCTTGTACAGATCCTCCAGCGCGCGCCAGGTTTCCGTGTTCAGCGCCTTCCAGCAGTCGTATTGCTGGGAGGCTGCCGGCCAATGGATCAGATACAGATCCAGCGTCCTGAGTCCCAGCTGCTGCATGGAGGTCTCAAACGCCCGAATCGTTCTGCCATAGCCTCTGTCCGCGTTCCAAACCTTCGTCGTCACGAAAAGATCCTCGCGACAGACAATTCCCTGATCGATGCAGGCGCGGATTCCGTCGCCGACGCCGCTCTCGTTTGCATATTTGGCGGCGGTGTCCAGATGGCGGTAGCCCGCCCGAATGGCCGTCTCAACGAGCCCGCCGACCGTCTCGTTAGGCGTCCGCCAGGTGCCATAGCCGACAGCCGGCATCGCCACGCCGTTGCAGAGTGTTACAGTATGCATGATGGTTCCTCTCCCTTAGTACAGCAGGTTTTGCAGCCACATGAACGCGCCGGGACAATAGGCGACGAACAGCACGGCGATGAGGAAGGTGATCAGCCAGGGAACCATCTCCTTCATGTATTCATTCAGCGAGCAGCCCAGAATGGAGTTTACCGTATACATGGACAGACCCACGGGCGGCGTGCAGTTGCTCAGGTTGATGGTGGTCGTCATGACCATGCCAAAATGCACGGGATCCATGCCGATGGACGTCGCCAGAGGCAGCAGAATCGGCGTCAGAATCAGAATCGTGGCCGCGCCCTCCATGAACATGCCCACCAGGCTCAGCATCAGGATGATCATCAGGAGGATGAGCGACTGATTCGTCGTAATGCCCATGAGGAAGCCGGAGACGGCCTGCGGCACGCGGTCGATCGGCACGCCATAGCCGAAGATCGCGCTGAGCGCAATGATGAACATCACGGCGCCGACATCCTTGGCCGTGTCCTCCAGCGCCTTCATAAACGTCTTCACATTCAGCTCCTTGTAGATGAAAATGCCCACAAAGATCGCATAGACGCAGGCAAAGGAGCCCACCTCGGAGGGCGTGAACAGCCCGAAGCGGATGCCGACCAGCAGCATGACCGGGAAGAGCAGGGCCCAGAAGCATTCCTTGAACGAGGCCCAAATCTCCCGGGGCGGGATTTTTTCTGTCCGGGAGGGCTTGTAGCCGCGCAGGCAGGAGATGGCCCAGGTTGTGACCATCATGACCACCATCATGAATACGCCGACAAGCATGCCCGTGGTGAAGAGCTTGCCGATGGATACGTTGCCCGTCGTGCCAAAGATGATCATGGCATTTCCGGGCGGAACGGTAGCGGTAATCAGTCCCGTAAAGGCAATGTTGCAGGCGATGAAGCCCGTCGCATAGCCCTCCTTTTTCATTTGCGTGCCCAGTAGACGCGCTTCCATGGCTGCGTCTGCGATGCAGGAGCCGGAGACACCGCCCATCATCGTGGAGAGCACGACGCTGGTCTGCGCATATCCGCCCCGCATGCGGCCCGTCAGGATCCCCGCAAACTTGGCGAGACGGTCGGTTGTGCCGCCGCAGTTGAGCAGATTACCCGCAAAGATGAACAGCGGAACAGCCAGAAGCGAGAAATTCTGCGCCTGGGTCAGCGGAAGCTGTACCATGATCGTCGCCGGCAGATTCAGGTGCTGCAGAAAATACAGCGCGCCCGAAATGCCGATGGCAAAGGCGATCGGCATACCGACGATCAAGAAGACCACAAAGGCGATAAAGACAACCAACATATCAGTTTTTCACCCCGGATTATCTGTCTGTGAATGCGCCGGAAGGCGCAGAGCGTTACATCTTGGAAATTTGCCTGGGATCGTCCGACCGGAGAATTTTGATCAGCCTGACGACCGCTGTGATCAGCATGAAGAAGCCGCTGACCGGCATTGCCAGCGTCACCCAGGAATAGCTGAAGCCCTGAACGCCGTTGAAGGTGCGGAATCTGGAGGTATAGGTCAGCACGGAGCCGAAGTAGATCATGCAGAGGATAAACGCGACAATGATGGCATAAATCAGCACGGCAATCGCCTTTTGCAGCTTGACCGGAACGTGGACGATCACGACATCCAGGTTGGCCAGCCGGCCCTCCCGGAAGGCGATATCGCCAGCCAAAAAGGTGGCCCACGCCAGCATGAACTGGCCCATATCCGTCGTCCAGCCCAGCGGACAGCCGAGGGTTCGCGTCACGGCACCCAGAAAAATAAAGACCGTCATCAGCACAATGCCCGTCATGGCAATATATTTTTCCAATGTGCAGACGGCTGTATAGAATCTCTTCATGAAGCATCGCCCTTTTCTGATTACATGAATGGGACAAAAAAGGGCAGTGCTCCCCATGGCGGAGCGCGAAAGGGGGAGCACTGCCGGATTTTTGGCGGGTTTAGTTCTTGCCGAGGCCCTCGTAGATGGCGTTCTTGGCGTCGGTGATGCCCATAACCTCATAGGCCTTCTCGCCAGCCGCCTTGAAGGCTTCGATGTCGATCTCCTCGGTCGGAATCACGGTGACGCCGGATTCGATCAGCTGCGCGCGCACGGCATCCGCATTGTCCTGAATGGACTGGGAGACGGCGTAGCCGGCGTTGTCCGCTTCCTCGACCAGAATCTTCTGGTACTCCTCGGGCAGGCTGTCAAACCAGGCGGCGGAGCAGACGCTGACGTTGATCAGGTAGATGTGGTGGGTCTCGGAGACGACCTTGAGCACCTCGTCAAGCTGCGCGTTGGCGTAGGCGGTGTACACGTCCTCGAGGCCGTCGATGGCCTTGGTCTGCGCGGCGGAGTAGATCTCCGAGCGGGCCAGGGAGACCGGCGTCGCGCCAATCGCGCGGATGGATTCCTGCCAGATCGGCGCGCCGGCCGTGCGCAGCTTCATGCCGCCGAGCTCCTCGGGGTTGTGGACGGGCTGGTTGCAGATCACGTTGCGGTAGCCCTGCACATAGGCGAAGGAGAGAATCTTGATGCCGAATTCATCCGCCAGGCGCTTCTCCCATTCCTGGAAGATCGGAAGCTCCTTGACGGCCTTTACCTCGTCGATGCTCTCGAGCATGTACGGGCCATTGAAGCAGGAAAGCTCGGCGACGTAGTTGCCAAGGCGGGCAAAGTCGGTGTTATGACCGATATTGGCGCCCATGCGCGCCTGCTCCAGAACGTCCTCCTCAGCGCCGAGCTGCGCGTTGGCGTAGACATCGATGGTCAGCTCGCCGTTGGTGCGCTCCTTGACGGCGTCGGCCCAGTTGAGAAACGCCTGATGATACGGGTCGTTCTCCGTCAGCGTGTGGCTGAACATCAGGTTGTAGGATGCGGCGGAGGCGGTGCAGGCCATGGCAATCAGCGCCAGGGTCAGCAGGGTAACGAGCAGCTTTTTCATAACAGGATCCTCCCTCTGTGATGCAGGCTTCTCTCGCCTGTTGTTGAAAACATGTTACTTTACCGCTCCGGCTTTTGTCAATTCATCTCCAGTCCGTTTCCCATCTGATGTGCATTTTACAAAGAAATGTTCAGAATTCTGTATATCTGAACGATCAGACCGCTTCGTCGGGAGCCGTGCTGTCCAGCGGCAGGCGAATCCTGATGCAGGTGCCCTCGCCCTCTCTGCTGTCGATATCCACGCCGTATTCCGCCCCGTAGGTCAGCTCCACGCGCTTGCTGACATTGTACAAGCCGATGTGCTTCCCGTTCTTCGTCTTGGCGCCCTTGAGCCCCTCGCGAACCTGGGCGAGGAGCTCCTTGTCCATCCCCTGTCCATCGTCGCGCACGCAGATGAGCAGCATATCCTCAGGGCAGGAGATCTCCACATCCACGTGGAGGGTCTCCCCGTTTCCGCGCATGCCATGGGAAATGCTGTTTTCGACCAGCGGCTGCAGGAGCATGCGCATCACCCGGCGGTCATAGAGGTGCTCGTCGCAGTGGACTGCGTATTCAAATTCTCCGGCGTAGCGGATTTTCTGGATGGAGACGTAGCTGTCCGTGATCATCAGCTCCTCGTCCAGCCGCGCCGGCGCGACGCCGTTGTCCAGCACATAGTGGAGAATGTCGGAGAGGTTTTCCAGCATCTCGCTGGCGGCGTTGCTGCCGCCCGTCAGCGCGATGGCCTTCCACTGGATGGTGGTCATGGTGTTGAAGAGAAAATGCGGGTTCAGCTGTGCCTGGAGGGCCTGCAGCTCCAGCAGCTTGATGTGATGGCGCCTGTCCGCGGAGCGGACCTTCCGATATTCCTTGTCAAGAAACGTATCCATCAGATCCATCAGCGCGGCGCCGTAGGGCGAATAGGAGGCCTTGCCCGCCCCAGGGAAGACGCCCTCTCTCGCCAGCTTGAAGGAATGCTCCAGCTTCATCACGTCCCGGCTGTTCTGCTTGGCCATGCGATAGGCAAAGACGATGCCGAACATCATGACGATCAGCAGGATCAGCACCATCGAGCCCGTAATCTGCCTGGAGGATCGGTACAGATCGGAAACGGAGATGAAGGAGAGCAGGTGCCAGCCATAGGAGGACATCTCCCTGTCGCTGCAGGTATAGAAGACGCTGTCATGACGGATGTCAAAAAAAGAAGGGTCTTCGCTTTGAAACTCCGGGAAGAAGCCGGGAAGCGAGTCGCCATAGGTTTTGCAGAACACCTCGTTGCTGAAGATCACGTTTTCTTCCTCGTCGGCGATGCAGATGGATACGTCCCGGCTGTCGCCCAGCGTATCCAGAAGAGCGTTGATCTCCGCCCTGTCCAGATTGAGTACAAGCACGCCGCGGTCTGATCCGTTGCCGCCGGCAAAGATTCTGGAAAAGACCGTCAGCACATCCTTGGTCTTTCCCTCGCGCTCGATGGTGCGGACGCGGCTCCATTTGTTGACGAACGGATCCTGCTGCAGATAGAGTTCATACCACGCCGTGTCCTCGTGCTCAGAGAGCGTGGTCAGCCGCTTTTCGTTGCTGATAAACGACTCGCCGCCCGCCTCAAAGTAGATATAGAAGGACTCGATATAGGGATTTCGGCTGCAGGTGGCAAAGATCAGATCCATTACAGCGTTATAGACGGCATATTCCTCCGATTTGATGCCCTCCTCGCCGGCGTTCTGCATGGCGGATTTGAGGCGGACGGTCACGGCGGGGTTGGTCGTCAGGCTGTAGGTGAGCCGCTCGATATCGATCGTCAGGCTGTTCATTCGCTCGGAAATGTAGTCGATCTTGCTCTGATAGTGTCCGTCGATCTCCCTGTTCATCATTCGGTTGTTGGTGATGCCGACGGCCAGGCCGAGAATGAGCAGCGGGAGAAGCACGGCCTTGAAGAGATTCAGCGCCTCGATTCGAAAGAAGCGGCGATTGACGGTACTTCCCGTCCTTTCGTTTGCTCCGTTCATGCGTCATCCCTCCCATGCTCCAGCCTGTATTCCTTGGGGGTCATGCCGTGGTACTGGCGAAACGCGCGGGAAAAGCTGTTTGCTGTCGTGTAGCCGACCAGGGAAGCCACCTCGTTGATGCGCAGCTCGGAGCGCAGAAGCAGCCGGGCAGCCTCCTTCATCCGCGCCCGGAAGACGTAATCGATAAATTTTTCCCCCGTCTGTTGATGAAAATAGCTGCTCAGATAATAGGGATTCATGCCAACGGATTTTGCCGCCTGCTCCAGCGTGGCGTCCTCGTAGTGCTGATGCACATAGGTTTTTACCCGATGGACAATGTCGTTTTTGGGGGCTTCAGCGGTGAGACCAGCCTCGCTGCCGCCCTTCTGCCCCTGTGCATCCAGCTCCTGACGGATTGCGGTGAACACCTCGGAAATCTGGGCGAATTTCATGGGCTTGACGATGTAGTGCTTCACGCCCAGGCGCATCGCATGGCGTGCATATTCGAAATCACGGTAACCACTGATGACGACGACGCGCGAGGTGTCTCCCCTGCTGCGCATGGACTCGATCAGCTCCAGGCCGCTCATTCCCCGCATCCGGATATCCGTGACCAGCACGTCGACCCTGTACCCCTTGAGGAACTCATCTGCCTGCTGCGCGCCGGAAAAGTCGGCCACCACCTCAAAGCCCAGCTCAGCCCAGGGAAAATAGCTGCAGAAACCGCGCCGGATTTCCTGCTCGTCATCCACGACAATCATTGTATACATGGCTGTTCTTCTCCTTTTCGATCCTAAAACCATTATAGCAGAAAAACGGCATGAAACAATATCCATTGAATGAAGAACGACAGAGAAAGCGGCTGCCGGGCGTGGGCCCGACAGCCGCTGATGATCCATGGCAGGTTATTGTTCTCCGCCCGCGTTCTCCTGCGTTGCGCGCTGCAGGGACAGCTCGTGCGTCTCAAAGCGCTCCTTGCTCCAGCAGTTGAAGGCGCGCAGCGTGTAGCTGCCGCGCAGCTCGCTTTTGCCCAGCGTCTCCCGCTGGACATAGCGCGTGGCGGTTCCGGCATTGCCATCAAGCGGCACGACTTCGCCCGTCGCGGTCATGCCCGCCGTCAGCCGCTGTTCGGACGGCGTGTTCGCCGTGGAGGCCGGGTCGATGAATTCAAACCACAGCCCGCCCTCCTGCTGCGCGAACAGCGCGGGATCCACGACCGTGTATTCGATCGTCGCGTAGAGCTCCTGCGGCTTTTCCTCGATGAGCAGGCGGTCGACGCGCACGCCACAGTCCGAAAACAGCACGGGCTCCTCGCTCACATGGACTCCCGAGCGGCTCCCCTCCTCGGCGGGCGCGGCAGAGGGGTCGACAGCCGCAGTCAGCGGAAGCGTCAGCTCGCCGGAAGCGGCATGGTCTTCGTCCTCGCTGCCAGAGATAATATCCAGCGGCGTCAGGGAGAGGCGAAGCGTCACCTCGCGCTGCGCCCGGTCATCCTCAAACAACTGCTGCTTGCAGAGCGTCAGCGTTCCGTCCTCGCCAAGCGCATAGTCGAGCCAGCCCCCGGCTGTGCCCTGTGCCTCCTCCTGCGTAGAGACGTTGACGCGCCACGCGGAGGCATAGCCCCGCTCCTGATAGACGTCCAGCACGGTGCGCGCCTCCGCTTCCCCGCCCTGACCGCTCTGCGTCAGGAAGCTCCAGGCATCGTCCATCCGGCAGTCCGGCCCAAGGAGCAGCATGTCTGCGGTGTCGGGCGTCACGTCGATCGTCAGGCGAACCGTCCGTCCGTCATAGTAGAGCTCGCGGACGCAGGCCGTCGCGCCGCCCACGCGCAGCGAGGCTGTGTCGCTGACGATGTAGTCCGCCGCGTCGGGCGGGATCTCCACGCCCTGGAAGCGGCCAATGAAGTCGAGCATGCCCGCGCGGCCCGCCGCCAGCGCGACGGCGCTGAGCGCCGCCAGCAGCAGCACGGCGGCCAGCACTGCCGAAAAGCCCCTGCTCATCCGAGGGCTCCTTCCCCGCGCCGCCGAGAGCACCTGTCCCCGCAGCTGCGGGGAGACGCGCACGCCGCGCATGCCCTCGCGCAGCTGCCGCGAAACCGTTTCCTTTTTCATGCCTCGATCTCTCCTTTCAGCGCCTCGCCCAGCAGCGCCCTCGCGCGCCGCAGGCGGGTCGATACCGAGTTCGCCGGGAGATGGAGCGTGGCCGCGATCTCCCGAATCTTCATATCCTCATAGTAGTAGAGCACGATCACCTCGCGGTATTTGCCCGGCAGGGCGAGCACGGCCTGCGTGACCTCGCCCGCCGCCTCGGACTGCGGCGCGCCTTGCGAAAGCGCGAGCGCGTCGAGCGGCTCGCAGCGCCTGCGCAGGCGAAACCAGCCGGAGCGGAGCGTATCCCGGCAGACGTTGACCCCGATGCGAAAGAGCCAGGTCTTGAGGCTGCTCTCCCCGCGAAAGGTATTCAGATGCCGCCACGCCTTGATGACGGCAGTCTGAAAGGCGTCCTCCGCGAGCTGCCTGTCGCCCAGATACAGCGTACACAGCCGAAGCAGCTCGTCGCCGTAGGCGTCGATCATCTCCTCAATGCTCATGTGGGTGTTGTCCATTTGTATGTCCTCCTTGGGGATGAAGCGCCCCGGGCCCGCTGGGCACGCTCATCGCCCGATTCGTTCCTTCGCGCGTTTTCACGCGTGCGTCTCCTCTGTGGGAGTTCGCCTGTATAGACGGGCGATGGCCGGCGTTTTCGTTCGCAAATATACTTTTTACTCTACTCTGAAAGTCTCTCTGCAAAGCTTCGGACTCGGCCTCAAAGCCATGGGACTTGCATCACTTGGTCGGAAATGCAACCGGCATCATGCCGGTTTTGATCAAAAAAGTGGCTGGGGAGCCAATTTCAGATCGCCGACAAAAGGGGCGCTGTCTCAAAATGGCGAAATCAAGCCATGAGAGGCAGCGCCTTCTGTTTCGCAGAGCACACATACGGGGCTTGACCCGTATAGAAATGCGCCCTCGTATCTGTTCGACAAACTGGAATTGTGCGTTTGAAGCGAGGCAAAATACGAATGCACCGCAGCAATAAATTTCTGATTAACAATTTCTTTTTCCTGTATTTTCTGTCCCACGGATTTCCTCATGATAGAAATAATCCACGATTACCGGATGTCCCTGCGGGACTCTTCCATAAGGCATTTCATTATCCACAAAGGGACAATCATACTTCTTAGCCATTTCCTCAGCTTTTACTTCAAGCGCT
>SFFC01000082.1 GCA_004556985.1 Clostridiales bacterium | reverse complement strand
GCGATGACGAGCTGCACGCCGCTGGCCTTGATGGCGATGGGCGCATGCTCACGGGAGGAGCCGCAGCCGAAGTTGCGGCCCGCGACGATGATCTTGCTCGCCTCGAGCTTCTTCTTGAAGCCGCTGTCCAGATCCTCCATGCAGTGGGAGGCCAGCTCGGCGTGATCGGTGGTGTTGAGGTAGCGGGCGGGGATGATGACGTCGGTGTCGACGTGATCGCCGTATTTGATGACGGTAGACTGAACGTTCATGGCTTAAAGCACCTCCTCGGGCGTCGCAACGCGGCCCAGAATCGCGGAAGCGGCCGCGACGGCCGGGCTGGAAAGAATGACCTCGCTGCCGGTGTGGCCCATGCGGCCGACGAAGTTGCGGTTGGTCGTGGAGACGGCGCGCTCGCCGTCGGCCAGAACGCCGCAGAAGCCGCCCAGACAGGGGCCGCAGGTCGGCATTGTGAAGATCGCGCCGGCGTCGACGAAGATGTCGGCGAGGCCCTCGGCGAGGCAGCTCTTGACGACCTGCTGTGTGCCAGGGATGACGATGCAGCGGACGTTCTCGTTCACCTTGTGACCCTTGAGAATCTGCGCGGCGACGCGCATGTCGCTGATGCGGCCGTTGGTGCAGCTGCCGATGACGACCTGGTCGATCGTCTTGTCGGCGCATTCGCGCGCGGGCTTCGTGTTCTCCGGCAGATGCGGCAGGGAGACGGTCAGGTCGAGCTCATCGAGGTCGATGGTCACGACGCGGCTGTACTCCGCGTCCTCGTCCGGCTCAAAGGCCGTCCACTCGCGGTCAACGCGCTCCGCCAGATACGCGCGGCAGATGTCGTCGACCGGGAAGATGCCGTTCTTCGCGCCGGCCTCGATGGCCATGTTCGCGATGGTCAGGCGGCCGTCCATGCTGATTTCCTTCACGCCCTCGCCGGTGAACTCGAGGGACTGATAGAGCGCGCCATCCACGCCGATCTCGCCGATGAGGTGGAGGATGACGTCCTTGCCGCTGACCCAGGGCTTCAGCTTGCCCTTGAGCACGACCTTGATCGCCTCCGGCACCTTGAACCAGCATTCGCCGGTCGCCATGCCCACAGCCATGTCCGTGGAGCCGACGCCCGTGGAGAACGCGCCGACCGCGCCATAGGTGCAGGTGTGGCTGTCCGCGCCGATGATGACCTCGCCCGGCGCGACGAGGCCCTGCTCCGGCAGGAGCGCATGCTCGATGCCCACGCGGCCGACCTCGAAGTAGTTGACGATCTTCTGCGCGCGCGCGAATTCGCGCATCTGCTTGGCCATCGTCGCGGACTTGATATCCTTGTTGGGGACGAAGTGATCCGGCACCAGCGCGATCTTCGCCGGGTCGAACACCTTCGTCGCGCCCATCTTCTCAAACTCATTGATCGCCACGGGCGCGGTGATGTCGTTGCCCAGCACAAGGTTCAGCTTGCACATGAGCAGCTCGCCGGCGCGGCAGCGCTCAACCCCCGCGGCGCGCGCGAGGATCTTCTGTGTCATGGTCATGCCCATTGTCGTTTTCCTCCCTTAGCTCAAGTGGGTTTCCCTCCGGCCATCCGCGGAGGATAAGAAAAGACCTCGCACCTGCTTTTCGCAGGGGCGAGGCCTGAATTGCCACACTGTACCACCCTGATTCAGTCTCCGCGCGCTCGCGCAGCGCCGGCGCGGAAACCCTCTGTGCCTTAACGCGGCAGTTCGTCCCGCGCTTGTCACACGGGCGGCTCAGGAGTGAGTTATCCCGCTCATCTGCCGCCGGCTCGCACCGGGCGCCGGCTCTCTGAGGGTCAGATTTCGCGTCTTTGTTCCGTCATTGCCTTTCAAAAAAGCGATGTGCGATTTGCATATTATTGTAGCGGGTTTAAGGGGGCTTGTCAAGCGGGAAAACACGCCGCAGCCGCAAAGCCAGCTTGCCCGGAGCCGTTATCTGTGGGATTCTATGTTCATGTAGGCAGGCATGATCTTTCTGACGATTCTCTCCTTGCTCATCCTGGCAAGCAGAAGAAACGACAGATAAATGCGAACCGCCGCGCAGTTGCAGCTGTGCGGCGGTTCCCTATTCCTAAACCACGGTTTGGGGAGAGACCGCAAGCAAACGGCCTCCTGCCTGTCTACATTGTACGCTTTCGGCCCGCCTCTGTCAAGCCAGACGCGGGCCGTCTTTTTTCATCTTCCCCCGAATCTCCTTGCACAGCCGCCCCTCCTCATGGTATGATAACGCCATGTAGACAGGCAGGTGCTGCCGGTGGTTTCTCCCTTCAAGCGCGTACTGAAGAAGGGAGGATGATCGTATGTCGGATTATGAGATGATCATGATCTTTCTGACGATTCTCTCCTTGCTCATTCTGGCAAGCCATAGAAACGACAGATAAATGCGAACCGCCGCGCAGCTGCAACTGCACGGCGGTTCTTTACCCTTAACCCATTAGGGGAGAGACCGCAAGCAAACGGCCTCCTGCCTGCCTACATTGTACGCTTTCGGCCCGCCTCTGTCAAGCCAGACGCGGGCCGTCTTTTGTTGTGTAAATCCCTTCACACTCTGGCACAGAGCTTCAAGATTTGCTGAACCTTGTCGGCGAGGGGCCGACATCATGCCGGTTTGCTATGGAAATCCTTCTGCCCTGCTTCGGCCTCGGGCACAGAACAACGGCATTTGTATCCCTTCGTCGGCGAGGGGCCGGCATCATGCCGGTTCAGCGCGGGCCTTCCTCCCGAAAAAGCGCCTCCCAGCGCGCGCGGGTCAGCAGATTGATATGCTCGGTGTGCAGCGCGCCCGTGCGGTCGGCCTTGTTTTCGACCGTGTGATGGGGGAGGAAGCCGCATTTCTCCTGCACGCGCCTGGACTGCGCGTTGCCCTCGTAATAGCCACACCAAACGGCGCTGCAACGTAGCGTCTCAAAGCAATACGCCAGCAGCGCGCGCACGGCCTCGGGAATCAGCCCCTGCCCCCAGAAGGGGCGGCCGATCCAGTAGCCGAGCTCCGCCTCGTCCGCGGCGATCTCCGTCGTGCCTCTGCCCTCGCGCATCACGCCGACGCTGCCGATGACCTCGCCCGTCTCCCGCAGCACGACGGCGCAGTTCTGGGGATCGGAGAGGATCTCGCGGATGACCGTCCGGCTGTCCTCGACGCTCGTATGCGGCGCCCAGCCGGCGCGCGGGCCGACCTCGGGATCGCTGGCATAGCGGTAGAGATCCTCCGCGTCCGCCTCCGTAAAGGGGCGCAGAAGCAGGCGCTGCGTTTCAAGCCGCATGGGAACACCTCATTTCAATATGGAATTCAGCGCGCAAAAGCAGCCTCATTTCCTCTTTCTGCGCAGCTTCGCCACGAAGAAGCCCTCGTAGCGCGCATCCGGGCAGACGCACAGCGTGCCCGGCACGCTGACCGGAAGCCGCGGCACGTCCTCGAAGCCGGTCAGCTCCAGCGGGACGACCTCCGCTCCCGCGCGCGCGGCGGCGCGGCGCACCATCTCGCCGTTCTCCTGGTCGAGCACGGAGCAGGTCGAATAGATCATCTCGTGCCCGGGCCTGAGCAGGCGAAGCGCCTTGAGAAGCAGCGCCTCCTGCGTTTTGGTCACGCGGGCGAGGGTCTCCCTGTCAAAGCGCGCGCGGGAGCGCTCATGCAGCTGCACGGTGCCGCTGCCGGAGCAGGGCACGTCCAGCAGGATCCGGTCAAACGCGAAGAGATCGTCGAGCTGGCGCGCGTCGATGTTCATGACGGAGACGCGCGAGGCGCCCTGGCGCGCGAGATTGAAGCGCAGCCTTTCGGCGCGCGCGGCGTTTCGCTCGCAGGCCGTGATCATCGCGCGGTTGCCCGTCAGCGCGGCGATCTGCGTCGTCTTGCCGCCCGGCGCGGCGGCCATGTCGAGGATATTCTCCTCCGGCTGCGCGCCCAGCAGCAGCGGCGGAATCATCGAGGACAGGCTCTGCAGGTAGATCTCGCCCCGCTCGTAAAGCGGCAGCGCCGTCACGGCCTCCCCGCGCGCTTCCGGGAGCACGAGCGCATCGCCGCTCCACGGCACGGCCTGCGTCTCCATGCCCGCTTCCTTCAGCGCCTCGCGCACGGCCTGCGGCCCGGCCTTGAGCCGGTTGACGCGCAGCGTCGTCGCGCGCCGGGCGGCATAGCCCTGCGCGATGCGCTCCGCGTCCACCTCGCCGTACTGGCGCAGCAGCTCGTCTCTCAGAAACTGCGGGATATCCTCTTTCATCGCGGTGCTCCTCCTCCCGGTTTTTTTGTATCATAGCATGAACAGCACGAAGATGGCAAGGGGCTTATGAAGCATCGACTCCGGACAGCGAGGCGTACAGCGCGCTCCCGGTCATGTCTCCGGCCGACCGGGCTGCCGCATCAGCACCTTCTCCATCACCGCGCGATGCACGAGCACGGTGAAGACCGGGCCGAGCACATCGGAGACCGGCTCCGCGTAGAACGCGGCGCGCGCGCCAAAGAGCGCCGGCAAAGCGAAGAGGGCGATGAAATACATGAGCTTGCGGAAGAAGGAGAGCGTGAAGGAGAGGCGCATCTGGCCCAGCGCCGTGAAGCCGTCCACCAGCTCATACTGCACGCCCAGCGGGATGATCGCCAGCGTACACACGCGGATCGCCCAGGCGGAGAGCGCCAGCTGCTGCGCGTCGCTTGTGAACAGGCGCACGAACAGCGGCCCCGCCAGGCGCGCGAGCAGGAACATGACCAGCGTATAGAGCACGCAGAGGCGGACGATCTTGCGCTGCGCCTCGCGGACGCGGTCCATCTTCATCGCGCCGTAGTTGAAGGCGAGGATCGTCTGCGTGCCGCCGGAGATGCCGCCCAGCGGCATCGTGACCACGAGCATGAAGCTCTGGGCGATCGTCGCGCAGGTGATCAGCGCGTCGCCCTCCGCCGCGCCGCCGTAGCGCCCGAGCACGGCGTTGAGCGCGATGATCATCACGTTGTCGACCGCGATGATGAAAAACGGCGCGAAGCCCAGCGTCAGCACGCGCCGGACGATGCGCGCCTCGGGCCAGGCAAACGCGGCGCGCACGGGCGCGCGGCTTCCCGTCAGAAAGAGCAGCGCCCCGGCCGCGCTGGCCATCTGGGAGAGCACGGTCGCCGCCGCCGCGCCGCGCACGCCCAGGCCGAAGACGAAGATGAGCAGCGGATCGAGCAGGATGTTGAGCCCCGCGCCCAGCATCACCAGCTTCATGCCCGTCTTCGCGAAGCCCTGCGCGATGATGAACTGGTTGAGGCCGGTGGAGAGCAGCGAAAAGAGCGTGCCGCTGATGTAGACGGTAAAATACGCTTCGGCGTAGGGGTAGGTCGTCTCGCTCGCGCCGAAGAGGCGCAGCATCGGCCCGCGCAGCGGCAGCAGCAGCGCAAGGAGCAGCGCGGACGCGATCACCAGCATCGTCAGGCAGGTTTTGAGGATGCGCGCCGCCTCGTCCTCCCGTCCCTCGCCCATGCGCATGCTCATCAGCGGCGCGCCGCCGATGGCGATGAGGAAGGCGACCGAGCCCGCCATCGTCACCACCGGGCCACAGATGCCCACGCCCGCCAGCGCGAGGGCGCCGCCCTCGGCGATATGGCCGATGTACATGCGGTCGACGATGCTGTAAAGCACGCTGACAAACTGCGCGGCCATGCTCGGCAGCGCCATGCGCACAACGAGCCGGGAGATGTCGTCCCGGCCCAGATCGTTTTCAAGCTTCCCCATAAAATCCCTTCATTCGCTCCGTCACAGCAGCAATCACCGGGCCCAGGCAAAAGCCCGTCACCACGGTCGTCAGGCCGACCGTCGAGCCCAGCGCAAACCCGATCAGCATCACGCCCACGTCCCAGCAGACACGGATCGCGCGGAAGGAGAGGCGGTTTGCATGCGCCGCGAGGATCTGCGGCACGGCGTCGTAGGGCGCCACGCCCAGGTCGACGGCCATATACACCGACGCCGCAAGCAGAAACAGCAGCATCGTCGGCACGAACACCGCCAGGCGCATGCAAAGCGTCAGCGTCAGCAGCGCGGGGAAGCGGTCGAGCACCGCCATGACGAAATCCGCCGTGTAGCCGATGAGCACCATGTTGGCCAGCGTGCCCGCGCCGATGCGCCCCACATCGAACCGCAGCACGATCAGCATCAGCAGCGCGTTGAGCGTGAGCTGCCAGGTGCCAAAGGAGAGGCCGGTCAGCCGGCTCAGCCCGAGATTCATCGTCGAGCAGGGATCCGTGCCCAGAGCGATGCGGTCAAAGACCGCGACGCACACGCCCATCATCTCCACGCTCAGCAGGAGCGAAACGAGCCTTCTCCCCATGCGCGGGCGCGTCATGCCCCGCACAAACTCCCGTATTTTCATGTCGATACCTCTTTTTTCCCTGCTTTTCCCGGGCGCCGCCCGCCGCAGCCGAAGCGCCCCGCACAAGCCCCCATTATAGCGAAACCGGCGCAAAACATCAAGGCATGCGCGCCTTTTCCCCCAAGGAAATTCTGCCTTTGGGCCCCGAAGCCTTCGCCCGAACGCGGCAGCGGCCTCCCTCAGGGGCGTTTGTTCCTTATAAATGCAAAATATTTCCTTTTCCTCTTTCCTTTACGGCGCCGACTGTGCTATACTGTACAGGTCAACATGTCACTTTTGTGTCATTCCATTGAGGAGGTTTTTTCCAATGAAGAAGCTGCTTTCCCTCGCCCTGGCGCTGCTGCTTTGCATCGCCTGCGTCAGCGCCCTGGCCGACACCGTCGCCATGGACAAGCTGACCCTCCAGTTCGTCCCCTCCAAGGATGCGGACGTCATCATCACCGGCACCAAGAACCTGCCGGAGCTGCTCAAGGCCGAGCTGCTGAACCAGGGCTACGATGTCAAGGACATCGAGATCTCCGTGGGCACCAGCTATGAGGCGACCGGCGAGGCCATGGCCGCCGGCACCATCGACATCGGCTGGCTGCCGGGCGGCACCTACGCCCTGTACAGCGACGAGGTCGAGGTCATCCTGACCGCCACCCGCGCCGGCCTGTCCAACGACAGCACCGACCCGACGACCTGGAACGGCGAGGCCAACAAGACCCTCAAGAACGGCCCGGAGGTCACCTTCTACCGCTCCCTGATCTTGAGAAGGCCAACTGGGCCGTGCTCAAGAACTCCTCCTCCGCGGGCTACATCTACCCGACCCTCTGGCTGCAGGACAACTACGGCAAGAAGCTGACCGATCTGCCCAGCGCCGTGACCCTCTCCGGCTACGGCGAGGCCTTCGCGCAGGCGGCGGCCGAGGCGGTCGACATCATCGTCTGCTACGCGGACGGCCGCAACGACTATGAGGCGGCCTGGACGCTGCCGATCGATCAGGCGGACGAGACCGGCAAGCAGGGCATGGGCCGTGAGGATTCCATCTGGAACGAGCTCAATGTCATCGGCGTCACCCCGGGCATCTACAACGACACCGTTTCCATCACCAAGGCGAACCCGGCCGTCTACAATCCGGAGTTCATCGCGGCGATGCAGAACGCCCTGATCAACGTCATCAACACGCCGGAAGGCCAGGAGATCTTCAGCGTGTACAGCCACACCGGCTACGCTGTCGCGACCGATTCCGATTACGACGGCGCGCGCGCTGCGCTGAAGGTTGCGCAGTAACCGCTCCCCGCGCGGGCGGCTTCCAAGCGGAAGCCGCCCGTTTTTTGGAAAGCCTCCACACAAATACCAAGCAAAGGATGTGTCCCCTTTGATCGAATTCAAGCATGTCTCCAAAACATATCCCAACGGCGTCAAGGGCCTCAAGGATGTAAGCCTCAAGTTTGAGCAGGGCGAGTTCGTCGCCATCATCGGCCTCTCCGGCGCGGGCAAATCGACGCTCATCCGCACGATCAACCGCATGATCGACATCACCGAGGGCGAGCTGACCGTCGACGGTACCGACGTCATGAAGCTCTCCGGCAAGGCGCTGCGCCGCTTCCGCCGCAAGATCGGCATGATCTTCCAATCCTTCAACCTCGTGACCCGCGCCACCGCGCTCAAGAACGTGCTGACCTCGATGGTGCCGGATATGGGCTTTGTGCGCGTGCTGCTGGGCCTGTTTACCAAGGAGCAGAAGCTCTCCGCCCTCGCCGCGCTGGACAAGGTCGGCATCCTCGACAAGGCCTACATCCGCTGCGACCAGCTCTCCGGCGGCCAGCAGCAGCGCGTCGCGCTCGCGCGCACGCTCAACCAGAACCCCTCCATCATCCTGGCGGACGAGCCCGTCGCTGCGCTCGACCCCGTGACGGCGCATCAGGTCATGGCCGACTTCAAGCGCATCAACGAGGAGATGGGCATCACCATCCTCATCAACATCCACCACGTCGACCTGGCGCTGGGCTACGCGCAGCGCGTCGTCGGCATCCGCGCGGGCGAGATCGTCTACGACGGCCCGGCCAGCGAGGTCACGCAGGAGGTGCTCGACAGCATCTACAACGGCTCCGCCGTTCCGCAGGCCGGCGGCAACTGAGGAGGCGCAGCATGAAGAAAAACGCTTCCGCCGAGCCGCGCACGCCGCTGTTCGACCGCATCTTCAGGCCCGAGACGGTCACGCTCCCCAACGGGCATACCGTCCTGCGCCCGCGCTCGCGCACGCCGCTGATCGCCGCGCTCGTGCTCTTCGCGCTGGCGCTCTCCGTCAAGGTCACGGGGTTTGACCTCACGCTCATCGTCAAGCGCGCGAATCAGCTCACCAAGATCCTCGGGCAGATCTTTCAGCCCGACGCCAGCTTCTTTGACAAGGTGCTCCCGCCGCTGTTTGACACCATCAAGATGAGCATCCTCGGCTCGGTCATCGGCTGCCTGCTCGCGCTGCCCTACGCCGTCGCCGCCTCCGCCAACATCAACCGCAGCAAACCGCTGCTGGCCGCGCTGCGCTTTGTGCTCAACATCGTGCGCACGCTGCCCACGCTGGTCATCGCCAGCATCTGCGCGCTGGTCTTCGGCCTGGGCACGTTCGCCGGCACCGTCGCCATCGTCGTCTTCACCTTCGGCGTCGTCACCAAAATGCTCTATGAGTCCATCGAGACGGTCAACATGGGCGCGTTTGAGGCGCTCGAGTCCGCCGGCGCGAACAAGTTCCAGGCCTTCTGGAGCGCCGTGTTCCCGCAGGTGCTGCCGACCTATCTCTCCCACTGCCTGCGCGCCGCGTCGATCCTCGGCTACGTCGGCGCGGGCGGCCTGGGCATCCTCATCGACGAGCGCATCGGCTGGCGCGATTACAACGGTCTGGGCACGGTGCTGCTGACGCTGTTCGTCGCCGTGTTCGTGATCGAGAATCTGAGCCAGTTCCTGCGCAGCAAGCTCAGCTAAGGGAGGGATACCATGCAATACGCCGATCATATCCTCGAGAAATACGAATCCCGCCCGCGCAAGTGGTGGCAGGTCCTGCTCGTCGCGCTCATCCTCGCGCTGCTGCTGAGCTGGTCCGCCTCCAGCATCACCTTCAAGGGCCTGGCCGCCAAGGGCGCGGAGGTCGCCAAGGGCATCTTCTGGGGCCTCGTCAAGCCCGACATGAGCATGCTGCTGACCACGGCGACCGACGGCGTGCCCTATCTGCTGATGGAGACGGTCTGCATCGCCATCCTCGGCACGGTCGTGGGCGGCATCCTCGCGCTGCCCATCAGCTTCCTGGCCAGCCCGAAGATCATGCCCAGGCCCATCGCGTTCGTCTTCAACGCGCTGATCCTGCTGATCCGCACGCTGCCCTCGATCGTCTGGGCGTTGATCTGGATCCGCGTGACCGGCCCGGGCGCGTTCTGCGGCGTCATCACGCAGAGCATCTGCTCCATCGGCATGATTTCCAAGATGTACATGACCTCCATCGCCGACCTGGACACGAGCATTCTCGAGTCGCTGGACGCCTCGGGCTGCACGGCCTTCCAGAAGGTGCGCTACGGCATCATCCCCCAGCTGACGCCGAACATCATCTCCACCGTGATCTACCGCTTTGACATCAACATCAAGGACGCGACCACGCTGGGCATCGTCGGCGCGGGCGGCATCGGCGCGGCGCTGATCCAGTGCATCAACTCCCGCCGCTGGACGATGGTCGGCTCGTTCATCCTCGCGATGATCGTGCTGATGCTCGTCATCGAGTTCGCCTCCACGCGCATCCGCGCGAAGCTCGCAAGGGGACAATAACCGCAGAGCATCGTTTTCAGCCGCGAAGCGAAGGTGGGGTCCGGGGATGAAATCCCCGGTCAGGGGCCCGGGGGATGAAATCCCCCGGACGCATCCCGCGCCTTCGCTTTTTCTGCACCCGCCGCTGCTTCGCCGCTGTCGCCGCAGGCGGCCTGCAGCGGCGAACACGCCGACCCTCATTCAAACTCTGACAAGGACACCATCATGGACAAGACACTCACCATCCGCTATACCTCCGACACCCACGGCTATCTCTACCCGACGAATTACGCCGACAACGAGACGCGCGACATGGGCCTGATGAAGCTGGCCGCGGCGTATCCGCATGACGGCAACACGCTCATCCTCGACGGCGGCGACACGATTCAGGGCTCGCCGATGACCAACCTCTACCATCGCCTGTCGCCCGAGGAGCGCGCGCAGTGCATGACCGGCGACGCCTACGGCGCGCATCCCTTTGCCGCGATGATGAACCTGGCGGGGTATCAGTATGTGACGCTGGGGAACCACGACTTCAATAACGGCCTTGAGGCGCTAAGCGATTACCTCGTCAACCTCGACGCGCTCTGCCTGTGCTGCAACATCCGCGACCGGGAGAGCCGCCTGCCCATCGCGCCCTACGCGATTCACGCGCTGGACAACGGGCTGCGCGTGGGCCTGGTCGGCGCCTGCACGCCGTTCGTGCGCCGCTGGGAGCACCCGGCGACCGTCGCACAGCTGGTCATCGAGGATCCGATTCCCGCCTGCCGGGAGGCGCTCGCTGCCATCCGCGACCGCTGCAACGTGACCGTGCTGCTCTACCACGGCGGCTTTGAATGCGACCTGGAGACGGGGCGCGAACTCTCCGCAAGCGGGGAAAACGAGGCCTGCCGCATCTGCAAAGAGCTCGACTTTGACCTCGTGCTCACGGGCCATCAGCATGCGCCGGTCGCCGGTGTGCGCTTCGGCAACAGCTACGCCGTGCAGCCGGGCTACCGCGCGCCGCACGCCTGCGCCGTGACCGTCACCGTCCGCGAGGACGGCAGCAAGACCTTTGACAGCACGCTGATCCCCGCCGCAGGCGAGCCGATGCCGGAGGCCGCCGCGCTGCTTTTGCCGCTCGAGGAGCGGGTGCAGCGCTGGCTCGACACGCCGGCCGGGCGCCTCGACCGCGCGCTCGAGGCGGGCGACCACCTCGACAAGGCCGCGCACGGCAGCAACCTGATGAACTTCTTCAACACCGTGCAGCTTGAAGCGTCGGGCGCGCAGGTCTCCTCCTGCTCGATGCCCAACGAGCTCAAGGGCCTGCCGCAGACCGTCACCATCCGCGACGTCGTCTCGACCTACATCTACACGAACACGCTCGTCGTGCTCGAGCTGTCGGGCGAGACGCTGCGCCGCTACATCGAGCGCTCCGCCGCCTACTTTGACCACGACGCGCAGGGGAAGCTCTGCATCTCCGACGAATTCCTGCGCCCGAAGGTGCAGCACTACAACTACGACTTCTTCTCCGGCATCGACTATGTGATCGACACGCGCCGCCCGGTCGGCAGCCGCGTCACCTCGATGAAGCTCAACGGCCGCGAGATCGCCGATGACGAACCCGTCTCCGTCTGCGTGAACAGCTACCGCGCCTGCGGCACGGGCGAATACGGCATGCTGCTGGGGCAGAAGGTGCTGCGCGACGTGCAGACCGACGTCGCCGACGCGATCATCGAGTACATCGTCGCTCACCCGCAGATCACCGTGGATACGCACCGGTACTGCACGGTGATCGAGTGAAAAAATCCCAAAAACAGCCGGCGGACAGAGCGCTCTGTCCGCCGGTTTCTTTATGCCTGTTTCTGTTGAAGCGCTGCTTTGCGCGGATGGCCCGTGTTTTGCCTCACGCCTCAAACGCTTTGACAAACGCCTCCAGCCTGTCCATGCCCTCCTCCAGCTGCGCCATCGCGTAGCAGGTGGAGATGCGCACATGGCCCGTGGAGCCGAAGCACTCTGCCGGGATCAGCGCGAGCTTCCCCTCGCGCATCAGCCTCTCGCAGAAGACCTCCGCGCTCATCCCAAAGCGCTCCACCGAGGGATAGATGTAGAACGCGCCGCCGGGCAGAGAGACGTCAAGCCCCATGTCCGTGAGGCGATGATAGACGTAGTCCCGCCGCTGCGCATACTGCGCGCGCATCTCCTCCATCGGCAGGTCAAAAACGCCCTCGCAGCCGCGCTGCACGCAGCCGGGCACGCTCACCACGAGGAAGCTGTGCGCCTTGCGCATCTGCGCCATGACGGGCGCGTCCGCCGCCGCAAAGCCGACGCGCACGCCGGTCATCGCGTAGGTTTTGGAGAGCGCGCTCACATAGATCAGCCGGTCACGCAGCGCGGGATCGCCCATCAGCGTGGGCAGCTCCCCGTAGACGATGCGGTCGTAGACGCTGTCGGCGATGAGGAAGAGGTCGTGCTCAAGCGCCGCCTCGCGAAGGGCCGAAAGGGAGCTTTCCCCGAGCACGGCGCCCGTCGGGTTGTTCGGCGAGGCGAAGAGGATCGCGCGCGTGCGCGGCGTGAGATGCGCGGCGAGGGCCTCCCGCGTGACGGCAAAGCCGTCCGGCGTCGTCTCCATCGGGACATACACGCCGCCGCAAAGCTCGATCTGCGGCTTGTAGAGCCCGAAGGCCGGCACGGGCACGATCACCTCGTCCCCGGGATTGAGAATCGCCATCAGCGCGCAGGCGAGCGCCTCCGTCGAGCCGACGGTCACAAGCGTCTCCTCCGGCGCGTAACCGGTGTGAAAGCGGCCGTTGAGGTGCGCGGCGGTCTGCGCAAGCAGCTCCGGATAGCCGGCGTTCGGCGGATAATGCGTCTCCCCGCCGAGGATCGCCTCCGCGATGCGCGAGCGCACGGGCAGCGGCGCGTCGAAGTCCGGCTCGCCGATCGTCAGCGCGAGGCAGCCGGGAATGGTCTTCGCCGTCTGGCCGATGCGCCGGATGCCGCTGGGCGGATTCGCGCACAGGCGGCGGTTCAAAAGCTCCTGCATCATGGGCGTCTGCCTCCCCGCTTTTCCGTTTTTCTGCCGCGCCCGGGGCGCGGCCCTTCGCTGTCCGTCTTCGCATGGGACTTGCCCAGCCGCCGCCGCAGAACCTCCTCGCGCGCGACGGAATAGCCGAAGAAGCCCTCCGGCCTCTCCCGCAGCGGGAAGTATTCCCCGTGCGCATAGGCGATCAGGTTCGCCCGGGCGAGGTGCAATCTGCCGTCCGCGTCAAAGAGCGCGTCGCGAACGTAGACCTCCTCAATCGCGCAGAGGAACAGATCGTGCGAGCCGAGCGCCATGCGCTGCCTGACGCGGCAGCAGAGGAAGGCGGGCGCCTCCTCGAGCGCGGGCGCGGGAAAGCCCGGCACCTCGCGCGCATGCAGGCCCATCACCTCGAATTTATCGACGTCGCGCCCGCTTTTGACCCCGCAGAAATCCGCCGCGCGGCAGAGCGGCTGATCGATCAGGTTGAGGCAGAAGGCCCCGCTCTGGACGATCTGTGCGTAGGAGTGGCGCTGCGGGCGAATGGAGACGGAGAGCATCGGCGGATCCGTGTTGACGATGCCCGTCCAGGCGACGGTGATCAGGTTGTCCCGCTCAAAGCCCGGCTCCGTCCCCCGGCAGGAGAGCAGCACGGCGGGCACGGGGGAGAGGAACGTCGTCGGCCCGATGGGGCGGAAGATTTCTCCCATGCTCAGCCCTTCGCCGCGATGCGCAGCACGTCCTCGATCTGCGGCGGATACAGCTCGACGAAGTGGCCGGTCTTGCCGCCCACGACGCTGCGCGCCAGCTCGGGGATATCCGCCTCGCAGCCGCCAACCTCGGCGAGCGTATGCGGCATGCCCATGGAGGTGAAGAAGGACTGCATCGCGTCGATGCCCGCCAGGGCGATCTCCTCGTCGCTGCGGCCCTGCGTCTCAACGCCCCAGACGACCGTCGCGAAGCGCTTGAAGCGCGCGACGTCGTGCTTGTAGGTGTACTTCATCCAGGCCGGGAAGAGGACGGACAGGCTCGCGCCATGCGCGCAGTCGTACTTCGCGGAGAGCTCATGGCCGATCCTGTGGCTCGACCAGTCCTGCTCGCGATCGAGGCCCACGGAGTTGTTGTGCGCGAGCGTGCCTGCCCACATCAGCGTCGCGTGGGACTCGTAGTCCGTGCTGTTTTTTAGCGCGACGGGCGCGGCCTCGATGATCGACAGGAGCAGTGCCTCGGCGAGCCGGTCGGTCAGCGCGACGTCGGGCGTGTTGGTGAAGTAGCGCTCCATGATGTGCGCCATCATGTCCGTGATGCCGCAGGCGAGCTGGTAGCGCGGGAGCGTGAAGGTCAGCTCCGGGTTCATGATTGCGAAGCGCGGGCGATGCAGCTCGACGTTGAGGCCGCGCTTGAGGTTGCCATTGAGCTGGGTGATGACGGCGGAATTGCTGCCCTCGCTGCCCGCCGCCGGGATCGTCAGCACGCAGCCCACGGGCAGCGCCGTCTTCGGCACGGCCTTGCCGCAGTAGAAATCCCAGAAATCGCCGTCGTAGGGCACGCCGTCGCCGATGGCCTTGGCCGTGTCGATGGCAGAGCCGCCGCCCAGGGCGAGCAGGAAGTCAAGCCCGTTCTCCCGGCACAGGCGGATGCCCTCGTAGACCAGGTCGCTGCGCGGGTTGGGCTTCACGCCGCCCAGCTCGACATGCGCGATGCCGGCGGCGTCGAGCGAGGCGAGCACCTGCGCAAGCAGCCCGCTGCGCACGACGCTGCCGCCGCCATAGACGACCAGCGCGCGCGTGCCGCCCGCTTCGCGCACGAGGCGGCCCGCCTCCTGCTGCTTGCCGCGGCCGAAGACGAACTTCGTCGGGGAACAGAATTCAAAATCAAGCATACGTCAATCCTCCCTGTGGGCGGGCGCTGTTCTGTAAAAGGGCCCCACCCCATATTCTCCCTTATGATACATGCGCGGGAAAACAAAATCAACAGAAAATTCCAAACCCGTGCAAGAAACGGGGCGCGCGGGACGTCATATTGTCAGAAGCGTTTTTCCCGGCCCTGCGGCGGGGCTCCCTGTTGCATCGACGGATAAAACGTGATAAGATGAAGGAAGAATGAACAGGCCGTTCCCGGCTTTTGATGTGGAGGGAAGAAACCATGCATGCATTTGAGTTCAAGAGAAGCGTCGCAGCCATGCTCTGCGCGGCCATGCTCTGCTCCGCCGCGGCGCCCGCCGCGCTGGCGGAATCCGTGGCCACGCCGGGCGAGGCGGACCGCAAGGACGATGTCACGGTCGCCAGCCCCGAGGCCAACGTCACCGTGCAGGAGAACGGCATCTCCGTCGCCGTCACCAAGGGCGACGCCGCCCGCGAAATGACGATTTCGCTTGACGGCAATCTGGCGGCAGAGGACGTCTACGTCGGCGATACCGTCGTGCTTTCCCCGCTGGCGGCGGGCAGTTACGACCTGGAGATCGACTACGCCGCGCCCGTCACCGGCGTCGACCCGTTCCGCGCGACGGTGACCGTCCCGGGAAAGAGCAGCGAAACCACGCCGCCTGCCGGCGGCGAGACCACTCCGCCCGCAAGCAGCGAGACCACCCCGCCAGCAAGCAGCGAGACCACCCCGCCAGCAAGCAGCGAAACCACTCCGCCCGCAAGCAGCGAAACCACTCCGCCCGCTGCCGGCGAAACCACCCCGCCAGCAAGCAGCGAGACCACCCCGCCCGCAAGCAGCGAGACCACCCCGCCCGCTGCCGGCGAGACCACCCCGCCCGCGCAGCCGGTCGTCATGGCCATGACCCGCAGCAGCAGGGCTGGTGAGAAGACGGGCGCTATCGAGGGCACGATTGCCTTCGGCGGCGACACCGACATGGTCGCCAAGCTCTATGACGGAACCGGCGCGCAGATCGCCGAGCAGACGATCCCCGCAGGCGGCGACGGCAGCTTCGCCTTTAAGAATCTGGGCGCGGATACCTACACCGTCGCCTTCCACTACTGGGGCGACAGCAGCCCCGTGCTCTCGCTGAAATACACCGTGAACGTCGCTGCGGCGGAGCCGCTCAGCGCGACCGCGACGGTCGGCACCGCGCGCATCGACGTGCAGGTCAGCAAGGCGAGCGCGCTGCCCGTGACCGTGACCCTCGCGCTCGGCGGCAAGGAGGTCGCCGTGAAGCGCATCGAGGGCGGCGTCGGCGCCGTCAGCTTTGACAAGCTCGCCTCCGGCAGCTACACGGTGTCGGTCGACTACGAGACCGCGCAGAGCGGCTGCGACCCGGTCGTCTTCCCGTCGCTGAACGTGCTTGCCGAGGTCGCGGATATCGTGATCTCCAAGGTGACCGCCGGGGAGAACCAGCTGACCGTCACCGGCACAGCCCAGCCGGGCGCGGATGTCACGCTGACCACCGAGCCCGCAACGAATTCCACGATCGTGCGCGCGGACGCCAAGGGCCAGTTTACCGCGACGATCACCTGCGCCGCCGGTACCTACACGGCCGTCAGCGCGCAGTACGGCGCCGACAGCGCAACGAAGGTCAGCAAGAAGGGCAGCTTCGCCGTCACCGCGCCAGCCACCAAGCCCACGCTTGAAACCGACCCGATCAACACGGGCAGCCTGACCGTCATCGCCAGGACGGCGGCGGGCACGGTCGTCAACCTCCAGACGGGCGATTACGGCCAGACCGTCACCGCCGGGTCGGACGGCATGCTCCGCTTCACCCTGCCGCACACCTACTCGGCCGGCACGGTCGTCACCTTCACCGTCTACTACGGCAAGGACAACGCCCAATCCTTCACGCAAACCGTCAAGGTCGGCCATCCGGCCTCCTACTCGCTGCTCAAACGCGGCACGGTCAGCGACGAGGTCTACACGCTGACCGCGCGCCTTGCCGAGCTCGGCTATCCCGTCAGCGCGACCCGCAGCTACACCGACAGCGTCGCCGCCGCCGTCCGCCTCTTCCAGAGCGCCAACGGCTTGGCTGTCGACGGCCTCGCCGGCCAGCTCACGCAGACGGCCCTCTACTCGCTCAGCGCCGTGCGCTATGGCGGCGAGGGCGAATACCCGACCTTCGTGCGCGGCGACCGCGGCTACGCGCTGATCTACACGCTCCAGCAGCGGCTCAAGGATCTGGGCTACTACACCATCCGCGTCGACGGCATCTTCGGCAGCGGCACGCAGCGCGCCGTGCGCGACTTCCAGTATGTCAACGGCCTGACGCCCACCGGCGTCGCCGACAGCACGACGCAGAAGCTGCTCTACTCCTCGGCGGCCAAGCCTGTGAGCGGCACGGTCAGCGGCAGCTATGCGACGCTCTCCCGCTCGCCGTACTACAACGCGGCGGTCGTCACGCTGCAGCGCAGGCTCAAGGCGCTGGGCTACCTGACCAGCTCCGTGGACGGCTACTTCGGCACGAAGACCTACCGCGCCGTCTGCAACTTCCAGAGCCGCAACGGCCTGAGCGTCACGGGCATCGCCGACCCCGCCACGCAGCAGGTGCTCTATTCCGCGGGCGCCAAGGCGGCCTCCGGCAGCGCCTCGTCCTCCGCGACGGGCTATCGCCTGCTCTACTGGGGCTGCAGGGGCGACGCGGTCAAGCGCCTGCAAAGCGCGCTGCTCGCCGCCGGCTATTCGCAGGTCAAGGTCGCCGATGGTATCTACGGCCAGTGGACGTATGACGGCGTGCGCGCCTTCCAGAAGGATCGCGGCTTGGCTGTGGACGGCATCGCCGGCAAGAACACGCAAAACGCGCTCTACGGCACCAGCCACTGATCCTCGACGACCGGAAAAAAAGAGGAAAATCATGCGAAGAATGCTTCCGCTCCTTCTAATGGCTTTGCTTCTTATGACGACGATCCCCTGCGCCCTTTCCCGGGCGCAGGGGCTTCGTGTTGATTTTTACAATGTGGGCAAGGCCGACGCCATGCTCATCACCGCGCCCTCCGGCTTTCGCATGCTCATCGACACGGGCACCAACAAGGCGGGCAAAACGCTCGCCGCGCGCCTTGCTCTCGAGGGGATCGAGCGCATCGACGTCATGCTCATCACGCATTTTGACAAGGACCATGTCGGCGGCGCGGATCGGATTCTGGGCGCGCTCCCGGTTGACCGCGTGATTCTGCCCGTCTACGACAAGGAGAGCAAGCAGCTTGAGCAGCTCGAGGAGGCGCTCGCCGCCAGTCCGCAGACGGAGGTCACGCGCATGGAGACCGGCTCTACGCTGACGATTGAGACCGGCGAGGCGGACATGACCCTCTCCGTCACCGCCGCGCACAAGACCTTTTACGGCGCGGACGAGGAGAACGACTTCTCCCTCTGCACGCGGCTTTCCTACGGGCAGACGCGCTTTCTCTTCCCCGGCGACGCGGAGGACGCGCGCCAGCGCGAGCTGCTTGAGGAGGGCGACGTGCGCTGCGACGTGCTCAAGGTGCCCTATCACGGGCGGCTCGTCGCCGCCAGCCGCGACTTTCTGACGAGCGCCGCCCCGGCGATCGCGTTCATCCCCGACAGCGACGAGGAGCCCGCCCACGAGGCGGTCATCGCGCAGCTTAAGCTGCTTGGCTGCGACGTGTATAGCGCGCGCGGGGGCGATTTGACGGTCGTCTCCGACGGGACGCAGGTTTCCGTGCTCGCGCCGTGAGC
>SFFC01000009.1 GCA_004556985.1 Clostridiales bacterium | reverse complement strand
GGCGTTCTGCCCGACGGCAAGGAGGCCGTCATCCGCCGTCTCCAGCGGCAGGGCAAGGTCGCGATGGTCGGCGACGGCATCAACGACGCGCCGGCGCTGACGCGCGCGGATATGGGCATCGCCATCGGCGCGGGCACGGACGTCGCCATCGACGCAGCCGACGTCGTGCTGATGAAGAGCCGGCTGAGCGACGTGCCCGCAGCGATCCGCCTGAGCCGCGCGACGCTGCGCAACATCCACGAAAACCTCTTCTGGGCGTTCTTCTACAACGTCATCGGCATTCCGCTGGCCGCAGGCGTCTTCTATCCCCTGCTGGGCCTCAAGCTCAACCCGATGTTCGGCGCGGCGGCGATGAGCCTTTCGAGCTTCTGCGTCATCTCCAACGCCCTGAGACTGAATCTTTTCAAGCTGCATGACGCAGGAAAAGATAAAAAGATCAAGCATTCCAAAAAGAAAAAGGAGGACAAACCCATGGAAAAGACGATGAAGATTGAAGGCATGATGTGCGGACACTGCGAGGCGCGCGTCAAGAAGACGCTCGAGGCCATCCCCGGCGTAACCGAGGCGCGGGTCAGCCATACGAGCGGCACCGCCGTCGTGACCCTCAGCGCCGACGTCGATAACGACGTGCTCAGGAAGGCCGTCGAGGATCAGGATTACAAGGTCACCGGCATCGAATAAGCCCGCCTTTCTTAGACACAAAGGGACTGTCAGGCCCAACCGGACATTCCAGGAAAGCTCTTCCTGGAATCCCCGGGTTTCGCCTGACAGCCCCTTGTTTTACTGTTCAGCGCCAAACCACATAGCGGTCATGCGGCATGTCGACGCCTCTGTAATGCTTGACCCACGAGTCCGTCTTTTTCATGCCGTTGCGCAGCGCCACGTTTTGGGAGGCGGTGTTCGTGTCCCGGATGATCGAGCAGATTTCCTTCGCATTCAGGGTGTCAAACGCATAGACCCTGCACGCCCTGGCCGCCTCGGTCGCGTATCCCCTGTGCCAGTATGCCCGCTCAAACAGGTAGCCGATTTCGAGCACGTCCTCACCCTTCCACGGCTGCATGGTCAGGCCGCATTGCCCGATCATCGCGCCATTCTCCTTCAGGATGACCGCCCACAGGCCGAAGCCCCACTTCCGGTACCGCTCAAGCTGCCTGTCCAGCCACGCCTGCACCTCTTCGTCGCTGAACGCCCCTTCGTATGCGGTCATCGTTTCTTCATCCTGCATGATTCTGCACAGCGCGTCAAAGTCCGACGGCTGCATCTCGCGCAGAATCAGCCTCTCCGTTTCAAGAATCATGTTCGCCTCCGTTTCCACCGGCTCGCCGTCAAAGGCGGCTTAGGCGCCGTCTTCCTGTCAAATATTCTCCCGGAGCCAGCTGCGCACAACCAGCCCATCTCCCTCGCCCATGAAGGGATGCTCGCTTCCCTCTGCGACCGTCAGCACGCAGTCGAAGCGCCTTGCAAAGGTCCGCATGGTTTCCGGTGTCTGAAGCGCATCCCGACCGGCATAGAGAATGCGGGTTCGGATCGGCCAGACCGTGACCGGATGGCTCCGGATAAACCCATAGTACTCCCAGTCGAGGGTGTCGATCGGCGTCTCGATCCTTCTCTCCCGCTCAAGCCGCTCCGGTGTGACGTCAAACCACACCATCATCTGCCGCACGAGCGCCTCCATGTCGACGATGGGCGACTGGAAAAGGCAGCGCTCAAACGGCTCCCTGGCGAAGGTCTGCAGGCTGAAATACGCGCCGAGGCTGCACGCATACAGCGAGGCGTGCTTCCAGTGCGAAAAGATATGACCGCTCATGACGCGTAGGTCGTGCATGCCGTTTACGATATCGCAGGGCGTCGACTCCTCCCGGCGCTCGCCGTGCTGCGGCAGGTCGAAGCTGAGCGTCTGGAAGCCCTTCTCCTGTGCGATCTGCGCGAACTCTTCGGCCAGCTCCTTACAGGACTGCTTACCGTGTACATACAGATAGACGTGCTCCGAGGGCTCGCCCCAGAGGATGGCCGGAATGCCGCTGATGCGCATGTTCTGTTTCTTCATGATGCTCCTTTCAGCGCGGAAACTCCCTCCGCGCCGGGATGATCGTGTTTCTGTCCATGTTTTCCCCTCCTTTCCGCAGTTTCCCTTCGATTGTAGCGCATGAGCGCGGGGAAAAGCAACCCATCTGCGGAATTCACACATTCTCCGTCCGCGCCGCCCATTCGTTTCATTTGTTATTCGTTGACAATTCCGCCCGTCGGGATTACACTATCGAAAGACGCTTTATCGTGTTTGCGCGCGGATGCCCGCCTGCGCGGGCATCCTGCCGTTCATTTGAGTTCATTTGAAAGGAGTTCATATCCATGCAGCCCATCACCCATGAGCAGCTCTCCGCCTGGTCCGAGGCCTACCGAAAGAGTCCTGAGCGCCAGCTCGCGACGCTCTCCCTCTCCAAGGCCAACCTGGCCGACGTCGCCTTTGTCTCCAGCCAGGCCGGCGCGCTGCGCCCAAAGTTCTCCATCGACATCGAGACGATGGAGGTCACCAACCAGAAATCCAGCGGCCGCTGCTGGCTCTTCGCCGCGACCAACGTGCTGCGCGAGCGCATTGCCAAAGAGAAGAACATCGAGTTCTTCGAGCTCTCCCAGAGCTATCTCGCCTTCTGGGACAAGTTTGAGCGCGCGAATTACTTCCTGGAGAGCATCCTCCAGACAGCCGCCCTGCCCACCGACGACCGCACGGTGATGCACATCCTCACCACCGGCGTCCACGACGGCGGCCAGTGGGACATGTTTGCCAACATCGTGCGCAAGTACGGCGTCGTGCCCAAGGACGCCTTTGACGAAACCTATCAGTCGAGCAACACGCACCAGATGAACGCCGTGCTCAACCGCAGCCTCAAGGTGGAGGCCGCGAAGCTGCGCGCCATGGTCGCCGCCGGCGAATCCGAGGAGGCGATCCAGACGGAGAAGAGCGACATGCTCGGCAAGGTCTACGGCTTCCTGTGCAGCTGCTACGGCGAGCCGCCCAAGACGTTTGACTTTGAGTATGTCGACAAGGACAAGGCCTATCACATCGAGACGGGCTATACCCCGCTGACCTTCAGCGAGCGCTATGTCGGCACGCTGCTTGACGACATCGTCAGCATCATCCACGCCCCGACGGCCGACAAGCCCTATCACAAGACCTTCACCATCCGCCTGCTGGGCAACATCGCCGGTGGGAAGGACGTCGTCCATCTGAGCCTGACGATGGAGGAGTTCAAGGCCGCGATCATCCGCCAGCTCGAGGCGGGCAAGGTTGTCTGGTTCGGCAGCGACGTCGGCCACTACGGCGAGCGCACGCTGGGCCTGTGGGACGACAGCATGTTCAACTTCGAGCTGCTCTCCGGCCTCGACCTTTCCATCTCCAAGGAGGACTCGCTCGACTACGGCCTTGCCGCAATGAATCACGCGATGGTCATCACCGGCGTAAACATCCAGGATGGCAAACCCAACCGCTGGAAGATCGAGAACAGCTGGGGCGACAAGAACGGCACCAAGGGCTACTACATCTGCTCGGACAGCTGGTTTGACAAGTACGTCTTCCAGGCGGCCGTCGAGCGCGAGTATCTCGGCGAGCTGGCGGGCTTCACCGCGCAGGAGCCGATCGTGCTGGAGCCCTGGGATCCGATGGGCACGCTGGCCGACTAAACCGGCATGATGCCGGTGGCATTTCCGACGAAGTGATGGTTGTCCAGTTGCTTTGTGCCCGAGACCGAAGCCTTGCAGATGAACTTACAGAGTAAAACAGCACCAAAAAGGACTGATCCGCTTCAAAAAGGCGGTCAGTCCTTTTTTATACCTTGCAAACCCAACCCGTCTCCATCGCAGGCTGCTGCGCAGCCTGCTCTGAGACTGCACTTTGGATTTGATCAGGAGTACGATAGGGCTGCCGCCCTATAACCCGCCAAGGGACTTCGCCCCTTGACCCCTTCTTCGCTTTGCGCTTATCCATGTCAGGTCGCGAAGCCCGCGAACTGCGTCATGTAGAGCTCGTAGTACTTGCCCTGCTGATG
Organism: Clostridiales bacterium; assembly: GCA_004556985.1. Lineage (GTDB taxonomy): Bacteria > Bacillota > Clostridia > Christensenellales > Aristaeellaceae > Ventricola. The sequence goes on along the minus strand of SFFC01000009.1, from coordinate 34,067 downwards.
AAGCAGCGCGTCGTGGCTGCCCTGCTCCACGATCCGCCCGTGGTCCATGACGACGATCTGATCGGCGTCGCGGATCGTCGAAAGCCTGTGCGCGATGACGATGCTCGTTCTGCCCTGCATGATGCGCTGCATCGCGCTCTGGATCGCCTTCTCCGTGCGCGTGTCGACGTTGGAGGTCGCCTCGTCGAGGATCAGGATCTTTGGGTCGGCGACAAACGCGCGCGCGATGGCGAGCAGCTGGCGCTGACCCTGGCTGATATTGGCGCCTGAGGCGGCGAGCATCGTGTCATAGCCCTGCGGCAGGTGGTCGATCATCTCGCGGCAGCGGCTCATCTCCACGGCCTCGTCGAGCTTCTCCGGCGTCGCCTCCGCGTTGTTATAGGTCAGATTGCTTCGCACGGTGTCGGCGAAGAGCACCGTGTCCTGCAGGACGATGGCGACGTCCTTGCGCAGGCTCCCGCGCGCGATATCCACAAGCCGCTGGCCGTCGATGCGGATGTCGCCGCTGTCGACGTCGTAAAAGCGCATCAGGAGGTTGACAACCGTCGTCTTGCCGCTTCCCGTCGCGCCGACGAGCGCGACCTTTTTGCCGGAGGGCACGGTCAGCGTGAAATCGCGCAGCACGCGATGGCCGGGAATGTAGGAGAAATCCACGTGCTCAAAGGAGACGCTCGCGCCCTTGTCCGCCCGGAGCGCCTCGCCCTGCATCACCTCGGCCTCCTCGTCGAGCACAGCAAAGACGCGCTCCGCGCCCGCGATGGCCGTCTGAAGCTGGCCGTAGATCTGCGCGATCTCGTTGATCGGGCGGCTGAACTGCTTGGCGTAGACGATGAATGCCGAGATGACGCCCACGGAGATCAGCCCGTGAATCGCAAAATACCCACCAAACGCTGCGATGATGACGAAGCCGATGTTGCCGATGCAGTTCATGATCGGGCCCATGATGCCGCTCATAATGTCCGTGCGGATGCCCGCCTTGGTCAGCAGATCGGAGGTCTCGCAGAATTCCTGCGTCGTCCGGTCCTGATGGTTATAGGCGACGACCGTGCGAAACCCTGAGATCATCTCTTCAACGGTGCCGTTGAGCCGGCCGAGCAGCATCTGCCGCCGGCGCGAATACAGGCGAACCTGCCTGGAGAGGAACATCGTCGTCAGCACAGTCAGCACGACGGTCGCGCAGCTGAGCAGCGCGAGCTGCCAGCAGAAGGCGAGCATGATCGCCGCCGTGCCGATGATCGTCAGCACGCCCGAAAACAGCGAGGGCAATGACTGGGAGACCGTCGTGGAGATGTTCTCGATGTCGTTGGTCATGCGGCTCATGACGTCGCCGTGGGAATGCGTGTCCAGATAACGGACGGGGACATCGATGATCCTCGCAAAGAGCTCTTCGCGCAGCCGGCGCACGATCCGCTGGCTGAGCCGCGCGCTGACCAGGCTCTGAAGCAGCTGGCAGGCGCTGTAAAGCAGATACGCAAGCAGCATCGCCAGAACGGCGCGAACCAGGCTGCCCGCCGCAGCGCCCGCGATGATGTCAATCGCCCGGCTCTGCAGGCTCGGCGCGATCACGCCGCAAAGCGTGCCCAGCACGACGACGTGCAGCATGCAGCCCACCATGCGCTTTTCCTTCGCGAAATACATCGCCAACCGCTTCATGGTCGCGCCCACATTCTGCGCGTGCTCGACCTCGGCAAACCGTGGGCCGCGAACCATGCCGGGCACGCGGTTCTCGATCGGCTTCTTCTCACTCATGCGGCTCCTCCTCTCCCATCTGCGAATCGACAATATCCCGATAGGCGGCGCAGGAGGCCATCAGCCCGTCATGCGTGCCGCAGGCGGCAATGTGCCCGCCCTCCAGCACGACGATGCGATCTGCCCGGCGAACCGACGCGATGCGCTGCGCGATGATCACCTTCGTGCTCTTCGGGTTTTCGGCCTTGAGCGCCGCGTAGAGATCCGCCTCCGTCTTGAGGTCAAGCGCGCTGGTCGAGTCATCGAAGATCAGAATCTCCGCATCCTTGACAACCGCACGGGCGATCGAGATGCGCTGCTTCTGTCCGCCGGAGAGGCTCGTGCCCCGCTCGGCGACCATCGTGTCATACCCCTCCGGCGTCGAGCGGATGAACTCATCCGCCTGCGCAATGCCTGCCGCCCGCTCAATGTCCCCGCGCGGCGCATCCTCCCTGCCCCAGGCGATGTTCTCCGCGATGGAGACGCTGAACAGCTCGCTCTTTTGCAGCGCCACAGCGATCTTCCCGCGCAGCGCCTTGAGGTCATACTCGCGCACGTCGACGCCGTCGACGAGCACAGCGCCGCCGGTCACGTCGTAAAACCGGGGGATCAGGTTCATCAGCGTGGACTTTCCGCAGCCCGTGGCGCCCATGATGGCGACCGTCTCGCCCGGCTCGATCGTCAGGTTCACATGGCTCAGGATCTCCTGCCGGCTGCCCGGATAGGCGAAGGACACGTCGCGAAGCTCGATCCGCCCGTGAAGAGCCGTCTTCCCGTCAAAGCCGCCGTCCCTGAGCTGCGGCTCGCTGAGGAGGATCTCCTTCACGCGCTTCCAGGAGGCATAGCCGCGCGAAATGCCCTGAAAGAGCATCACCAGCATCAATATGCCGTTGAGCAGCTGCGTCGTATAGGTGATCGCCGCCATGATCTGGCCCGGCGTGGCGCTGCCCATGCCGACCTCGTAGGAGCCCAGCATCAGGATCACCGCGACGACCACATACATCAGCACGTTGACGATCGGATTCATGAAGGCGAAGATCGTCAGCACATGCAGCTGCGTCCTGATCAGCGCGTCGTTCGCCTTGCCGAAGCGGAGCTTCTCATAGGCCTCGCGCACGCAGGCCTTGATGATGCGAATGCCGGAGACATCCTCCTGCATGATGGCGTTGATCCTGTCCAGCTCGGCCTGCAGCCGGATGAACAGCGGATTGGCCAGAGACAGACAGACGGCCAGCACGCCGACAATGAACGGGAAGCCGCAGATGACCACGAGGCCAAAGCGATGGTTGAGCCGGAACATGAAGTACATGCTGCCGAACGTGAGCATGGAGGTGCGGATCATACCCCGGATGAACAGAGAGATGAAGTTCTGCACCTGCGTGATGTCGTTGGTGACACGGGTCACCAGCGAGCCCGTGCCGTACTGCGCCGTCTGCGGGAAGGAGAAGGTCATGATCCGGCGAAAGCAGTCCTTCCGCATCTCGTTGCCGATATTCTGGCTCGCGATATGCACGAACACGTTGTTGAGCGAACCGCAGAGCCCGCCAAAGAGCACGAGGACGATCATCTGAAGTCCGACGCTCCAGACGATCTCCAGGTTCCCGATCCCACCGCTGCTCGTGCCGAGCACGCCGTCATCGACGATCCTGCTCATCAGCCCCGGCTGAATCAGATCCATCAGCACCTCGCCGACCATGAACGCCGCCGCGATCACGGCAACATGCAGGTACTTTTTGATATATGACCACATGCGCATGCCTCCGTCACGAGTGTCTCCCATCTTCCGCGCCGCTTTCGCGGAACTGCACGTCCCACCAGGCATTGATCTTCTGCAGCAGCGAAAGCGCAGTCTCCTTTTCCTCCTCCGTCAGGCAGGCAAACATCCTCTCGTTTCTCTGCGCCCTGGCTTCTCTGGCCTCCCGGGCCGCCGCAAGGCCCGCCTGCGTCAGCCGCACATCAGTAGTTCGCTTGTCCTCGCTGCTGGGCGTTCTCTCCAGGAGACCCGCCACCTCGAGCTTGCCGATCACCTCGCTCGCCGAGCCGGGCTGAATGCGCAGCCTGCTCGTCAATTCCCGCTGCGTCATTGGGCCCGCCTCCAGCAGAAGAATCAAAATGCGCTTCTGCCCTCCACGGCCCTCGGAGACGCTGTGCAGCGTATGACCGATATCCCTGAACTGGCACACCAGCCTGTCGTCCATCGTCATGGCCAATCCCCCTTTTCCAGCTTTATCCGCATTTTCTATCAAGGTACCTTGGCATTCTATCACAGGCCCTTTTTCTTGTAAAGGCATCCTGTTTTTTTCGTCAAACGGCGCAGAAAAGCGCCCCTTTCATGCGCATAGGGGCGCTTTGGAGATATGGTTTCGGGAATCGCTTGACATTTTCGTCCCGCCCGAACGATAAACGGTTGCTTTGCGAATCAATCCCGTTCCGTCGCGGGTTGCTGCGCATCCGATTCTCCGCCCTCCTCGACGGCGGTATAGCAGACCTGCTCGATGCGCTCAAGCAGCTCTTCTCTCCCCGTTCCATCCTCGGCGGAGAACGGGATCACCTGCCAGGGCTGTACGGCCAGCGCACGGCAGATCGGCGTGATGTACTTGAGCCTCGCCCCGCGGCTGATCTTGTCCGCCTTGGTAGCGACGACCGTGAAGGGAATCTCCGCCTGACGCAGGAAGAGATTCATCTCCCTGTCCTCCTGGCTGGGCTCATGGCGGATGTCGACCAGATGAAAGACGTGGCAGAGATCCTCCGTCGTGGCAAAATAATTCTGCATCATCCGGCCCCAGGAGAGCTTCTCCTCCTTGCTGACCTTCGCAAAGCCGTAGCCGGGCAGATCGATGAAGTTCAGCTCGTCGTTGATCCGGTAGACGTTGATGAGCCGCGTCTTGCCGGGCGTCGCGCTCGTGCGCGCGAGCTTGCCTCGGTTGGTCAGCCGGTTGATCATCGACGACTTGCCGACGTTGCTCTTGCCCGCGAAGGCCACCTCGGGGCCGCCCTTGCCGGGATAATCCCCGTATTCCTTCATCGAGGTGATAAAGTCCGCGCGTTTGACAATCATCGCGTTTCTCCTTTGCTTATGCGTGCAGCATCTGCTGTCCCTCCGGCATCGCCGGCAGCGCGCCCGCGAGCGGCTCCGCCTTCGGCCTGGGCGCAGGCTTTTCGCACAGCGCCGTCTCCAGCACGGTATGCACATCCTCCGCCGGAACGATCTTCATCGCGCTGCGCACGTTCTCCGGAACCTCCTCGAGATCCTTGAGGTTCTCCTTCGGGATGAGCACGGTGTCGATGCCCGCCCTGTGCGCCGCCAGCAGCTTTTCTTTGAGCCCGCCGATGGGCAGCACGCGGCCGCGCAGCGTGATTTCACCGGTCATGGCGACGTTCTGGCGCACGGGAATGCCCGTCAGCGCCGAAACCAGCGCCGTCGTCATCGTCACGCCCGCGCTCGGCCCGTCCTTGGGCACGGCGCCCTCCGGCACGTGAATATGGATGTCGAGCTTCTTGTAAAACTCCGGGTCGATGCCGAATTCCTCCGCATGGGCGCGGACGAAGGACTTCGCCGCGCGGGCGCTCTCCTTCATGACGTCGCCCAGGCTGCCGGTCAGCTCGAGCTGGCCCGTGCCCGGCATGGTCGTCGTCTCGATCTGCAGGGTGTCGCCGCCGACGACCGTATAGGCCAGGCCGTTGACGACGCCGACCTCCGGCTTCTTCCCGGCTTTCTCATAGTGATACCGCGGCGCGCCGAGGAACTCCTCGAGCCGCTCCTGCGTGACGGTGACGGTCTCCACCTGCTCGTCGAGCATCGCGACGGCGCTCTTGCGCACGACCTTGCCGATCGTCCGCTGCAGTGTGCGCACGCCCGCCTCGCGCGTATATCCCTGAATCAGGCTGCGCAGCACCTTGTCGCTCATGCGCACACTCCGGGGCGCAAGCCCATGCTCCTTGATCTGATTGGGCAGCAGATGGCGCTTGGCGATGTTGAGCTTTTCCTCCTCCGTGTAGCCGCTGACCTCGATGACCTCCATGCGGTCGAGCAACGGTCGCGGGATCGTATCGACCGAGTTCGCCGTCGTGATGAACATCACGCCGGAGAGATCGAACGGCGCCTCGAGGTAGTGATCGCGGAAGGCGTTGTTCTGCGCGCTATCGAGCACCTCGAGCATCGCACTCGCCGGATCGCCGCGCACGTCGGAGGCCATCTTGTCGATCTCGTCAAAGAGGAAGACCGGGTTCATCGAGCCAGCCTGCTTGATCGAGGTGATGATCCGTCCGGGAATCGCGCCGATATAGGTGCGCCTGTGGCCGCGGATCTCGGCCTCGTCGCGCACGCCGCCCAGCGACATCTGCACAAACTTGCGTCCGAGCGCGCGGGCGATGCTCCTGGCGATGGAGGTTTTGCCCACACCCGGCGGGCCGACAAAGCAGAGCACGGGGCCCTTCATGTTGTTCTTGATGCGGCAGACCGCGAGATACTCGATCACGCGCTCCTTGACCTTGTCAAGGCCATAGTGATCCTCCGCCAGCACGCGGCGCGCGCGCTTGAGGTCGAGGTTGTCCGGCGTCGTCCTGCCCCACGGCAGATCGAGCAGCCACTCGACATAGGTACGGCTCACGCCGATCTCCGGGCTGCCCGGGGCCATGCGGCTCAGGCGCTCGAGCTCGCGCGCCGCCTTGTCTCGCGCCTCGTCGTTCATCGGGGTCTTTTCCAGTCGCTCGCGCAGGTCCTCCACGTCGGTAGCGTCCTTGTCGCCCAGCTCGGTCTGGATCGCCTTGATCTGCTCGCGCAGGAAGTAATCCTTCTGGTTCTGCTCGATCTGCTTGCGGACGCGGGCCTGCACCTTCTTTTCGACGCCGGCGAGCTCCGTTTCGCGCACGAGCACCGCGCAGACCGCCTCCAGCCGCGCGATATCGTCAAACTCCTCCAGGATCTGCTGCCTGTCCTCGACCTTGGTGAGCACGTTGGCGGCGATCACGTCGGCCAGCTGGCCGGGCTCCTCCACCTCGAGCACGGACTGCATCGTCTCTCCCGAGACACGCCCGCTCATCTTGCAGTATTCCTCGAAGTAGGTATGCGCCGTGCGCAGCAGCGCGTCGACCTCGATGGAGGCCGGAACGGCCTGCGGGATCAGCTCGTCGAGCGCGCCCTCAAAGTATGGCTCCTCCTGGGTCACGGCGCGCAGCACAGCGCGGCTCTTGCCCTCCACGAGCACACGGATATTGTCGCCCGGCAGCTTGAGCACCTGCTTGATCGCGGCGATCGTGCCCACATGAAAGATATCGTCAATATCGGGGTTATCCACATCCATGTCGCGCTGCGCGACCAGAAAGATCCGCTGATCGCCGAGCATCGCCTGCTCGAGCGCAGCGACGGATTTCTTGCGGCCGACGTCAAAATGCAGCACCATCTGCGGAAAAACCATCAGCCCGCGAAGCGGCAGCATCGGCAGGCTGACCGGCTGCATGCAGTTCTTTTTCGGCTTGGCCAATGCCTGTTCCTCCTTCATCCGGCGCCGATTCGTAAGGCTCGCGCCGGTCCGCTCGTATTATACCTGAATGGCGCGGTTTTTGCAACATGAGGGGGATGACCAATGTTTGGAGGAAACCGCCTTGCCCTTTAAAACGTAAACGTGTCCTTCAATCCGAGCCATCTCTGATCCTTTTCGCTCAGCTTGAGCGCCGCGCCCTCCAGACTGTATCCCTCGGCATTTGCCGTGCCCCTGTATTCTCCCTCAATTCCCGGCCATTCGATGCCGATCTCCGGATCGTTCCAGGCCAGGCCGCCTTCATCATTGGGATGATAAAAGTCATCGCATTTGTAGCAGAACTCTGCTTCATCGCTCAGCACGAGGAACCCATGGGCAAAGCCTCTGGGAATCAGGAATTGCTTTTTATTCTCTGCCGTCAGCTCAACGCTATACCACTTTCCGTAGGTTTCGCTGCCGGAGCGCAGATCTACCGCGACGTCGAACACGGCGCCCTGAATCACCCGAACCAGCTTGGCCTGCGGAAAGCTCTTCTGGAAATGGAGCCCGCGAAGCACGCCTTTTGCGCTCATGGACTGATTGTCCTGAACAAAATCGATGTAAAGCCCGTTTTCTTCCATATCCCGGCGACTGTATGTCTCCATGAAATAGCCGCGGTCATCCCCATGCACGGCAGGCGTAATGACGCAAAGCCCTTCAATGCCGCCCAGGTCCTTTTCTACCTGAATCTGTCCCATCGTCTCATCTCCGGTTTTCTCTGTCGTTACAGCTGTGCTTCCTGCAGGTACCGGCGGACAGCGTCCTGCCAGGTAGGAAGCGGCTGAAATCCGTTTTGAAGCAGCTTGCTCTTGTCCAGCCGGCTATTTGCCGGGCGGGCCGCTTTGCTCTGGCCGTATTGCTCCGTGGTCACAGGCGTGACCTTCGTCTTGAGGCCATACTGCCTGTAAAACTCGCAGCAGAAATCATACCAGGAGATATAGCCGGCCTTGCAGCCGGTCTTTTCGGCCTCTTCTTCGTCAACCTCGGCATTGGTCGCATGGTAATAGCCGTATTTCTCCGTTTCGCACATATCCACCAGGAGCCGCGCCAGATCAAACGTGTAGGTGGGCGTGCCGATCTGGTCATTGACCACGCGCACCTCGTCATGGTTCTTGCCAACGCCGATCATCGTTCTGATGAAGTTCCTGCCGTTGAGCCCAAAGACCCAGGCAATCCTGACGATGAAGTATTTTTCCAGGATCCCGGCAACCGCCAGCTCCCCCTCCAGCTTCGTCTGCCCATAGACATTCAAAGGCCTGTATCTCTTGCAATCCGGCTTCCAGGGCTCCGTTCCCTGCCCGTCAAACACATAGTCTGTGGACAGATAGAGCAACTTGCAATCCAGCCCTCTGCAGGCTTGCGCGATATTCCGGGTTCCTCCGGCGTTTACGGCACGGACTGTTTCGACCTTGTCCTCATCCTCGGCCAGATCCACGGCCGTCCAGGCCGCACAATGGATGACGGCATCGGGTCTGACCTCTTCAAGGGCCTTTTGAACGGCTTCCCGGTCGGTAATATCCAGCGCGAGATAGGGCATTTTCGTCACGGCGGAGTCGTCCGCCACGCCGGCATAGGACTTGGCGAGATCGGAGCCGACACCCTCGTGGCCTCTTTGGGCCAATTCATTCATGACGTCATGGCCAAGCTGGCCATTGACGCCTGTCACAAAGAATTTCATTCCGCCCATCCCTGCTTTTCAATCCGCCGTCCCGATCTGCGCCCTTGCCGCATACATGGCATCATAATACTTCTGATAGCTGCCGCTGGTTACATGGTTCATCCATTCCTCATGCTCAAGGTACCAGTCGATCGTCAGAACAATGCCCTTTTCAAACGGCATTTCCGGATACCAGCCCAGATCCTTTCTGATCTTCGTCAGGTCGATGCCATAGCGGCGGTCATGGCCCAGCCGGTCTTCCACATGCTGAATCAGCCTTTCGGAAATGCCGTCATCCTTCAGCCTGTCGTGAAGCTGCTCAATAATCGTCTTGACGATGAAGATATTCGGCCGCTCATTGTGGCCGCCGACATTGTAGACCTCCCCGCTTCTGCCCTTGTGCGCCACCATATCAATCGCCTTGCAGTGATCCTCAACATACAGCCAGTCGCGAATCTGCATGCCGTCTCCGTACACGGGCAGAGGCTTATGATGCTTCACGTTGTTGATCATCAGTGGAATGAGCTTTTCCGGGAACTGATACGGGCCGTAGTTGTTGGAGCAGCGGGTGATGTTCACAGGCATCCCATAGGTGTCATGAAACGCCTGCACAAAGTGGTCTGCGCTCGCCTTGGAGGAAGAATACGGGCTGTGGGGATTGACCGGCGTCGTCTCCATAAAGTATCCCTCCGCGCCCAGCGCGCCGTAGACCTCATCGGTGGAAACCTGCAGGTACTTTTTCCCCTCCTTCCAGGTCCTGAAGGAAGCATCATACCAGGCCTCCTTCGCCCGCTGAAGGAGATTGACCGTGCCCATCACGTTGGTCTGAACAAAGATTTCGGGGTTGGCAATCGAGCGGTCCACATGGGATTCCGCTGCGAAGTTGATGACGCAGTCAAAGTCGTATCTGTCAAACAACGCTGCAACGAGCTTCCTATCACAGATATCGCCCTGCACAAAAACATGGCGGGGATCCCCCTCCACACCCTTGAGGTTCTCCAGATTGCCGGCATAGGTCAGCTTATCCAGATTCACCAGCAGGATATCCTCATACTGCTTCAGCATGTAGTAGACAAAGTTGGATCCAATAAACCCGGCGCAGCCGGTAATCAGATATTTCTTCATGTGCCCTCTTCTCCCCATTGCAGTTCTGGCAGTCTGCAGCGACAGATGTGCTCAATGCAGCACATCAAGATATTTGCCGTCCAGGACATCCTTCAGATATTGACCGTACTGATTCTTCTTCATCACTTCATAAACGCTCAGAACGTCTTCCCTGCTGATCCATCCATTCAGATAGGCGATTTCCTCCAGACAGGCGATTTTGCGGTGCTGATGCTGCTCGATGGTCTTGACGAAATTGGTTGCTTCCACAAGGCTCTCATGGGTTCCGGTATCCAGCCAGGTGAAGCCCTGCCCAAGAAGCTCGACATTCAGCGTTCCGTCTTCCAGATAGATCTGGTTCAGATCCGTGATCTCCAGCTCACCGCGCGCAGAGGGCTTCAGACTTCTGGCGTAGTCCACAACGCGATTGTCGTAAAAATACAGGCCTGTCACACAGTAGTTGCTCTTGGGATGAGCGGGCTTTTCCTCAATGGATACCGCTTTTCCCCGCTCATCGAATTCTACAATGCCAAAGCGCTCCGGATCATCCACATAATAGCCGAATATGGTTGCTCCCTTTCCGGCTTCTGCGCTCTTCACAGCTGCCTGCAGGCGTTTTTTCAATCCATGCCCCGCAAAAATGTTGTCGCCCAGAACCATGGCCACGGTATCGCTGCCGATAAAATCCGCGCCAATCAGAAATGCCTGCGCCAGCCCATCCGGAGAAGGCTGTACAGCATAGGCGAGATTGACGCCAAACTGATGGCCGTCGCCCAACAGATCCTGAAACCGGGGCGTATCCTGCGGCGTCGAAATAATCAGGATGTCGCGGATACCCGCATTCATAAGAACGGACATCGGGTAATAGATCATGGGCTTATCGTAAACCGGAAGCAGCTGCTTGGAGGTCACCTTCGTCAGCGGATAAAGGCGCGTGCCGGATCCGCCTGCCAGGATAATTCCCTTCATGTCAAAACCTTCCCATCAATCTCTTCTGAAAATGTCCCTTGTGTACACCTTGTCCATCACGTTATCCAGACAGGAATCATACCGGTTTGCGATAATCGCATGGCTCATCCTCTTGAATTCATCCAGGTCGTTGACGACCAGACTGTCAAAGAACGTGCTGCCGTGCTCCAGCGTCGGCTCATAAATGATCACCGTCGCCCCCTTCGCCTTGATGCGCTTCATGATGCCCTGAATGCTGCTTTGGCGGAAGTTGTCGCTGTTGCTCTTCATCGTCAGGCGATACACGCCCACCGTAAGGGGCTTGTCCCCGCCCTTGCCGCTCTGGTTGTTCTCTCCGTTTCTGCAGGATCCGGCCATCTTGAGCACCCGGTCGGCGATGAAGTCCTTCCGGGTTCTGTTGCTCTCCACAATGGCTTCAATCAGGTTCTCAGGCACATCCTCGTAGTTGGCCAGCAGCTGCTTCGTGTCCTTGGGCAGGCAATAGCCGCCATAGCCAAAGGACGGATTGTTGTAGTGCATGCCAATTCTCGGATCCAGACAGACGCCCTCGATGATCTGCCTGGTGTTCAGCCCCTTCATCTCCGCATAGGTATCCAGCTCGTTGAAATAGGACACCCGCAGCGCCAGATAGGTATTGGCAAAGAGCTTAACCGCCTCCGCCTCCGTAAAGCCCATGAACAGCGTGTCGATATTCTCCTTGATGGCGCCCTCCTGCAGGAGCGCGGCGAATTCGTGGGCCGCCCTGACCAGACGCTCGTCCTCCATATCTGTGCCCACGATGATGCGGCTGGGATACAGATTGTCGTAAAGCGCCATGGATTCCCGCAGGAATTCCGGGCTGAACAGAATGTTCCGGCTCCCGGTCTTCTCCCGGATGCTCCGGGTATAGCCGACGGGAATCGTGGATTTGATGACCATGATGGCATCCGGGTTGCATTCCATGACCAACCGGATCACGTCCTCCACCGCCGAGGTATCGAAGAAATTCTTCTGGCTGTCGTAATTCGTCGGCGCGGCAATCACAACAAGGTCCGCCTGGCTGTAGGCGAGCTTCGCATCAAGCGTCGCCGTCAGGTCGAGCTCCTTCTCAGCCAGATACCTTTCGATGTACTCGTCCTGAATCGGGGATTTCCTCCGGTTGATCAGCTCAACCTTCTCCGGAAGGATGTCCACAGCGTACACCCGATGATGCTGGGACAGCAGCGTGGCAATCGACAGCCCGACGTAGCCCGTTCCGGCCACGGCAATCGTATATTGGCTCATGATCATTCTCCTTGTCCATCCGCTTGGGAAAGGTTGGTATGATGAAATGCTCTGGCGCCGGCTTATCGCGCGCCGGCAGCAGAAATCCGCAGGCGGCCCTGGTCATCGCAACCAGTCGCATACCGAAGCAGGCCGGGGATTTCCGTTCACGGCCTGCTCCTCCCTTCTGCCTTCCATGGCGCCATCTGCCGGATCAGGCGGACAAAGTACGCCATCTCGGGACTTCTTCCATGCAGCACGGCAAACAGCGCGTTCGTCATCGCGACGCACAGCAGCGCGCGCAGCAGCAGCGCGCCCGGTCCTGCACCCCCGATCTGCCTGAGCACGGCAAAGACCAGCGCGCCCACCGACGCCGCGCTGAGCGCATAGCGCGCATAGGGCCGGCAGAACGTCTTCGCCCGCAGCCCGAGCACATAGCGGCAGGTGACATGCGCCTCGATACCCGTACCCAGCATCGAGCTGACGAGCGTCCCCATGAACACGCCCGCCGTGCCAAAGCGCCGCAGGAAGGCGATTGACGCGATCAGGTTGACCGCAGCCTCCAGGAGCGGCTTGGCCCAGTCCCTGTAATAGATGCCCGCCGCAGCGCGCAGAACGTAGAGCACAGAGCGCATCCCCGTCACGTAGAAGCTGACGACGAGCATCGCGACCGTCAGATTGTCCAGCAGATACGCCTCCCCGAAGAGCAGCGCGACGCAGGGCTGAATCAGGCAGCCCAGCGCGATTGCGCAGACGCCGAACAACCAGAAGGCCAGAAAAAAGAGCCTCTTATAGACCGTCTGCAGCTTGGGCAGATCTCCCTGCGCATAGACGTTTCCCACGCTCGCCTGCACTGCGTCAAACACCCGCGCCAGCACATTGCGCACCGCGGTCAGAATCAGCGCGTAGTTGGAATACACGCCCGAGACCGCCAGGCCCAGGATTCCCGCGATCAGGATGCTGTCCGTCGAATTGACCACCATGTTGCCCACGTTGTGGCAGAGCATCGCCCTGATGTTGCGGACGATGGGCGCAGTCTCCTCCCGGGTCAGCGTGCGCACATTCCTTTCCCGGAGGAAGGGATAGCGTCTTTCCGCCGCGCGGGAGAGCAGCAGGTTTTCCGCCAGCGAAAAGCCAATCTGGCAGAGCAGAAACAGCACATAGCTGCGCGTGAGCACCAGGAGCACCGTCTGCGCGAGATTCATCAGGACATAGGCCGCGTAATGGCCAATGTTACGGATGTATTGGTTCTGATCCGCCGTGATCAGGGAGATCTTGTAGGAAAAGAAATAGGAAATGCCCGTGTTGACCACGTAGAGCCAGTAGATGAGCGTCAGTTCCGGGATCGTCCCCGGATCGCGAATCAGATGGGGATACACCGGCGTGAGCAGGAAGCCCAGCGCAAGAATGACACAGCCAATCATCCGATAGGCGCGCTGATACAGGCGCATCAGGCTTTTGACCGTCTGCGTGTCTCCCTGCGCGAGCGGCTTGTACAGGCTGAAGGTGATGGCCGGGCCGACCCCCAGCTCCGTCAAAGAGAGCAGCGCCAGCATGCCGGAAAACAGCCCGGACAGCCCGAGATAGGCCGCGGACATCAGATGCGTAAAGACGATCCGCTGCACCAGGCTGGCCGCCAGCGCCAGCATCTGTCCGGTCAGGCCCGTGGCAAAATTGAGCAGAGATTTTCTCGTTCTCATCGTTGTTCTCGCTCCCGGCTCCCCGCCGCATCCGGGATCCGAAGGGCCAGCCTGTCCGCCCGGCAGCAGAGGAAAAGGAAGCTGTACATCGGCACGTTGTTGATCTCGCCCTCCATCAGCATGACGGTCAAAAAGCAGGCGAGTCCCAGGCAAAGCGCCCGGCTCGGCATCGCAGCGCGATGCCGGTACAGCACTGCAATCGCGATCAGCAGGAAAACGCCCAGGAGCAGAAGCCCGATCGCGCCGAAGCAATAGGTCTGCTCCAGCAGGAAATTGTGCGCCGTGATGCCTCCCGAGAGCTGATTGACCTGCGCGCGAACCGCCTCCTCCTGCAGGCCGTAGCCCACCAGAGGCGACGCTGCGATAGCCTCCATCGTCCTGTCCCAGATGAGGGTCCGGCCGGTAAAGGTGCTCTTTCTGCCAAGAAGCGTGAACACCGGTTCGAATACGCCCTGCAGCCGCAGCAGCACGATGGCCACAAACGCAGCCAGCCCCGCGCCGGCGAGGGTCACGCTGTGAAATCCTCTCGTTTTCCAAAGGCCGGTCAGCGCCAGCACCGCAAGCAGCGCCATGCAGATGCAGCCCGTCGCCGAGCCGCCCATTGCCATGGCGATCAGGCAGACCGCCAGCAGCAGATCAAACCGGAGCCTTCGCCCGCTGCTTCGCGCGACCATGAATTCCAGGCTGAGCGCGGGCGCAAAGTAAAAAATGAAGCTGTTTCGATAGCCGAGAAACCAGTTGTTCATGCCCTGCAATGGCGTTCCATACAGACCGCCCGGGAAGGCGAGCATCGTCACAGCATGGATGCCGATGAGCGCCTCGTCAAGCAGCAGCATCGCCCGGACGACCGCCCTGGCGTGCCGCCGGGTGCCGATCTCGATGACCGCACAGACGACCAGCACGGAAGCGACGCCCTGGATCGCCCGCCCCTGCAGCCCCTGATGGGCCAGCACATCCGCCATCATCCACAGCTCCATCGCGATCAGCGAAATGGCTGCGCCGCTGATCTCCCTGTCAGCGAGGAAGGTCTTCACGCAGAGAACCGCCACCGCGAGCGCGCTGATCACCTTGCCCGCGTTGTACAGGGCATCGAGCCAGGGAACGCAGACGCTCACATAGCCCGGATGAAAAAACGGAAAAAGCGCCAGCACAATCCAGAGGATTAGTCCCCGCTCTTCTTCCGTTCGGTTTATTGGGCTTTTCTCTTCAGACATGCTTCTCCCCTCGCCGCATTCATCCTTCGGGCCGCTTCATCAGCCTGCGCGCCAGGCGCTTGGCCAGCGGAAGCCGGCGAAGCCTGGCAAACAAACCGTTTATCTCTGCCAGGCGCTCTTTTTCGTAGCGCTGCTGGACAGCCTCATCCCGCAGCAGACAGATCGCCTCGCGCCAATGCGCCTCATAGTACGCCTGATGGTGCTCAAAGACGCTGCGATACGCCCTCTTGGTCGCCCCAGCGTCTTCAAGCAGGCGGGTCGTTCTGGATTTCGGCTTGATCCGGTAGTGAAAGTAGACCTCGGGGAGCTGGCGGATGGTCTTTCCGCTCTCCAGCAGCCCGAGAAAGAAGTCGTAATCCTCGAGTCCATCCCGCATGTCGGTCCGAAAGCCGCCGACGGCCGCCCAATCCTCCTTGCGGAACATGGCGGTCACGAACACGACGTTTTCTACGAGCATGCGTTCCGGGGAATACTCCGGCAGCATCCACGGCCCCGACGCCGCTCCGAAGAGGTCGGCATGGCAATAGACCGCACCGCAGACCGGATCGTCGTCCAGCACGGCCTTCGCCGCAGCGATATACGCCGGCTCGATCCTGTCGTCCGCATCGAGCGGCAGAATATACCGCCCCTGTGCCGCGCGGATGCCGGCGTTTCGGGCTGCGGAGGGGCCCTCGCCTGCCGTGTGCAGCACGCAGATGCCCCGGCTCTCAAGCGCCTCCAGGGCGCGCAGCGTCTCCCCGTCGTCGGAGCCGTCGTCCACGACGATCAGCTCGACCTGCGGCTGCGCCTCAAGGCCGATCGACGCAGTCGCCTCGAACAGCGTGCTCCCGTCGTTTCTGCAGGGCATGACCACGCTGACCTGGATCTCCCGCATGTCCTTTTCCCTGCCTCCTCAGCCCAGCAGCATCATGCCGGCGCGGCGCATGAATCCATGAAGATGCCTTCTGTTGTCGATGTAGAACTGCAGGCCGCTCCGCTCGCGCGCGAACCCGCAGAGAAATTCGGCATCCTGCGCGCCAAGCTGCGACCGGTAGGTCTGCAGAAAGACCTGCGCCTGCCGCTTTTTTCTGCGGATTTTCTTTTGCAGCGTTTTGATCTCCGACAGCTCATGCAGCACATACGCGGGGCTTTTAACGTCCTTCGCACCGACGCTGTTGCCTGCGTGCTGGCGGTAATCGCTCAACGGTTCGTCGAGGTAGACGATACGCCCAAAACGCGCCGCGACGGCGGCCAGCCATCCGTCGTGCATGATGACCCCGGAGGGGTCAACGCATCGCCCACCCATGTCGGCCAATGCGCGGTTGATCGCCATTGCGCCGCCGGTCACGGTATTCTGCATCAGCAGGCTGCGATAGTCAAAATCCGTCGTGCTCTGCCCCTGATAGCGCATCAGGGACGGCGCGAGCGGTCTGAGCTGCTCATCCGTCGGCCGCTGGTCGGAAAAGACCAGCACCGGCGTCTCCTTCCCCGCGCTGCGCTCCGCCGCGAGCATCGCCTCCAGCATCGTTCCGACCTTCTGCGGATAGAAGACGTCATCCTGATCGCTGAACATGATGTAGTCCGCACTGCATTGCTGCATGAGAAAGAAGAAATGATCCCGTGCGCAGCCGAAGGCTTTCCCTGACTGCAGCCGGGCCATCCGATCGGGAAACCGCCGCGCATACGCGTCGAGGATGCTGACGGTGCCATCCCGGGAGCCGTCGTCAGAGAGCGTCAGATGCCATCTCGTATCCTTCTGGGACAATATGGAATCGATCTGCGCCGGGAGATAGGCCTCTCCGTTGCAGGCGGCCAGGAGTATCTCCATCCGTTCGCTGCCCATATTGCCCTCCCGCCAAGTTATGACAAACCATGTTTATTATACGATCAAATGTGCCTTGTGTCAATGCTTTGGGGGGCTCCCCCTCTCCCGGTCATCCCGCGCTGACAAAAAAGGCCCCTGCCCGCAGGGCCTTCGTCCTTGAAGGCTTTGCAGGCAGGGGTTGAGAGGTTCTTAGAGCTTCGGACCGGCCTCCACGAGCGCCTTGCCCGCGTCGTTGCCGGTGTACTTGACGAAGTTCTTGATGAAGCGGGAAGCCAGATCCTTGGCCTTGCGCTCCCACTCGGAGACATCCTCGTAGGTGTCGCGCGGGTCGAGGATGGCGGGGTTGACACCCGGCAGCGAGGTCGGAACCTCGAGGTCGAACATCGGGATCTTCTTGGTCTCGGCCTTGAGGATATCGCCGCTCAGGATCGCGTCGATGATGCCGCGGGTATCCTTGATGGTGATGCGCTTGCCGGTGCCGTTCCAGCCGGTGTTGACCAGATACGCCTTGGCGCCATTGGCCTCCATCTTCTTGACGAGCTCCTCACCATACTTGGTCGGATGCAGCTCGAGGAAGGCCTGGCCAAAGCAGGCGGAGAAGGTCGGGGTCGGCTCGGTGATGCCGCGCTCGGTGCCGGCCAGCTTCGCGGTAAAGCCGGAGAGGAAGTAGTACTTCGCCTGCTCCGGGGTCAGGATGGACACCGGCGGCAGCACGCCGAACGCGTCAGCGGACAGGAAGATGACGTTCTTCGCAGCCGGCGCAGCGGAAATCGGGCGGACGATGTTCTTGATATGGTCGATCGGGTAGGAGACGCGGGTGTTCTCGGTGACGCTCTTGTCGGCGAAATCGATCTTGCCCTCAGCGTCGACAGTCACGTTCTCCAGCAGCGCGTTGCGCTTGATGGCGTTGTAGATATCCGGCTCGGACTCCTTGTCCAGGTTGATGACCTTCGCGTAGCAGCCGCCCTCGAAGTTGAAGACGCCCTTGTCGTCCCAGCCGTGCTCGTCATCGCCGATGAGCAGGCGCTTGGGATCAGTGGAGAGGGTGGTCTTGCCTGTGCCGGAGAGGCCGAAGAACAGCGCGGTGTTCTCTCCGTTCATGTCGGTGTTGGCGGAGCAGTGCATCGCAGCGATGCCCTTGAGCGGCAGGTAGTAGTTCATCATGGAGAACATGCCCTTCTTCATCTCGCCGCCGTACCAGGTGTTCAGGATGACCTGCTCACGGGAGGTGATGTTGAAGGCCACGCAGGTCTCGGAGTTGAGGCCGAGCTCCTTGTAGTTTTCAACCTTCGCCTTGGAGGCGTTGTAGACGACGAAGTCCGGCTCGAAGTTCTCCAGTTCCTCGGCGGTCGGCGCGATGAACATGTTCTTGACGAAGTGGGCCTGCCAGGCGACCTCGACGATGAAGCGGATGGCCATGCGGGTATCGGCGTTGGCGCCGCAGAAGGCGTCGACGACGAACAGGCGCTTGTTGGAGAGCTCCTCCTTGGCCAGATCCTTGACGATCTTCCAGGTCTCCTCGCTCATGGGATGGTTGTCGTTCTTGAACGCGTCGGAGGTCCACCACACGGTGTCCTTCGAATTCTCGTCCATGACGATGTACTTGTCCTTGGGGGAACGGCCGGTGTAGATGCCGGTCATGACGTTGACGGTATCCAGCTCGGTCACCTGGCCCTTGTCAAAGCCCTCCAGCTCCGGCTTGGTCTCTTCCTCAAACAGCATCTCGTAAGAAGGATTGTGTACGATCTCGGTGGTACCGGTGATGCCGTACTTGCTCAGATTGATCTCTGCCATGTGCAACAACCTCTTTCTTGTCTGATTCGAATGCTCCATATGGTTGCGAACCGCTTATGGGGCGCATAAATAAGAACCTATTGTCCTTATGGTACTCATGATACACTAGAGCCGCAATAAAATCAATATCTCTGAGGGAAAATTCGGAAACTTTTCACAATTGCCCAGCCCGCCTTCGGACGGTTTCCGCCCTTTTCCTGCGCTCAGGCCCCGGCGCGCACGCTTGCGACCTCCACGGCCGCGCCGCCGCTCTTGCGGGAGCGCTCCGCGGCGAAGGCGATGTAGTGGCTCTCGGCCGAGGCGGAAAGCGTCGTCATGCGTCCGGACGGCTCGCCGCCCTCGTGCAGCAGGGTCAGGTATTCGTCGACCATGCGCGCGTCGCCGCCGCCGTGCCCGGCGAGATCGCGCCCAAGCAGGCTGACGTCAATCGTCCGCTTCTCCCCGCCGAAGGGCTGAATCTCGATCAGGTTCTTGTCCATCTCCGCCTCAATCGCGCCTTTCGTGCCCAGCACGCGAATCGTGCGCCCGCCGTGCGCGGTGAACGCGGTCATCATCAGCTGGCAGTGCGTGCCGTTTTCGAACTCCATGTTGACGATCTGGTTGTCGACCACGTCGTTGTCGCAGGCATAGACGCAGCGGCCGTACGGGCCCTTCTCGATCGCCTCGCGGATCGTCTCCTCCGTCGGATGCAGCGCGAGGATGTTGCAGGGCCAGTCGGTATGGCCATGGAGCACGCCGGTCTCCTCATTGGTCAGGTAGATCTTCTCCGCGTCATAGGGGCAGCTCGCCTTCGCTTTGCAGCCGGCCGTGCAGCGCTTCGCCGCGCCCTCCGGCGCGCACTCGGGCCTGAAATGGCGCAGGCTGCCGAACGAGGAGACGCGCGTACATTTTCCGCCGCCGCAGAGCCAGACGAGGTAATCGATGTCATGGCAGCACTTGGCCAGCAGCATGAACGTGCTCTCCGCCTCGTTGCGCCAGTTGCCGCGCACGAAGCTGTGCGCCTGATGCCAGTAGCCGACGTTTTCCAGCGCCTGAATGCAGACGACGTCGCCCACGTCGCCGCGCTCAATGGCTGCCCGGATCTCCTCGAAGAAGGGCGCATAGCGCAGCACATGGCAGACGACCACACGGCGGTCCGCCGCCTTCGCCGCCTCCTCGATGCGCCGCACGTCCTCAAGGCTCGTCGCGATCGGCTTTTCCAGCAGCAGATGGTAGCCCTTCTGCAGCGCAGCCACCGCATGAATCACGTGCTGCTGATCCTGGGTACAGATAAAGGCGACGTCCGCGAGACGCTCGTGGGCAAACATCGCCTCGCCGGTCTCAAAGCAGTTTTCGGGCGCGATGCCGTAGCGCTCGCGGCATTCCTCCCGCTTGGCCGTATCCGGCTCCGCGATGGCGACGATGCGCATCCTGTCCGGCTCATATTCGGCAATCGGCGCGTAGGCGTCCTTGCCGCGCCCGCCCATGCCGCAGATAGCGACGCGAATCGGGTAATCAAACCTTTCCATTCTTGTTCCTCCTGTGTTCCTCTGCGGGGCTCTCCTCCCCGTTTTCTCCCTCCATTATCCGCTTTTCGCCTGCGTTGTCAAGCCGTTTTTCCCATCTTTCGACGCTTTCCTGATCCCCGCGGACGAATCTAGTATTGAAAACCAGATCCCGCCGTTTTTGGGTTGACTTTGCAGTGCAAAGCCATTATAATGTAGAAAATAGAAAGCATCCGGGCCGTCCGCCCGGCCAACTGGGAGGTCTTTTCATGAATATTCTCGTGGACAGCTGCTGCGACCTGTCTCCTGAGCTTCTTCAAAAAACTGGCGCTTCGGTCGCGCCGCTGACGATCACCGTCGAAGGCACCCACTATGTCGACGACGGCACGGTCGATATTCCCGCCTACCTCAAGGCGATGGCCTCCTCCGCGTCCCCTGCACGCTCCGCCTGCCCTTCCCCCAGCCTCTATGCGGAGGACATGCGCCGCTGCGACGGGGACTGCTTCGTCGTGACGCTCTCCAGCAAGCTCTCCGGCTCCCACAACGCCGCCTCGCTGGGCCGCGAGCTCGCGCTGGAAGCTGAGCCCGGCAAGAAGATCCACATCTTTGACAGCGAGAGTGCCAGCGCGGGCGAGACCTATCTCGCGCTGATGCTGCGCGACCTCATCGACGCGGGCCATTCGTTTGAGGAGATCGTCTCCGCCGTCGAGGAGAAGATCCGCTCGCTGCACACGCTGTTCGTGCTCGATTCGCTGGACAATCTCGTCAAGAACGGGCGCGTGAGCAAGGCCGTTGCGCTGATCGCCGGCGTGCTCTCCATCCGCCTGGTGATGAGCGACGACGGGCACGGCGCGATCAAGCAGGTCAGCAAGGCGCGCGGCATCAAGGGAGCGCTCGCTCAGATGGTCGACACCTGCCGCAAGCACACCGAGGGTCTCGCCGCCGGCTCGCAGCGCCTCGTCCTCTCCTACTGCAACTGTCTGGAGCGCGCGCAGCAGGTACAGCAGATGATCCGCGAAAAATGCCCGGCGATCGGCGAAATCGTGATCACGCCGACCTCCGCGCTCTCCTCCATGTACGCCTATGACGGCGGCATCGTCATCGCGTACTGATTTCTGCCGCTTCGGTCCGTGAGGCGCGTCCCGGTAAGCTTTCGTGAAAGCATAGTTCAGGCGTTGGAGTCATGCTCCAACGCCTTGATTGTTTTGCCTTGAAAAGAAGGGTTTCCCTCTGTCCGCGCCCGTCGGAATGATGACGTCACGGACGCAGCCATCCCCATGGACAAGCCGTCTTTTGCTTAGCGCTTGATGTCATAGTTCATGTTCATCAGGTTTTTGATGCTGCTGACGTCGTCGGTGATGTTCGCGTCGCCGTGGATCGTATGCTTGATGACGCTCGAGGCGACCGCGAAGTTGATCATGTCCATCGGGCGGTAGTCGTGCAGCATCGCGTAGATCAGGCCGCTGGCAAAGGCGTCGCCGCCGCCGACGCGGTCGAGGATCGTGAAGGTATACAGCCGGCTTTCAAACGTATGCCCCTCGTACCACATGAACGCCTTGAGGCTGTTTTCGCTGCCGGAATGCGCGTAGCGCACATGGCGCGCGATGCATTTGAGGTTGGGATAGCGCTCGACGAACCGCTGGAAGACCTCGTCCTGCTGCTCGTAGGAGGGCTGCATCGGCACGCCATCCTTCCAGTCGCCTTTGCTGTGATCGCTCTCGTCCTTCCACAGGTGATACGGCTCGATGCCCAGCAGGATGTCGACATAGGGCAGGCACTGCGTGCAGAAGTCGCGCGCCTCCTCCCAGGTCCAGAGCTTGCTGCGGAAATTGCCGTCGAAGCTGACAGTCAGGCCCTTCTCCTTGGCGACGCGCAGCATGTTCATGATCAGCTCCCGGCAATTTTCGCCCAACGCCGGGGTGATGCCGCTCAGGTGCAGCCAATCAAAGCCCTCCAGCAGGGAGTCAAGGTCATAGCCGCTGAAGTCGTACTCGGTCAGCGCGCTGTGCTTGCGGTCGTAGATGACCTTGCTGGGGCGGATGCCGTAGCCGGTCTCCAGATAATAGGTGCCCAGGCGATGGGAGGGCGTCTCCTCCGGCGTGGAAAGGATCATCGGCGTGCAATGGACGTCGTTGGAGCGCAGCATGCGCACGGCGCTCTTGCCCAGACTGTTGTTGGGCACGACGGAGAAGAACGTGCTGTCCACGCCCAGGTTCGCCAGCGCCAGGGCGATGTTCGCCTCGCTGCCGCCGTAGCTGGCCTCAAAGCTCGAGGCCATGCGGATCTTCTCGTAATTCGGCGGGGTCAGCCGCAGCATGATCTCGCCCATGGTGATGAACTTTTTGTCGCTCTTGTTGTTCCTGAGCAGCGGATTGGAATGGATCATCGTAAATCCCCCTCTTTTCTCATCCTGTCCGTGCATACGCGGTCGAATCTGTTTGGTTCTAGTATACCATGAGCGCCGCCGTTCTTCAATCGCCGAAATCGCGTGCCGCTTGCATTTTCCCCAATTCGTGCTACAATAAGCAGAGCATTCGTGAAAGGAGCCCTCTTCATGGCCGAAGCCGTCAAAACCAACGTCATGCGCATCCTTGACAAGGCGGGCGTTCCCTACCGCATCCACACCTATTCCCCCGACACCGGCATCGACGGCGTCTCCGTCGCAAGGGCGCTTGGCCAGGATCCGCAGGCCGTCTTCAAAACCCTCGTCACGCAGGGTAAGAGCCGCGCGCTCTACGTCTTCGTGATCCCCGTCGCGCAGACGCTGAACCTGCGCCTGGCCGCCTCTGCCTGCGGCGAAAAGGCTGTCGAGATGATCCCCCAAAAAGCGCTCCTGCCCAGCACGGGCTATATCCACGGCGGCTGCAGCCCCATCGGCATGAAGAAAGCGCTGCCGACCTTCATCGACGAAACCGCGCAGCTCTTTGACGCCGTCTGCGTCAGCGCCGGAAAAATCGGCGCGCAGGTCGAGCTCGCTCCCGACGCGCTGCTCGAACTGACGGGGGCAAAATATGTTCCGTTGACCGACTGAAATTTCTTGATTTCCCGATTTTCCTGTGTTAAGATGTGTTGTCTGCAAGGGAGCAGACGGGCGCCGTGTCCGTCTCTCCCTTCTTTTATTCCCCAGGAAGTTTGGAGGCCTTTCATGAATACAGCAGAGCTCCTCGTCAAGTGCCTGGAAAACGAAGGTGTTTCCGTCGTTTTTGGCATTCCCGGCGAGGAAAACCTTGCGATGATGAACGCACTGTCGCGTTCCTCCATCCGCTTTATCACCGTGCGTCACGAGCAGGGCGCGGCGTTCATGGCTGACGTCTATGGCCGCCTGACCGGCCATGCGGGCGTCTGCCTGGCGACGCTCGGCCCCGGCGCGACCAACCTGATCACGGGCGTCGCCGACGCGAATTCCGACGGAGCGCCGCTGGTATGCATCACCGGCCAGGTCTCGACCGACAAGATCCATCTGACCGCCCATCAGTACCTCGACCTGGCAAAGATGTTCGAGCCCGTCACCAAGCGGACCAAGCTCGTCATGCGCCCGGATTCCGCCGCCGAAATTGCCCGCCTGGCCTTTAAATACGCCGAAGGCGAGGGCAAGCCCGGCGCGACGCACATCGACCTGCCGGTAGACGTCTCCCTGCAGAGCGTGCCGGAGGGCGAAGCGCCGATCCATCGCAGCGCGCCCAACCCGGAGGCCGCGTCGCTGGAGCACATCGAAATCGCCGCCGGGATGATCTTCCGCGCGCAGAATCCCGTGATCCTCGTCGGCTACGACGCCGTGCGGGAAAACGCCAGCGCCGCGCTGACCGAGATGGCCGAAACGCTGCACATCCCCGTCGTCAACACGATGATGGCCAAGGGCATGATCCCTTACACGAGCAAGTATTCGCTCTGGACGGTCGGCATTCCCCAGCGCGACTACGCCAACAAGCTGCTCGAGAGCGCCGACCTGCTGATCTGCGTGGGCTATGACATCGTCGAATACGCGCCCCAGCGCATCAACCCGACGCGCAGGACGCCGATTCTGCACATCAACACGACGCCCGCGCACATCAACAAATACTACCAGACCGCCTGTGAGGTCGTCGGCGACATCAGCGACTCGCTGCATCGCATCACGCTGCGCACCCATCGCACGCAGGAGCCGGAGGACGCGCTCGCCATCCGGGAAAAGCTCGTCGCCGAGCACGAGAGCTACGCCGCCGACAACGCCTTTCCGATGAAGCCGCAGCGCATCCTGATCGACGTGCGCAAGGCCATGCGCCCGGGCGACATCCTCCTCTCCGATGTCGGCGCGCACAAGATGTGGATCGCCCGCCATTACAACTGCTATCGCCCCAGAACCTGTCTCGTCTCCAACGGCTTTGCGACGATGGGCTTCTCGCTGCCCGGCGCGCTGGCCGCCAAGCTCGTCCATCCCGAAAAGCGCGTGCTCGTCATCACAGGCGACGGCGGCTTCCTGATGAACAGCCAGGAGCTGGAGACCGCCGTGCGCGAGCATCTGCCCTTCGTCGTGCTCGTCTTCGTGGACAACGGCTACGGGCTCATCAAATGGAAGGGCATGGACAGCTTTGGCGAGACGCACGCCTGTGACTTCACCAACCCGGACTTTGTCCTCTACGCTGAAGCGATGCATTGCAAGGGCTACCGCATTCATGCCGCGGAGGAGCTGCTGCCCACGCTTGAGGAGGCCTTCGCGCAGGAGGTGCCCGCCATCATCGAATGCCCGGTCGATTACAGCGAAAACCTGCGGCTTTCTAAGCGCCTGCGGGAGCTCGTATAACCCTTTACCCAAACAGCATAAACGAAGCGGACATGCCGGGGCATGTCCGCTCTGTTTATGCTGTTTGGAAATTTACTTCGCCAGCGCGAACGCCGCGGCGCCGGAGCCCGCGATGCGGCCCCAGGTGAAGGCGTTGGAGATGGTGAAGCCCATGTACGCGCTGTTGGCGCTGGCCTCGCCGGCGGTGTAGAGGCCCGGGATGGCCGTGCCGTCCGCGCGGATGACCTCCGCTGCCTCGTTGCGGGCGATGCCGCCGTAGGTGATGATCTCGCAGGGCATGACGCGCACGGCGCAGTACGGCGCGGTCAGCGGCGCGAGCAGCAGACGGCCGAACTCCGGATCATGGCCGGTCTCGCAGTAGCTGTTGTAGTTGGTGAGCGTCTCGCTGAGCGTTGCGGGATCAAGACCCATCTTCTGCGCAAGCTCCTCGAAGGTGTCGGCGGTCACAAACTCCATCTCGAGGCCGCGCTTGACGCCCTTCGCGTCCAGGGAGGCCTGGTCGCTGATCGCCCAGACGTAGCCCAGGCCGTCCTTGTGCATCTGATCGAACACCGGCGTGTTGAGCTTCTGAGTCATGTAGCCGATATCCTTCTCGTCGGTGAAGCGCTTGCCGTTCGCGCCGACGAGCACGGTGTTGTCGCGGCTGATGAAGCTGGAGACGTTCGCGGTCGCGGACGTGCCATTGTGCTCCGACATGATCTCATAGTCCTTGAGCACGCACATCATGTCGCCGGTGTGGGTCAGCGCCGCGCCGACGTTGCTGGCCATGATCAGGCCGTCGCCGGTCGCGCCCGGGAAGCCGATGCCCATCGTGCCCTCCTTCTCGGGATCCAGACGGACGGTCAGCTCCGGGTTATAGGAATAGCCGCCGGTGGCGACGACGACACTGTCCGCCAGGATGCAGACCGTGTCCGCACCCGCCGTCGCGACGACGCCCTTCACGGAGCCGTCCTCATTCATGAGGATCTCGGTCGCGCGGGTCTCGAGCATCAGTTCGACATCCGTCGCGTCGAGCGTGGCCTGCATCGCCACGGCCATCGCTGGGCCGGCGCCCTCGACGACGTGCATCATCTGCAGCGGGCCATAGCCGACCAGAACGTCGCTGGAAAAGCCCATGCCCAGGCGGTTCGCCATCCAGTCGATCGTCTCGCCGGACTTCTCGACGGTGATCGTCGTCAGCGCCGGATCGAGGCGATAGGAGGCGTTGCTCATCAGGTTCTGATACATCTCCTCGAACGTGTAGTGCACGTCGAGCGCCTTGGTGAACTGGCTCTCGTAACCGCCGACGAGGCCCTGGCTGGTCGCCGTGGTGCCGCCGATGGTGGCCAGCTTCTCCAGCAGGATGACCTTCGCGCCATTGTCCGCCGCTTCAACCGCCGCAGCGACGCCCGCGCCGCCCGCGCCGATGACGACGACATCCGCGGTCAGCTCGATCGTCCTGCCCTCGACAGCCTCGGCCTCAAGGGGCGTCTTGAGCGCCTCGATGTCCGCGCCGGCCGCCTCAAGTGCCTTTTCCGCCGCCTCGAGGATCGCCCCCGAGGTCACGGTCGCGCCCGCCACGGTATCCACCGCCAGGCTCTGTTTTTCCACGATCGCCGCAGGAACGCGCTCGATCGCCGGGTCGCTGATGCCCGCCGTCTCCCCGTGGGAGACGATCTCCACCTGCTCAATCTCCGTCTCGCTGACCGTCACGGCGACCTTCAGCGCGCCGCCAATGCCCGTGCCCTCGCCCTCGTAGACGCCCGGCGTCATAGCCAGCGCGCCCGCGGACAGAAGCATCAGCATCGCCAGCAGCATAGCGCATACGCTCTTCTTCATGGTTGTTCTCCTTCCTCTTCCTGTCGCTCTTCCTGTGCATCCCTCGGGAGTGACCGCACGCAGAATCTTCTCCTCTGTCGTCAATAAAGGATTGATTTTTTGTACGCATTCGGGTAAACTGTTTTATATAGTTTTTCCGAATCCTGCCTCCCCCTTTGTCTCAATTATACAATCTCAAGCGACTTGAGAATCAAGAGGCTTTTTCAATTTTGTGATGAAACTGTCAATTTCCCGATGATG
Source organism: Clostridiales bacterium (assembly GCA_004556985.1). Lineage (GTDB taxonomy): Bacteria > Bacillota > Clostridia > Christensenellales > Aristaeellaceae > Ventricola. Next base: position 7,014 of record SFFC01000009.1, on the reverse strand, counting down.
TACAGGAGGCTCCCCATGAAGGTATCCATCAGCGCGCTCTCCATCGCCTATGGCCTGACGCCGGAGGCGCTGCGCTATTACGAGGAAAAGGGGCTCCTCACCCCGGACAGGACGGCCTCCAGCGGCTTTCGCCGGTTTTCGATTCAGGATGTGCAGCGCCTGGGCATCATCAAGAGCCTGCAAAAGCTCGGCTTCTCGCTCGACGAGGTGCGCAAGATCATGACGAGCTGCACCCTTGAGGAGCTGATCGCGATGATGGACGATCAGCGCCGCAAGCTCCGGATGCAGATCGAGTTCACCCGCGCCATCTACAACCGCCTGAGTGCAGCAACCGACGTGCTGCGCGACAGCCCGGCCGTTTGCCTGAAGCCTCAGCTGACCGCCGGCTCCGCCGCCTACCTGGTGGACTTTGACTCCGTCGCCGCACTGTGGACGAGCGTACCGACAACGCCCCTGCTCCGGGATCTGATCGACGCGCTGCCGCTGACGAGCTATTGCACCGTCGTCCCGCTCGACCTGCTGCGCGGCAGGAGCGTGCCGCTGCGCACGGGCGTCTGCGCGCCGGTAGAATACCTGACCGCGATCCGCGCTGATTTTTCGCGCATGGCCCTCTCCGCCGGGCCACGCGCCGTGCGCGTCGTCTTTGAGCTCTGCCCGCCCGAGGTCAGCTCCATCCAGCCTGCCATCGACGCGGCGCTCGCGTTTATCCGTGAGCGGAAGCTCACGCCCGTCTGCGCCGGATACACGCGCCAGTACGCCTGGTTCCGGGATGAGCGCGACCGGATGCGCCATTATTCCGAGCTGATCCTGCCGGTCAGCGAGTAAACGGCTTCTATGTGTGCAAAAGGGGCTTCCAAACCGGAAGCCCCTTGAGCTTTATGCGGTTTTAGGCGTGCGCCGCAGGGTCAGATCGACCGCGTCGCCTCTTTGAGCCACTCGCGCTCCGCGTCGTTTTCCATCCGCTCAAGGAGGGACTCGCGCACAAAGGCGTGATACTCGTTGAGCCATTCGCGCTGCCTGGCCGTCATCTGCTCCGGCAGCACGGCATCCAGATCGATCGGGCAGCAGGTCATCGTCTCAAAGCCCATGAACTGGCCGTATTCGTTGCTTTCCATCTCGCGGCAGACCAGCTCGTTCTCCGTGCGGATGCCGTGGCTTCCCTCGATGTAGATGCCCGGCTCGTCGGTCGTGACCATGCCCTTTTCAAGCACCGTGTCCTCGCTGCGCGTCGCGGACTTGTGCCAGCGGAAGCTGTTGGGCCCCTCGTGGACGCTGAGCAGATAGCCGACGCCGTGGCCCGTGCCGCAGCGGTAGTCGATGCCCATGTCCCAGATCGGCCCGCGCGCGAGGATGTCGAGCGCAATGCCGCTGCAGCCGTGCAGGAACTTCGCGCTCGCGAGGTTGATCATGCTGCAGAGCACGGCGGTAAAGTGCTTCTTCTGTTCCGGCGCGACCTCGCCCAACGCGAACGTGCGGGTGATGTCGGTCGTGCCCTCGTAATACTGTCCGCCGGAGTCGATGAGCAGCAGGTCGCGCGGCTCGAGCGCGGCGTCCGTCTCGGGCGTGGCGCTGTAATGCATCATCGCCGCGTTGGCGCGGTAGGCACAGATCGTGTTGAAGCTCGGGGAGATGAAGCCCTCCTGCTCCTGGCGAAGCGCAAGCAGGCGATCGCTGACGCTGATCTCGGTCATCGGGATGCGCCCCACGTTGGTCTTGAGCCAGTACATCAGCCGCGTGACGGCCGCGCCGTCGCGCAGATGCGCCAGGCGGAGGTTGGCAAGCTCCGTCTCGTTCTTGATCGCCTTCATGGTAAAGGCCGGGTTTTCGTGCTGAACGATCTCCGCCTGCGAAAGCGCCGCGCGCAGGCCGGCGGTCAGCTTGCTCTCATCCGCCATCACGCGGGTACCCGCAGGCAGCTTCGCCAGCTCTGCGCCGATCGCGTCGTATGCGCAGACGCGCACGCCTGCCTGCGCGAGCACGCCGCGCAGCGCGCCGTCCGCCTTCGCGGGATCGACAAACCAGGCGGCATCGTCCGCCGTCACGATGAGGTAGCTCATGACCACCGGCGTGTTGAGCACATCGCCGCCGCGCACGTTGAGCGTCCAGGCGATGTCGTCGAGCACGTTGCACACATGCACGTCCGCGCCCGCCTTGCGCACCTCCCGGCGAATGGCCTCGAGCTTCTCCTGTATGCTGCGGCCCGCATAGCGCGCCTCAAGCGCGAAGGCCTTCTCCTGCGGCATCGGGGGACGATCCGTCCAGAGCGCGTCAAACCAGTCGCCCGTATCGGCGAGGGAGGCGCCCGCCTTCTCAAGCTTGCCGCCCAGCTCCCTGGCGAACTTCGCGCTGACGACGGCAAAATCGACGCCAATTTTCCCGCCCTTCGCGGCCAGCCCAAGCACGTATTCCTCCATCGTCGGCACGCCCGCCGTGCCCATGCGCATCAGCGTGACGCCGCTGCCCTCGAGCTGGCGCTCCGCCTGAATGAAATAGCGTCCGTCGGCAAAGAGCGCCGCCTCCTCGCGCGCGACGACCAGCGTGCCGGCCGAGCCGGTGAAGCCGCAGAGCCACTCCCGGGTCTTGCAGTGATCTGCGATATATTCGGATGCGTGACTGTCCGCCGTCGGCACGATCACGGCCTCAAAGCCTTCCTCCGCCATCCTCCGCCGGAAAGCGGCGATGCGCTCCTGTACGTTCATGAAAAAAACTCCTCCTTTGCCAAAATCCGCCCCTATTATACACCGCCGGCGGCGGACGCTCAATCCCCGTCTCTCCCTTTTTTCGCGGTTTTCATGGACAAACGCCGCGCCATCCCCTACAATAGAGGCGGACGTTCCCGCTTGTAAAGCGCCTTCCAAGCCTGGTCTATGTTCCGGGCCGGTTCGCACGGCGGGGCCGGAACAGCCCAATCCATCGCCCACGGAGGAATCCCCATGAATACGCGGCATGCCCAGATCATCCTGACCATCCTGCGCGAGGGCAGCTTCACATCCGCCGCCCGCGCGCTGTATATCACCCAGCCGACGCTCTCGCAGACCGTAAGGCAGATCGAAAGCCAGCTCGGCGAACCGATCTTCGTGCGCGGCCGTTCGCCGCTGACGCTGACGCCCGCGGGCGAGCTGTACGCGCAGGCGGCCCGGCGCATCCTGCGCATCGAGACACAGCTCGACGAGGCCATCCGCCAGCTTCACGGCGCCTCGCAGACCGCCCTGCACATCGGCATGATGCCCGATCGCGCAGGCGGCCTTGTGCCGCAGGTGCTCGCCGACTTTCGGCGCGCCTATCCGGACATCGTCCTGCATGTAACCTCGGGCACGGAGGAATCCCTCAGCGGGATGCTCGAACGCCGGGAGCTGGACATGGCGTTTTTTACCTGCGAATCCCCGCGCAGCTCTCTGGTCTACCGCCAGATCGCTTCCGAGGAGATCGTCCTGCTGGCGGGACGGCAGACGGCGCTCGCGCAGCGCATCTTCTCCGGCTCGACCATCCGCCTCTCCGAGGCGAAGGCGGAGCGCTTCGTCATGCCGCCGCAGAGCAACCCGCTGCACGCGCTTTACAACAGCCTCATCGTTCAGGAGGGCTTCACGCCGCAGGTCAGCATCGTCTGCGACCCGTCCGAAACCGCGCGGCATTGCTGCGTCAGTGACGGCCTGGTGATGCTCAGCCCGTTCCTCGCGCTGCTGTGTGACGGCGGGCTGATGTCCAGGCTCGCGCATTACCATCTCTACGCCAAGCCCTTCCTGCCGCCGCTGTTCATGGTGCATGCTTCGGAGGAGACGCCATCGGCCGCCGCCGAGGCGCTCTTCTCGCTCATCAGCAGCCGTTTCCGCGCCATGACCGCCTACCGCGAGTGACTCATTCCCCGAGCAGCATGTCCAGATAGCCCCGCAGCGACTGCTCGTCGATCATGCCGACCCATTTGCCGATCATCTCTCCGTCCTCCGCGACAAAAACCGAGGTCGGAATGCTGCGTACGGCGTAATGGGCCGCCGCCTGGCTGCCGTCGTCGAAATAGACGGGGAACGTGTAGCCCGCCTGCTCGACGAGCGCCTTTGCGGCCTCCTTGTCGTCAAAGCCGGCGCCGCAGAGGTCGACCATCATGAACTCGATCCTCTCGCCATATTCCTGCCAGACCGTCTCAAAGAGCGGCATTTCCCTCTGGCAGGGGCCGCACCAGCTCGCGAAGAGGTTGACGACGACAGGTCTGCCCCGCTTTTCGCTCAGCCTGACAGTCTCACCCGCCGCGTCGAAGACGATAAAATCCGGCGCCATGTTCTTCTGCACAGGTCCGGCCGCCTCGGCTTCCTTCTCTTGCTCGGGTGCCTGCGTCGTCTCGGGCGCCGGGGCGGGCGTCTGCTCTTCCTGCACGGGGACGGGCGACGGCGCCTCCTCCTGCGGTACGGGCGTCTGAACCGCCGCTTCGGGAGCCGCCGTCTGCGCGGCGGAGAGCAGCGACGGCAGGCGCGCATACAGACCCGTCGCCATCAGAACGCCGACCACGATCAGGAACACGCCGCAAACGCGGTTGATCACGCGGTAGTGGCGCTTGATCCTGTCGAGCGCGCCCTTGAGGGCGTCAATCGTCAGCGCGCAGAGCACAAACGGCACGCCCAGCCCCAGCCCATAGCAAAGCAGCAGAAATGCGCCGGCGCCGGCGTTGCCCCGGTTCGCCGCGAGCATCATCGCCGCGCCGAGCATCGGCCCCGTGCACGGCGTCCAGCCAACGGAGAAAAGCGCGCCCAGCAGCAGGCAGGAGACGCAGCCCGTCGGCTGCAGACGCGCCGCGGGGCGCAGCGTTTTATCAAGCACGCCGATATGCAGGATTCCGGCAAAGTGGAGGCCCAAAAGCGCGATGATCACGCCGGTGACGATCGAAACCGTGCGCTGCCAGCGCATGAGCAGCGCCCCCAGCGTCCCGGCAAACACGCCCAGCAGCACGAACACCAGCGTAAAGCCCAGCACAAAGCAGGCTGCGCGCAGCAGCGTCCTTCTCCTTCGTGGTTCTCCCTCCCCGCCAGTGAAATAGAGCACGTAGACCGGCAGCATCGGCAGCACACAGGGCGAAACGAAGGACATCAGTCCTTCCAGAAATGTCGTCAAAGCATCCAAAGCATATTCTCCTCTCCGCAGCGTCCGTCAGGTTCCGCACAGGGTGTTTTTCAGCCCATTCCGGGCTCAATCCGTCTCCATCAGGTCATAGCCCTCCGGGATGGCAATGCCCAGCGCTGCGCACCGGTCGGCAGCGCAGCTCTTCTTCAACCCCGGCGCATAGCGGACCGGCATTTCACCGATCTCCTGCGTGCCGAGGAGCACCTGTGCCGCCATCCTTCCCGCTTCCTGACCCAGCGCGGTATAATCGACGGCGATCGACGCAGCGCCGCAAACCGCGCAGGTGCTCTCGTCGCCCGTCACGACGGGCACGCCCTCCGGCAGGCAGACGTTGGCGACGAGCTGGGCATGGGCCGCCACCGTGTTGTCCGTCGGGATATAGAGCACATCGCTCCAGGCCACAGCCGCCTGCGTCACAGCGCTCAGATCCCCCGAGTCGATGAAGGGGAATGCGCCACAGTCGATGCCCCGGCGCGCCAACTCCGCGCGCATCTCCCCGATCTGCACCCGGGAGTTCGGCTCCGAGGAGCAATACAGCACGCCGATGCGCGCCGCATCCGGGCAGAGCTGCACGATGGCATCTGCCGCCGCCGCGGCGTCGATTCGGTCGGAAACACCGGAGATGTTGCCGCCGACTGTGCCGTCAAACACATCCAGCTCAAGCGCCGCGGCGAAATCCGTCACGGCGACGCCCAGGATGGGAATGCTGTCGGTTGCAGACGCGGCGGCCTGCAGCGCCATCGTCGCATCGGCGAGAATCAGATCGACCTCACCGGACACAAGCGTATTCATGATCATCGTGCATGTGCCAAAGTCGCCGTTGGCCTGATACGTTTCAAAGCGCACCCGATCGCCCAGCGCCTGCCCCAGCGCATCGCAGAAGCCCTCCGCCGCGTCCTTAAGCGCCTCATGCTGCGCGGACTGGCAAATGCCCACGACAAACGTCCTCTCTGGCTCCCCCAGCGCTGCGCCGCCCATCACAAACATAAGCGCCAGCAGCAGCCCCAACAACCTGCTCTTCTTCATCCTCCCGCTCTCCTTTCGGTGTTCCGCAAGCCCGGTCTTCTTTTCCTCCATTATACATGACCGCCCCCCGTTTGTAAAACAGAGGAATGCGGCTTTTGACGAATCACCGGAAGAAAATCAAAAAAAGTAAAAAATGGGGTTGACTTTCCGATCCGGTTCTGATATAATCCTTTCTTGTCAGGTGATTCGTGACGAGCGAGCCCACAACGCCAATGTGGCTCAGTTGGTAGAGCAGCTGATTCGTAATCAGCAGGTCAAGGGTTCGAGTCCCTTCATTGGCTCCATGTCGAGGTGTAGCGCAGTTTGGTAGCGCGTTTGGTTCGGGACCAAAAGGTCGCAGGTTCAAATCCTGTCACCTCGACCAGAAAAAGCCGGAAACCGAAAGGTTTCCGGTTCTTTTTTTGTCTCTTTTGCATAAAGCGCCGTCTTTGGCGCTTTTTTCATGCAACGGATGTGCAACCTTGGGGAAAGGGCCAAAGACGATAGGTTGTAAACGTACTCTGTGGCGGCTTCACTTTGGAACACATGTAATCATCGGTATTCTTTGCAGGAAAACATACCTTCCCTCTCTTCAAAGCAGCTCCGGATTGGTTCTTTGATTATGCCTCAATGTTAATTTGCGTATACATATATCATACACCGCTTTATTTTCCAGCCATTTTGGGATATAATATTAAACGGAAATGTATACGTTATGGAGGGCATATGAATCTCTTACAAAAGGCAATTTATGTTCTTGCTTGCGATGTACCTGCGTTCATAGTTTGGTGTGCATATAGCATTTTGGTACATGGATCAGTATCGTGGGGCGGCATAATTGCAACATCTATAGCTCTGTTGGCATCTATTGCGCAGCTTATTCGGATCAAGAACTCTATG
>SFFC01000008.1 GCA_004556985.1 Clostridiales bacterium | reverse complement strand
GACTCCCCGCCGCCCTCCAGCGCGTCGATCTGCATCACCCGCTCGCCGAACGTGTAGCGCGACGCGGGAAAAGGCATGCCCGAATCCCGGATCTGTTTGGCGAGTTTGTGCGCGGTGTGGTTGGCGGAGCTGTAGGTGCTCGTGACCAGATAGCAGCCATAGGCGACCAGCAGGATGCCCCACCAATCCTGAAAGCGGACGATGCCCGCAAAGACTGCGATCACGCTGATCATGGAGCGGGCAATCCGGTTGCCTCGGCAGAAGAGGTCATACTGCATGTGCGCGAGGGCCTCCAGGCTCTTCTCGTCGTGGTGCATGGTGACGCTGTAATCCATGGCAAATGCTCCTGTCAAAGAAATGAAAGGCCCGGAAGGCAAGCCTCCCGGGCGCTTATGCGTCCAATCAGCCGGGCCCGTAGAGCAGATCAGGCACGAAGGTGATGAGCGTCGGGCAGAACGTCAGTAGCATCAGCACCGCGAACAGGCAGACGATAAACGGCCATACCTCCTTGAGGAAGTCCGATATCTTACAGCCTGTGATGCCGCAGGTCGTGAACATCATGGAGCCGAACGGAGGCGTGATGCCGCCGATCATGATGTTGACCAGCGCGACGAGGCCGAAGTGGTAGACGTTGATGCCCAGCTGAAGGGCGACCGGCAGCAGCAGCGGCGTGATGATCATCAGCGCGGCGCCGCCCTCCAGGAACATGCCCATGATCAGCAGGATCACGTTGCACAGCATCAGGAAGATGTACTTGTTCGTCGTCAGGTCGAGCACGGCCTTGGCGACGATCTTGGGCAGATTGACCCAGGACATGTAGTTGCCGAAGACGTTCGCCGAGACCATGATCAGCACGACGCTCGACGTGCCGGCAATCGTGTCCATCAGGATCGGGATGAAGTGCTTGCGGAAGCTGAGCTTCCTGTAGACGAACCGGCCGATGATGAAGCAGTAGAGCACGGCCACCGCGCCGCCCTCGGAGGGCGTGAACATGCCAAAGCGCATGCCCAGAATGATGCCGAACGGGAAGAACAGCCCCCAGAAGGAGATGAACGCCTGCTTGAGCACATGTCTGACCGGCGGGAATTTGTCGCGGGTCGTCGGATAGTTGCGCTTCTTGGCGATGATCGCCACGGTGATCATCATCGCGATGGACATGAGGAAGCCCGGGATATAGCCCGCGGCAAACGTGCGGCCCAGCGAGGCCTGCGCGATCAGCGTGAAGACGATCAGGTTGACTCCGGGCGGAATGACGGGCGTCGCCGCTGAGGAGGCCGCCGTGATGGCCGCGGAGAAGGCCTTCGAGTAGCCGCGCTTCTCCATCTCCGGCACGAGCATCTTCGACTGCATCGCGCAGTCCGCGTTTGCGGAGCCGGAGCAGCCGCCCATCAGCATGCTCAGCAGGACGTTAACCTGCGCCAGACCGCCGCGCATGTGGCCTGTGACGCATTCGCAGAAGTCCATCAGCTTGTCGCTGATGCCGCCGAAATTCATGACCGAACCCGACATGATGAAGAACGGGATCGCCAGCATCGAGAACGACTGCGTGGAGTTCATGACCTTCTGCAGGATCAGCCACGGGGCCGAGGTCGTATCAATGAACAGGAAATAGAAAAACGTCGCGCCGAAGAGGGAATACACGATCGGCATGCCCAGGAAATAGAAGGCGAACACGAGAATGATCGGGACGATATCCAGAAAGCCCAGCGTCATGCGTTTCCGCCCTCCTTCCTCTTCTGCGCCCTTTCCTTGAGACCGGCGCAGAGCTTCTGGCCCATGAAGTAGATGGAATAGATCGTCGAAAGGCCGAAGCCGATCGGCACGGCGATGCCTGTCCACCACTTGGGCACGCGCAGCATGTCGGTCATGACGATTTTGATCTTTCCGGCGGGCGAAACGATCAGATGATAGACGTACTGCGAGCTGATGACCGTCAGCATGATCAGCACGAGCAGCTCCAGCACGGAGACGATGGCCTTGACGGCGGGCTTGGCCTTGCCCGGAAGCAGATTGACGAGGATATCAACACCCAGATGGGAATGCCTGCGGTATGCGAATGCGCTGCCAATGAAAACGGTCCAGACAAACAGGCTGGTTACGACCTCCTCCGCCCAGCGGATCGGATTGTTGAAGAAGTATCGCATGAGCACGTTGGCATTGACGAGAATCACGCAGATCGTAAGCGTCACACCGGTGATGATTGCGTCAAGGTTTTGAAAGATGAGCTTGGGCGTAATCTTCTTTTTCATCGGCATACATCCTTACAGAGCGTCGGGCGGGCGGAGCCGCCCGCTTGAAGCAGGAAGACGGACTGCCCGAGGAGAAGCCCCCGGGCAGTCCTGCAAAAGCGCATGGGAAAGCGGTTACTTGGAGGCACGGTACTCCTGAATCAGAGCGACCAGCTTGTCCTTAAGCTCCGGATCCGCGCCGTACTCTTCGACGATCCAGTCATAGACAGGCGCGCAGGCCGCAGTAAACGCGTCGAGGTCAACCTCGTTCCAGGTGACGCCCTGCTCGGCGAGCATAGCCTTCTGGGTATCCTCGTCCGCAGCGCACATCTCCTGCTCCCACTTGCCGCACTCGACAGCGCACTCGTCGATGATCGTGCGCCACTTCTCGGGGATGGACTGATAGACGTTCTCCGGCATGAACAGCCAGCGGGTCGCAATCAGGTGGTTGGTCAGCGCGACCTTCTTGACGAGCTCATACGGCGCGCCCGCGCCGGCCAGCGTGGAGGTCGAGCCCTCAAAGCCCTCGACGACGCCGGAGGAGATGGCGGAGAGGCACTCGGTGAAGGACATCGGGGTCGGGATCGCGCCCAGGCACTCGACGGTCTTGGTGAACATGGCGGAAGAGGTCGCGCGCAGCTTCACGCCGGCGAGATCCTCGGGCTTCGTGATGTCGCGGTTGGTGACGACGGAGCGGAAGCCGAAGGAATAATGCGTATCCAGAATGTGGATATTCTCCTCGGCGAGGCGGGCGATGACGTCCGCGACGACATCGGAGGCCATGATGTAGTTGTATTCGTCGTCGCTGCTGTAGAGCATCGGGCCGATCAGCACGGCGGCGTCGCCGACGTAGTCCGCGAACAGGGAGGGCTCCTCAAGGCCCATCCACAGCGAGCCGTTGGCCGCCTGCGTGACGGAATCGCCGTAGCAGTCGAGCTCATTCTGGCCATAATAGGTGACCGAGATATGACCCTCGGTCCGCTCGGTGATCATGTCGGCCAGCTTCTGAGAGGCCTTGTAGTTCCACTCCGTAGGCTGGAACACGTTCGAGAACTTGATCTCGAGATAGAAATCGTCGGGGTTTTCCTCCGCCATGCAGACGCTCAGGGAAAGCGTCAGCGCGAAGGCAAGCAGCAGCGCGAAGATTTTCTTCATGGTACAGCTCTCCTTTTGTCGGTTGTGTCCTATACCGGTTCGACCACCGGCACAGTTATGTTAAGATTATTTTATTCTATTTATGCATTTTTGTCAATGATTGAATCAAAATTTCCCCTCTTCTTTCCAACACAAAGAAAGTATTCTTGATTCCATCGGATTTGTCAGATCGTATTCTCGTAAAGGATTTGTTAAGGAGCCTGCTTCTTCCGCTTCGGCGGGGTCCTGCCCGTGCGGACGGTTCCAACGCGGGATTCCGGCAAATAAAAAAAGATCGGAGTTTTCCGATCTTCCCTTGCCGGGTAACTAGTCCGGCGATGCTGGTGGGGTCGATAGGGCTCTTTCTTGCGGCTCGACGCCGCTTCGGTCAGGGCGGCTCTCAGGCCACACTGTGGCCTGTTCACTCCCGCCCCATTCTCGCCCAATCGCCCCCGAACGGGCATAAAAAAAGATCGGAGTTTTCCGATCTTCCCTTGCCGGGTGACTAGTCCGGCGATGCTGGTGGGGTCGATAGGGCTCGAACCTACGACCTCCACGATGTCAAGCGCGCTCAGGAAGCCCGCCAGAGGCGGTCTTCCAACACCAAAATAACAGGAGCAACCGCGCAGAAATAGTTATATGGATTTATGTATTTTCGGCATTGTGCCTCCAGCAATGCCTACTCCTCATACCGCGCTGCGATGTCCGCAAGTGCGGTTTTCATTTGCCCTTTTACGCTTTCAGGCCCGGCAATCCGCACAGCCTTTCCCAGTCCAAACACCCAAGCAAAGAACTGCTGACTGACAGCAACAGGAACAACAATTCTGAAATGGTTGTCATCCACTCGCATCGGCACAATATCGCGCCCAAACCTATCCATCGCCGCGCCCATCATTCTGTTCTGGAATACCAGTTCTACATTTTGAACCTCGCCGCCGAACATCGAAAATGTGTATTTCGTGTAATTCGCCATATCAAGAGCATTAAACGCTTCTTTGAATACGAACACGGCGACGCAAAGACAAAGAAGCAACTTCAAATGCTTCTGGATATCGCCAAGGAAGGCGACACCATTATCACGCTAGAAGTCAGCCGCCTTTCCAGAAGCACACAGCAGTTGTGCGAACTGATAGAGATAATACGAGCCAAGCATCTGCGGCTGGTTATAGTCGGAAGCATTACGATTGATTGCCGGAACGGACAGACCGACCCCATGAGCGAAGCGTTTCTCCAAATGGCTGGTGTGTTTTCGCAGTTGGAATTAGCGATGATAAGAGCGCGCGTGAAAAGCGGTATGGAGAATGCCAAAGCAAAAGGAAAGCGCGTCGGGCGGCGGCCCACCACAAAGGATGACATCCCTGCCATTTTCCATAAGCACTATGCCGCTTTTCGTGCCGGACAGATGAATGTGTCGGAACTGGCGCGGGTGTGCGGGCTGAGCAAGCCGACGGCGTACAAGGATTTGAAGTGGATAACACGAAAGAAGCCCTGCTTCCGTTTCTGGAAACAGGGCAATTCTTATGCGGTTTTGCGCTTAAGGGTCGTCAGTGCTACGCTTGCCAGTGCAAGCATTGCAAACCACAGAGCAATTTGGCTGTTGTCGCCGGTCTTGGGCAAATCGACTTCGGGTTGTTCCTCCCATTCAATGACGAACGGACTGAGCGAAGAAACCCGGATACACAGTCCCTGCTTTGTCAGTTCAATCGTACCATCTTCTGTGCTGAATGTTTCCACATCCTTCTCGCCATAGTAGTGACGAATCGTGATGCGGTATGGACGCATGCTGTCTTTGTCCAGCCCTTCCGGATACGGGAAGCAAAGGATACATCCGGCGGGCAGTTCAACCTTCTCGCCCTGGCTGTTGATCAAGGCAACATCATAGGTGACACTGTTCTCATTGCCGACGTCAGATGCTTCGACCTTGAGCGCCATATTCAGCGGGTTTTCCGTTCCGGCGGGGAAAATGATCGTTGGAACGGTCACCGCCTGCATGCCGGACAACGCATCGCTGTCTGTCATGATCACACCGTACTGAGAGGATTCAGGTATGCCTGCGGCTTTCTTCGCACCGCAGATGACGCAGTGATCGCCGCCCGCATAGACATGTTGCTCAATAAAATACTCGTCATCTGCAGTCTTTGTTTCGTCGATGATATAGCCGCAGTCCAAGCACTCATACCACCCCCACATATCGCCGAAGAAGGCGTGGTTTGCGCCGTCCAGAATCTCAATATCATACACCGTATCATAACACTGGACGTATTCGCGGCTCTTATGGGCGCAGGTGGACTGATAGCCGCAGTCCCGGCATACGCTGTTCGCATGATAATAGTGTGCATCTGTCAGCTCTAGGTTGACAACTGCATTTGAGCTGAGCACATGACCGCAGTCCGTGCAGAACGTTTCCTCGTAGCCGTTGCACAGCAGCGTATGCGTTTTGGCATTGGCTTGGAGTACCTTCTTGACATTGTGTGCATAGGACGTCTTCTCTGTGTGCTCGTGTGAGCAGCTCTGTTTATAGCCGCACAGCTCACAAATGGAGCCATCCTGCACGGGTACGAACCACTGATCATGCGTATCCCTGAATCGGGCGCCTTTTTTCACCACGCGCTCGTTCCAGCGCGTTCCGCACTCCGGACAGTAATTAAAGGCAATGATGTCAGCTGTATAGACGTGAACCTGGTCGTCGCTGGAGATGATCTTGACGGAATCGGAGGCGATGTCCTTATACTCAAGCACCTGGGGATGCTGGCACACGCCACCGGTTGCGCCGCAGTTCTGACATACGCCCTCTTTGTTGTAGCGGCACCTGCCTGTCGACTCGATGTCGTCCTCCACAAGCTCCTCCCAACTCGCGTTGCAGGTCGGGCAGGAATAGCACAAATACACGTCGCAAATGAAGCTGTGCCTGTCGTTGCCGATATATGTAAAGGAGTGTACTTGCCGATTTTCGAAATAGCTTTCCATGTTCGGGTGGGTGCACGCTGTCGTATCGGCCAGCGCCTGACCGGCACACAGCAGCGCCATCAGGATGCACAGCAACCACACCGTCGTGTGCTTTGTTCCCCGTTCAGATTTCATTTTCTTCTTCCTCTCTTTCGTGATTTCCCTTGTTCATCCGTACAATGATATTTTGTTTATTATACTCCATATGCCAAAGTACTGTCAATCATCCGCCAGAACTGTTTTATGGAAATCTGGAATTCCTTGAACTCCCGCCCCATTCTCGCCCAATCGCCCCCGAACGGGCATAAAAAAAGATCGGAGTTTTCCGATCTTCCCTTGCCGGGTGACAAGTCCGGCGATGTTGGTGGGGTCGATAGGGCTCGAACCTACGACCTCCACGATGTCAACGTGGCGCTCTGACCAGCTGAGCTACGACCCCAAGCACGAGATATAGTATACATCAGGTTCGCGGAAAAATCAAGGGGTTTTTCGAACTTTTTCGATTTTTTGTTTCTTTTTCTTCCGCAACGGATAAACCGGGGTGCATTTCCCTCCACCCCGGTTTGTTTGCGCCCCTGCTTGCCGCCTGAGGAGCGGCGCGCTGAATCCCAAAGCCCGTGAAATCCGTCAGGCCAGCGCCCCTGCGTGGTACAGACGCCTCCATACCCTTACGCCGGCTCAACCTCCAGCACGACGGGCCAGGGACTGCACAGGCCCGGAGCGCTGACGTGCAGCCCCTCCCCGTCCTGATGCCAGACGACCTGCGCGTCGTAGCCCAGCACGCGCACCTGCGCGATGGGCGCACGCCAGAGCGGGCCGGGCGTCAGCGAGCGCACGAGGAACTGCCCGTCTGCCGGGCAGCGCAGCGCTGCGGCATACAGCCGCCCGCCGTTTGTCGTAAAGCGATAGTCCTGCGGCGTATAGCAGGGCGGCTTCTGGTCGGTGAATTCGCCCATCGGCGGATGGGTCGGCCCCTCGCCGAAGCGTTTCCAGGCCTTCGCGCCGCGGATGGCGCGGCCGTTGACGCGCATCCACGCGCCCAGCTCCGTGAGGATGCGCCTGTCCCCGTCGGGAATCGTGCCGTCCGCCTTCGGGCCGACGTTGAGCAGCATGTTGCCGTTCTTGCTGACTGTATCCAGCAGCGTCGTGATGATCTCGTCCGTCGTCTTGTAGTCGAGCGCGTCCGTGTGGCACCAGGAGTTGCGGGCCACGGCCGTGTCCGTCTGCCAAGCGAAGGGGACGATGCCCTCAAAGCCGCCGCGCTCGATCTCGGGGATGCAGGTGTCCGGCGGCATGGCGTCATGCTTGATGCACAGAGCGACCTGCTTGCCCTGCCGCGCGCCCCAGTTGTAGTAAAACGCCGCGATGCGCTTGAGATACGGCGCAAACGCGCGGTGCTGCACCCACCAGTCAAAGTAGATCAGCGCCGGGCAGTAGCGCACGATCAGCTCCGCCGTGCGCGCGAGCCAGTCATTCAGGTATTCCTCGGTGGGCGCAGGCTCGCTGAAGCGATCCTCGTGATCCGCCGGCTCCGGCATCGCGGGCCAGTAGAGATCGCCCTTGTGCAGCGGCTCGCGCACGTCGCTGTCAAACTCCCGCCCATGGCACATGAACCACCAGTGCTCCGCGCGGTGGCTCGAGGCGCAAAGCTGCAGGCCCTGCCGCTCCGCCTCCACCTTGAGCTCGCCCAGCACGTCGCGCCGGGGGCCCATCTGCGCGGCATTCCAGCGCGAGAGGTCGCTTGCATACATCTGAAAGCCGTCGTGATGCTCGGCGACCGGGAAGAGATAGCCCGCGCCGGCCTCCCGGAACAACGCAATCCATTCGGCAGGATCGAAGCGCTCCGCCCGGAACTGCGGAATGAACTCCTTGTAGCCGGCCTCCCGCTGCGGCCCGTAGACGCGCAGATGATGGGCGTAGGCGGGCTTGTCCTTCATGTACATGTTTCGGGGATACCACTCGTCCGTCGCCGCGGGCACGCTGTATGCGCCCCAGTGGATGAAGATGCCCAGGCGGCTTCTTATGAACCAGTCGGGGATCTTCACGGCGGAAAGCGACGCCCAGTCCGGCTTGTACGGCCCCTGCGCGTTGACCTCGTCGACGAGGCGCAGCAGCTCCTGTTCGTTCATGCGGCATTCCTTTCCTGGGGATAGTATCTGCTTTCCCACATTTTTTCTTCTGAAACCAGCTTCTGTCCATCCAACCCGTCTCAATCGCAGGCTGCTTCGCAGCCAGCTCTGAGACTGCATCTTGTATCGTTTGGGATACGATAGGGCTGCCGCCCTATAACCTGCCTGAGGGATTTAACCCCTCAGATTCCCTTCCTCGCTTCGCGCGCATAAAAGCCATTCCGAAGAGGCTCAGCCCTCCTGCGCGTTCGCCCAGTTCATGCGTCCGTAGCGCATCGTCAGCTCCCGCGCCAGCGCAGCAGCCTCCCTGGTGAGCTGGCCGGGCCTGAGGCGCCAGCGCCAGTTTTCCCCAACGGTCGAGGGTTGGTTCATGCGGCAGTCGTTCCCCAGGCCGAGATAATCCTGCACCGGGATGATGCAGGTCTGCGCGCAGCTGCGCATCGCCGCGGCGATCAGGATGACTGGCATCTCGCTGTCGCCGGCATCCGGCACGCAGAGGTAGTCGCGCACGAGCTTCTTCTCCGCCTCCGGGAGGCCCGCAAACCAGCCCGCGATCGTCTCGTTGTCGTGCGTGCCTGTGTAGACGACGCAGTTGCGGTCGTAGTTGTGGGGCAGGTAATCGTTCGCCGCGCCCTTATCGCCAACGTCAAAGGCGAACTGGATCACCTTCATGTTGGGGAAGCCGCTATCGCGCACGAGGCGGCGCACGGTCTCTGTCATCAGGCCCAGATCCTCCGCGATGACCTCCCGGGGGCCGAGATTCTGCTGCATCGTGCGGAACAGCTCCATGCCCGGGCCCTTCTCCCAATGGCCGTTCAGCGCAGACTCGCTGCCGTTGGGGATCGAATAATACTCGTCAAACCCGCGGAAGTGGTCGATGCGCACGACGTCGTACATCTCAAAGCTCTGCCAGATCCGCGACATCCACCAGGAATAGCCGCTGCGCCTGTGCGCCTCCCAGCGGTAGAGCGGGTTCTTCCAGATCTGCCCCGTCGCGGAGAAGGCGTCCGGCGGGCAGCCCGCAATCGCCTCGGGGCGCCCATCCGCGTCCATCTGGAACAGCTCGCTGTGCGCCCAAACGTCCGCGCTGTCCGGCGAGACGTAGATCGGCATGTCGCCGACGATCCGGATATGCCGGCTGTTCGCGTATGCGTGCAGCTTTTTCCATTGCTCGAAGAACTTGAACTGCATGTACTGCTGGAATTCCACGTCGAAGTAGAGCTCCCGGCGGTAGTAGTCGAGTGCAAAGCCCCAATGCATACGGATATCCTGCGGCCACTCCTGATACGGCGCGCCGCCGAAGAAGGACTTGACGGCCATGAACAGCGCATAATCCGACAGCCACCATCCGTTCTCCTGCAGAAAGCGCTGATACGCCGGGTTATGGCTGATGTCGCTGCGCTCATAGGCCAGATGCAGCAGCGCGAAGCGGCTCTCGTGGAGTCTGTCAAAGTCGACGCGCTCCTCCCTGTCGCCAAAGTCCGCCGCGTCGCATTCTTCCTGCGTCAGCACGCCCTCCTCAACCAGCGCCTCCAGACTGATCAGGTAAGGGTTGCCCGCGAAGGCGGAGTACGCCTGGTAGGGCGAATCGCCGGATTCGCCGTAGCTCGTCGGCCCCAGCGGCAGAATCTGCCAATAGCTCTGGCCCGCCTCCGCGAGCCAATCCACAAAGTCGTAGGCGCTTTTCGAAAAGCTGCCGATGCCGTATTTCCCCGGCAGGCTGGTCACGGAGAGCAGCACGCCCGCTCTTCTGTCCATCCAAACATCCCCTTCCGTTTGTCACGGAGGCGCGCGGCACACTCCCGGTCTGCCGCCGGCACTCCGGTTTTCGTCGTCCTTTTAGGCCGGGCAGACCCGCGCTTCGGTTCGCCCTGCCCCGCTTCGGTTTTCTCTGATAAGACGAATTATAGGGGAATGCAGACGGCCTGTCAAGGAGCATGCGGCGCAGCCTTGCAATCCGCTTCGCGGGCTGTTATAATCGTTTCAGATACAACGGTTTGAGGGGGAATCGCTCATGGCGCGCATACTCGTGGAGGCCTGCTGCGGCTCTGCCGACGATGCGCTCGAGGCGGCGCGCGGCGGCGCGGATCGCGTCGAGCTCAATAGCGCGCTCTTTCTGGGCGGGCTGACGCCCAGCATCGGCTCTTTAAGGGCGCTGCGCGAGCAGACGGACATCCCCGTCATGGCAATGCTGCGCCCGCGCGAGGGCGGCTTCTGCTACACGCCGCTCGAATTCCGCTCCATGCTCGCCGACGGGCAGCTGCTGCTTGCGTCCGGGGCGGACGGCCTCGTCTTCGGCTGCCTGCATGCGGACGGGACGGTCGATGAGGACCGCGTGCGTGAGCTTGTGGCGCTCGCCGGAGACCGGGAGACGGTCTTTCACCGGGCCATCGACGTCGTGCCCGACTGGCGTGCCGCGCTGGATGCGCTCATCCGCCTGGGCGTGACGCGCGTGCTGACCAGCGGCCAGGCGCCCGCGGCGCTCTACGGCGCGGACGTCATCGCGCAGATGCGCTGCCACGCGCAGGGGACCATCGAGATCCTGCCGGGCGCGGGCATCACGCCGCAGAACGTACATCGGCTGCTTGCGCTCACCGGCTGCACGCAGGTGCATCTCTCCCAGCGCCGAAGCGTCGCCGATCCCTCGACCCTCGCCCATCCCGACATCCACTTCGGCGGCGCGCTCTATCCGCCGGAGGACTGCTACAAGGTCACGGACGCCGCCCGCTTCCGCGCGATGCGGGAGACGCTCGACCGATAGATTTCAGGAGGTCTTGGACATGTACGCCATCATCGGCACATGGAAAATGTCCCTTCAAGGGCTGACGGAGGCCCGCGACATGCTCGCCTGCGGCAGGAACGCCGCGGACGCCGTCGAGCGCGCAATCATGTGCGTGGAGGATAATCCGGCCTATGTTTCGGTCGGCTACGGCGCGCTGCCCGCCCGGGACGGGCGCGTGCTGCTCGACGCCGGCTGGATGGACGGGCAGACGCTGCGCATCGGCGGCGTCATGGCCGCCGAAAACCTGCGCAATCCTATCCGCGCGGCGCGCCTGCTCTGCGGGCGGGAGACCAACTGCCTGCTCGCCGGCCGCGGCGCGGAGCAGTTTGCGCTGAACGCGGGGCTTCCCCTGCGCGACATGCGCACGCAGAGCTCGCAGGCGCGCTGGCGCGAGGCGATGCAGTCCCTCGCCGACGAGGAGCCGCTGACGGCCTACCGCGGCCACGACACCGTCTGCGTGATCGGTCTGGACGCGCAGGGACGGATGGTCGCCGGCACGTCGACCTCCGGCCTGTTCCTCAAGGAGCCGGGGCGCGTCGGCGATTCGCCGCTCGTCGGCTCGGGCTTTTACTGCGACGCCCGCTACGGCGGCGCGGCGGCAACCGGCTTGGGCGAGGACATCATGCGCGGCTGCCTGTCCTACGAGGCCGTCTCGCTGATGCGCCGGGGCGCGAGCGCGCAGGAGGCCTGCGAGGAGGCGCTGCGCGGCCTCACAGACACGCATCGCCGTCTCAGCGAGGAGGCGGGCAGCATCAGCCTGATCGCCCTCTCCGCGCAGGGCGGCTTCGGCGCGGCGACCACGCTGCCGCTCTTCCCGTTCGCCGTAGGCAGCGCGCAGGGCACCTATCTGTGCGCCGCGCGCGCGACGCCTGAGGGGCTTTCCATTGGCCCCGTCACGCCGGAGGCGCTCGACGGCGTGGACTGATGCCCTTCCGTCATTCCATGTTCAGAAAGGAGCATGTCTATGGATATCCTCTACTTCGGCGTCGACATCGGCGGAACGGCCACCAAGTTCGGCGCGTTCACGGCTGAGGGCGTCAAGCTGGCCCAATGGGAGATTCCCACGGACACGGCGGAGCAGGGGGGCCGCATTCTCCCCACCGTCGCCTCCGAAATCCGCCGCTATGCCGAAAACGACCTGAGCCGCGTCGCAGGCGTCGGCGTCGGCATCCCCGGGCCTGTGCTGCGCAACGGCCGCGTCGAGCGCTGCGTCAACCTGCACTGGAGCAACTTCAACCCCGCGCGCGAGCTCTCCGCGCTGCTGGGCGGCGTCCCCTGCTTCGCCGGCAATGACGCAAACATGGCGGCGATGGGCGAATCCTGGCAGGGCGGCGGCCGCGGCGCGCACAGCGTCATCCTCGTCACCCTGGGCACCGGCGTGGGCAGCGGCATCATTCTGGACGGCAAGGTCATCTATGGCGCACACGGTCTGGGCGGCGAGGTCGGCCACACGCTCTGCGACCCGGACGAGCCCCTGCCCTGCAACTGCGGCCACATCGGCTGTCTGGATCAGATCGCCTCGGCCACCGGCATCGTCCGCCGGGCGGAGCGCATGCTCGCCGCCTGCGACACGCCCAGCGCGCTGCGCAGCCTCGAGCGCATCACGGCGCGGGACGTCTTCGACGCCGCGAAGGCCGGGGATGCGCTGGCCGCGCAGGTCGCGGACATCTGCATGGATTTCCTGGCAAAGAGCCTCTCGATGCTCAGCTGCGTGATCGACCCGGAGCTGTTCATCATCGGCGGCGGCGTCTCCAAGGCCGGCGCTTACCTGATCGACCTGGTCACGCGCCACTACAACGAGTATGCCACGCTCAGCGAGCAGAAGGCCCGCATCGTGCTGGCAGAGTTGGGCAACGACGCCGGCATCTACGGCACGGCCAAGCTCGCCATCGACAGCGCGCGCTGACAAGGCGCCTCCCTGCCCGACGGGCCGAAAGAGGCCAGGATATCTGAATGCTTTTTCACCGACAACGGACGCGCTCCCGGGCGCGCCCGTTTTTGGCGCCTTTTGTCTGTTTTGCGCATGAAAAAGACATCATTTTGACATAGATGAGCATTATCATGGGGACGACGGGAACAGACTTCCCGCAAGGAGGAAGCCGCCCCCGCGGGGCGGAAAACAAAAGGAGGAACTCCCATGAAGGCAAACAAGTGGATGCTCATCCCGGTCGCCGTGCTGCTTGCGGCAGCGCTGTCCGTGACCGGCGTGTGCGAGGCGCTGACCGGCGAGGCGGAAGGCTTCGGCGGCCCGGTTCAGGCCGTGGTGACGGTCGAGGACGGCAAAATCGTCGCGCTTGATCTGACCGGCAAGGATGAGACGCCCGCCATCGGCGGCGCAGCGCTCGAGCCGCTCAAGGAAGCGATTCTGGCAGCGGGCACGGTGGACGGCGTGGAGGCTGTCTCCGGCGCAACCTGGACTTCGAACGGCGTGTTCGAGGCGATCCGCAGCGCAATGGGCGAGGAAACCGCCGAGGCGGTGGCGGAGGTCACCGCCGTGACCGCGAGCGGCCTGTCCCACGGCATCGGCGTGGTCTCCACCCCGCGTCTCGGCCCGGGCAAGGACGCCCAGGAGGTCGGCGTGTATTCGTTCAACGAGGTCGTCGCGTATGTGGTCGTGGACAGCGAGCAGCGCATCGCCGACCTCGAGGTGGACGTGCTGGAGATCATCACGCCCAACCATGACGAGTCGAACGACGGCGACAACTTTATGGCCGGCTGGCCCGGACAGGCCTACAACTCCGACGCCGAGGGCGACGGCGTAATCGAGGGCCAGCTGGAGGAGACCGAGGCCATCTTCACCGAGGAGACCGGCTCCTGGCTCACCAAGCGCGAAAAGGGCAGCGCCTACAAGATGAATTCCGGTACCTGGGAAGCCGAGATGGACATCTACGAGCGCTTCTTCGTCGGCAAAACCGTCGAAGAGATCCGGGCCTGGAACAATAAGTATTGCTCCTCGATCAACGGTCGCCCGGTGTCTGCCGCCTCCACGAAGGACGCGGATATCGCGCAGTACAACGCGCTGACCGACGAAGAGAAGGCGCTGACCGACGCCATCTCCGGCGCGACCATGTCCCTGACCGACCCGCACGGCGACATCCTCGCGGCCATCGCGAAGGCCGTGGAGAACGCGACGCCGATCGCGAACGTAACGGGTATCGCCAAAACCGGCCTGGGCATCGACGTGATGCCGCGCCTTGGCCCGGGTAAGGACGACCAGGACGTCCCCTGCTACAGCATCAACGTCGCGGTGGCCGGCGCCTGCTATGACGCGGAGGGCAAGGTTGTCGCGCTCAAGGCCGACGTGCTGGAGATCATTACGCCCAACCACGACGGCGCGCACGACAATGCGTTCACCGGCTGGCCGGGACAGGCTTACAACGCCGACGCCGACGCGGACGGCAAGGTTGAAGCCGTCTGGGAGCAGACGGAGGAGAGCTTCACGGAGCAGGTGGCGTCCTTCAAGACCAAGCGCGAGCTGGGCAACGCCTACAAGATGAATTCCGGCAGCTGGAAAGACGAGATGAACGCCTACGAGGCGGCGATGACCGGCAGGACGACCGAGGAGATCAACGCCTGGTTTGAGGCCTGCTTCTCCGATCTGAACGGACGCGCGCTGCGCGGCACCTCGACGAAGGACGAGGACGTGGCAAAGTACGCGGCCCTGACCGATGCGCAGAAGGCCGACATGGACGCGCTCTCCTGCGCGACCATGTCCCTGCGCGACGGCCATGGCGATATTCTCGGCGCGATCGGGAAGGCCTGCGCCAACGCGAAGGCTGTGGAGATCACGGTCGAGTAACCCAAACCAAAAACTGCCGCCGCAGGCTTATCCTGCGGCGGCCAACTTTTTTTATCGAGGAATGGGAAAACGTGCAGGCGCTCAGCCCTCTGTCCCTTCGGTCGCAGGGATGCCCCTGTGCTCGACCGGGGTGGAGAAGACGATCTGCGTGCGCGTGCGCCCGAAGCGATGCAGCTGGTTGATGAACTGGTCGAGCTCCTGCGTCGTATGGAAGCAGACCTTGATGAGCATCGAATAGTCGCCCGTAACGCAGTTGCACTCCATCACGTTGGGCACGCTCTCGATGTAGGGATAGAATTCCGGCTTCTGGCTCGGCTCGACCTCCAGGTTGATGAAGGCCTTGATCTGGTAGCCCATCGCTGCGCCGGAAAGCTGCGCCTGGTAGCCCGTGATATAGCCGGCAGACTCGAGGCGCTCAATGCGCGCGCTCACGGCCGGCGAAGAGAGAAAGACCTGCTCAGCGATCACCTTGAGCGGCGTTCTCGCATTTTCCTGCAGGATGGTCAGAATGCGGCGATCGATATTATCCATGAAAGCTCTCCGTTTTCTTCGTTCTGTCCGTCAATATTCAGCATACAGGTGTGGGGGATTCATTTAAAAAAGAGGATACCACTTTCTATCCCATTTTTCAATCCCTTTGAAAGAAGAAAATAAAGATTACTTCCATCATTTCAAAATTTCTGTCGCTTTTGCCGCATCTGTGCACGAACGAAAAACCGGGCGCCGCCGCAGGGGAATCCCTGCCGCAGCGCCCGTCTGCTTCTGCGCTTATCTGCCGATGATTCTGTCCCAGAGGTCACCGAAATCGTCCGCCAGCTCGTCCAGGCCCGTCGCCTTGCCGACGCGCTCCGCCAGCCCCTTGACCTGGCCGTAGAGCGTGTCGTCGTCCGTGACCTCGATATCCGTCAGACTGTCGTCGACCTTCTGCACCGTCTCGATGATCGTCTGCTTCATCCGCTCGTCGAGACCGGCGTTATACTGGTCCTCAAACTCCACGGCCACCAGCACGCGCTTTTCGCTGACGACGACCTCCGCGTCATTGACCTCGCTGATGCGCTCCACAGCGTCGCTGATCTTCTCCGCCAGGCGTCCCGCCTCCGCGGGCGTCATCGCCGCCTGCGTGCCGGCCGTCGCCTCCGGCGCAATCGTCGCCGCCATGGTCGGTTCGGCCGTCGCAGGCTCCATGGTCGCCATGGGCGCGTTCGTCGTCAGCGGCGCGGCCGTCGCCGTCGTGCCGCTCGCGTTCGCCGCGCAGCCGCTCATCACCAGGCTCGCCGCAGCCATGCACAGCAGAGCCAACATCCATTTTTTCACTGAATTCGCCTCCTTGCCGCTATTGTGTGCGGAAGGAGGCGAAAGTATAGACGCTTTTTTCACGCCGGCGAAAAGAAAATTTTGCCTGCTGTCATTCGCCGTAGAACGTGCAGCCGCCGATGAATTCCCGCAGGATCGACGTCGGCGGAATCTCGCTCTCGTCGCCGCAGTCAAGGAAGTAGTTGAGGAACTTCACCAGCCTGCGCGCCCTTGTGTAATGCGGGCTCTCCGGCGGAATCGCCCTGAGCATCGGATAGGCATATTTTTTGAGCACGGCGATCTCGTAGAGCAGCGAGGAATTGAACATGACGTCCGCCCGCTCCTGGAACGGGAAGATGTAGCTCTCCTCGCCCGCGCGCACGCTGTCCCACATGGCCAGCGTCTGTACCGCGCTGGTCGCGCGCGTCCTGTGGTCGCGCACCATGCGCCGCAATAGACGCACGTCCGTCGTGCGAATGCGGTTGTGGTTATCCAAGTTGAGCTGCGTCAGCGCGCTGACGTAGACGCGGAATTTGAGCTCGCTGGGAATATCCGCGCTCAGCGCGTCGTTGAGCCCGTGAATACCCTCGACGATCAGCACCTGATCCTCGCTCACGCGCAGGCGAATGCCCTTCTCCTCGCGCAGCTTGGTCTTGAAGGAGTAGAGCGGCAGCTCCACCTCGCGCCCGGCCAGCAGCTCGACGAGCTGCTCGTTGAACAGCGGCACGTCGATCGCCTCGAGGCATTCGAGGTCGGGCTTTCCGTCCGGGCCGAGCGGCACCTGGCCGCGGTTGCGGTAGTAATTGTCGAGCGAGATCGCGACCGGGCGCTTGCCGCTCACGCGCAGCTGGACGCCCAGCCGGTTGGCGAACGTCGTCTTGCCGCTCGAGGACGGCCCCGCGACAAACACGATGCGCGCCCCCCGGGCGACGATGCGCTCCGCGATCTGCGCAATCGTCCGATCCTGCATGGCCTCGCTCACGCGGATGAATTCCCGCGCGCCGCCCCGGGCGATGATATCGTCGAGATCGGCGGCCGTCTCGCAGCCCAGGATCCTCGAGCATTCGCCCGCCTCGGCATAGGCACGCATGAGCTGGGGCCGCTCGACAAATGGATCGGGCGGGCCGGAAAGGTCCTTTCCAGGCAGCAGCAGCACCATGCCGGGATAGTAGAACCGCAGCGCGAAGCTCGCGATTTCCCCCGTCGAGGCCGCCATCGCGCCGTAGAAATACTCGCTCAGCCCGTCGCAGGTGTAGACATCGAAATAGTCGTATGGCCGGTAGCCGAGCAGGCGGACAGTGTCGTCCTGCCCCTGCGCGGCGAAATAGGCGATGGCCTGCTCCCGCGTTAAGCGGGATTTGACGATCGGCAGATCGCGCCGCACGACCTCGCGCATCTTCGCCTCGATGCGCCGAACGAGCGACGCCGTCAGGCTCACGCCGGTGACGTTCAAATAGATGCCCCGCCCGATGCTGTGCTCAAAGCGCACCCTTGCGCCCGGAGCCGCCTCGCGCAGCGCCAGCAGCAGGACCAGCCGCGCGCTTCGCTCATAGATGCGGCGGTCCTCCTCGTTGCGTCCGTCCATGCTGATCCTCCCTGTTTGATGATGATCTCCTGATTTTTTATGCCCCATTCGCTGCGCCGGTCACATCCCAAGCGCGAATTCCGCCGCCTTCCTGCCCGCGAGCGCGCCGGTCGAAAACGCGATCTGCAGATTGAAGCCGCCGGTATGGGCGTCGACGTCGAGCACCTCGCCCGCGAAGAACAGCCCGGGCGCCAGCTTGCTCATCATGCTTCCCGGAACGACCTCCAGCACATTCACGCCGCCGCGGGTGACGACCGCCTCCTCCACGGGGCGCGCGCCGTCGATATGCAGCGGCAGCGCCTTGAGCATCGCGCCCAGCGCATGGCGCTGCTCCCGCGTGATCTGCCCGACGGGCAGCTCCGGCGAGAGGCCGCACAGCGACGCGAACACCGGCCCCATGCGCGCGGGCATCAGCGTCAGCAGCACGGAGGAGAGCTGCTTGCGCGCGTTTTCGGCAAACTCCCGCTGCAGCCGCAGGTCGATCTGCTCCGGCGTGAGCGCAGGCTTCATATCCAGCGTGACGACGGCCTGCGCGGGATCGTCAGGCATATGGCTGCTCAGCGTCAGAATCAGCGGCCCACTGACGCCAAAATGCGTAAAGAGCATCTCGCCCAGCTCGTCAAAGATCTTCTTTTTGCCGACCCGAGCGCTCACGCGCACGTTCTTGAGCGAGAGCCCCTGGAGCAGCTGCGGCCATTTTTCGCCGATCGTCAGCCCGACGAGCGCACCCCTGGGCGGCATGACGCTGTGGCCGTTCTCCCGGGCAAAGGCATAGCCGTCGCCGGTCGAGCCGGTCGAGGGGTAGCTGATACCGCCGGTGGCGACAATGACGGTCTTGGCGCGCAGCGTGCCGCCCTGCGCGAGGCGGACGGCAAAGTCCTCTCCCTCGCGGCGCACCTGCGAGACGGCGGTATTGAGCTCCACCTGCACGCCGGCATCGGTCATGCCTCTATGCAGCGCGCGCGTCACGTCGCTGGCGTGGTCGCTGACGGGAAAGACGCGCCCACCGCGCTCGACCTTCGTCGGCGTGCCGAGCATCTCAAGGAGCGAGACGACGTCCTCATGCCCAAACTGGCGCACAGCCGCGCTCAGGAACTTCGGGTTGCGCGGCACCTCGCGCATGAACGCCTCCACGTCGGCGGTATTCGTCACGTTGCAGCGGCCCTTGCCGGTGATATAGATCTTCTTGCCCAGCTTTTCGTTTTTCTCCAGCAGCAGCACCCGCGCACCCGCCCAGGCGGCCTGCAACGCGGCCATCATCCCGGCCGCGCCGCCGCCGATGACCAGCACGTCAGGCGCGGTCTTTTCCGACATAGACCCTGTATTCATCCCAGATTCCTTCCATCAGCCTGAAGTGTTCGGAGAGCTCCTCCTTGCGGCGCAGGCCCAGCGCGACGATCAGCGCGTTGATCACGGACAGCGGCGCGGCCATCGAGTCGACGAAGGAGGCCATGTCCGTGCGCGCGGTGAGGCAGACCGTGCTCGTCGCGTAGACGGGCGACATCGGGCCGTCCGTCAGGCCGACGACCTGCGAGCCGCGCGCCTTGGCAAAGCTCATCGCCTCGATGGTGCGCGTCGAATAGCGCGGGAAGCTGATGCCAAAGAGCAGGTCGCTCTCGTTGATGCGGCTGATCTGCTCGAAGACGTCGCCGCTCGCCTCGGAGACAATGCGCACGTTGTCGAAGATGAAGTTGAGGTAATAGGCCAGGAACTGCGCGATCGGCGCCGCAGAGCGCAGGCCCATGACGTAGATGTTGCGCGCGCCAATGATCTTGTCGACCACCTCGTCAAATGCGGCGGTGTTGATCTCCTCGGTCGTCGTGCGGATATTCTGCATATCGGCATGCAGCACCGTGCGCAGCACCTCGCTCTGGTCGATATCGGTCGCCATCTCGAAGCGCTGAACAGCGGTCAGCCAATGGCGCACGAGCTCCTGAAGCGCCCGCTGAAGCTGCGGATAGCCCTCGTAGCCCATCGCGGAGGCAAAGCGGACGACCGTCGATTCGCTCACGCCGACCTTCTCGCCCAGCTTGCTCGCCGTCATGAAAACCGCCTTGTCATAATGCTCGACGATATATTCGGCGATCTTCCTGTGTCCCTTGCTCAGACGCTTTCCGGACTGATTCAGCCGGCGCAGCATGTCCTGCATATCCTGCATAAAGTTTCGCCCTCCTAAAGCCTTTCTGGCTTTTTTGCTGGCACCATTGTAACAGACAAGTCAAAAAAATGCAAGAAGAATCGCTCTTCTTGCAACATTTTCGTGATTTCAGGCGTCCATAGCGGCCTTAAATGCCGCCGTTGCCTCCGCATTCGTCAGATCAGGCCCAAGCAGGGTCACGGTCGCGTAGCCCTGCGCGAGCAGGGAGCAATCGTCCTCACCGGGCTCAAGCAGGTCCTGCGTGCCCTGCACGCGGTAGCAGGGCCGCCCCGCATCATCGACATCGGGCACATAGCGCTCCGTGTAGCTCGAATTGGCCGCAGGCACGACCCGAACGCCCAGCGCCCTGTCCGCCGCCGGATAGTTGAGGTTGAGCACCGTTCTTTTCGGCAGAGGATGCTCGCGCAGATGCTCGAGCATCCTCACCGCCAGCTCTGCCGCGAGGTCATAGGTATCCTCTCGCTTGGGCGAAAGGGAGACGGCGATGGCCGGCCGGCCGTTGAGCGCGCCCTCCATCGCCGCGGCCACCGTGCCGGAATAGAGCACGTCGATGCCTGCGTTGTAGCCGTGGTTGACGCCGGAAACGACAAATTCCGCCTGCGGGCAGAGCGTATGCAGGCCGAGCTTCACGCAGTCGACCGGCGTGCCGCTGGCCGCCCAGGCGCGCTCCGCGCCCTCAAGCGTCTCCTCGCGCACATACAGCGGCGCGGTCAGCGTCATGCTGTGGCTCGCGGCCGAGCGCTGCGCGTCCGGCGCGACGACAAAAATCTCATGTCCCGCCGCGGAGAAGGCACGCACCAGCGCCGCGATGCCGGGCGCGAAGATGCCGTCGTCGTTGGAAATCAGTATCCGCATACAGCCTCCTGGTCAATCCTCATAATCCCTGAACAGGAACGCCGTCATGACGCCGTTCAGGGTTTCAAACTCAATGCGCAGATCATAGGGCAGCACGTTACGAAAGACCATGTCCTTCGTGTTGCTGACGGTCGCGTCAAAACCTGCGGGCAGGTAGCTCGTGCCCGCCTGCGAATGCCAGTTCATCTCCTCGACGACCGCCGGGACGCGCAGGACGATGTTGTACAGCGTGCTGCAGACCTGGCAGACGCCGCCGCCGTAGCCCATGCTGCTCTCGCCGGAGAGAATCGGCGCGGAGCGATAGCCGTTTTCCTTGGTATAGGGCCCGCAGATGGCGTTGAAGGAGAAGCTCTCCCCCTCGCGCACGCGGATGCCCGTCAGCCGCTCGCTCGCCAGGTCGATGTTGTAGAGCCGCCCGGCGTTGCCCTCCTTGTTCGTGCTGGTCGTAAAGAAGGTCGTAAAGGCATAGAGCAGGTCGCCCGGCCGCGCCTCGTCCCAGGGCACAAACTCAAAGAGCTTTAATTTGTCGACGCTGACGCTCACGTTGTCCTCAAGCCGGCGATAGGGAAAATACGCGCGCCCGTCGGCGATCTCCTCGATGGAGAGCCACGAGCCCGCGCTGACCGCGATGGGATAGTTGTAGCCCTCCGGCTTGAAGCTCATGTCCGAGAGCACATAGCCCACCGCCACATGCTCGCTGACGCCGGGCATCGGCCCGTCGAACGGGTTTTTGCGCTGCACGCGCTCGACGTATTTGGTCAGCACATAGCCCTGCTGGCCGTCAAAGCCGATGCGCGTCCAGGTTCTGCCCTTGACGTAGACGTCGACGACCGTGCCCGCCTCGATCATGCCCAGCGAGAGCGAATCCTCGCTGCCCCGCTTGTGCACGGTCATGCGGGCGCCGATGACGCCGTAGTATTCGGCGGTCTCCTCCGCCTGCGCCGCATCCGCCTCCTGCGCCGTCGCCTCTGCCCATGCAGCGGCCGGCATGCCCAGCGCAAGCAGCGCGGCGAGCATCCATGCGCCGATGCGCGCGCTTATGCCACGCATCAGCTGGCCCTATACACGCGCACGGTCAGCACGCCGCCCTCCGCCTGGAGCGCAAAGCGCACGTCATAGGGCAGCGAATTGCGCAGGCGAAGGTCGATGTTGCCGTTGCCGACCGCGGCGTCCATGTCAAGCGGCACATACGAGATGCCGTAGGAGGAATGCACCTGCTGCTTGATGACCTCGATGGGAATCTGCAAAATGGCGTTGTAGAGCGTCGTGGAGACCTGGCAGATGCCTCCGCCGTAGCCCAGCTTCTGGCTGGAGACATAGTTGACGATCGGGCCCTCCAGATAGCCGTTGGCCTTCGTGTAGGGCGCGCAGAAGTCGTTGAAATAGAACTTTTCTCCGGTGCCGACGATCACGTCATCAAGCCGCTCGACGCCCTGGCGGATATTGTGCAGCCGGCCGATCTGCGCGGAGGTCTCCTGCGCCGGATCATAGTAGGTGGAAAACACGGCGATCAGGTCGCCGTGCTGCGCCTCGTCCCACGGGAGCACGGGCTCCAGCTCGAGCGCGCCCGTCGCCTGGATGCGCGCGGTGATGCGGTCATAGGGCAGCGTCACGGCCAGCTCCTCGTTGAGCGCCGAAACCGCCATGATCGAGCCGGAGGGCACGGTGCGCAGCAGCTCGCCGGTCTCCTCGGCGAGAAGCTCGACCTCGCCAATCGCCCGGGCCGCGTAAGGGTACCAGACGACGCCCGGCAGGTAGGGCCCGTAGGGATCCAGCCGCTTGTAGTAGCGCAGATGATCGGCGCGGACATAACCCTCCGCGTCGCCCTTGCGCACATGCGCCCAGTCCCCCTCGATCTCCATGACCTCGACGTCCTCGTTTTCGTAGACCGTGCCCAGCAGGCGAGAATCGGCGTCCATCTCCTTGCGGATGGAGAGGTTGACGTCCGCTGTCGCAGTATAAACGGCCTCAAACGGGGGTGGTGGAATGAACTCCGCAGGCAGCTCGATGCCCTCGTGCGCGGGCTTCAGATCCGTGATGGGGCTTGCGAGTACATAGCCCTCGATGCCCTGCTTGACGACGCGGAACCACTCCTCGCCCAGCTCCAGGATATACACCGTCTCGCCCTCGAGGAGCGAATTGAGCTTCTTCGCCGAGCGGCTCATCTCCGCGCGGATGGTCAGCGCCTTGCCGGCCACGCCAAGATAGAGCGCCTCCGCCTCGTCGTTGTAGCCAGCCGCATTCGCCAGATCCTCCACGTTCTTGGAGAGGATGTAGCCCCGCACGCCATCCTTTTCGATGAGCGTCCAGGTTTCCTCATAGTCGATGATGTTGATGAACTCACCGGCCTCCACGCTGCCCAGCTTTTTGGCGGAGGTGGATTTCTTCTCTCGTATGGTCATCGCCTTGGTGACCGTCGCGGTATACACGATCTCCTCTGCCAGGGCGAAGGCTGCGCCTGCCGCCAAAGACAAAGCGATCAGAAAAGAAATGATCTTCTTCATGCGTCCATCCCTGCGGGCCATGCCCGACTCCACTTCCGAACTGGATATGCCGGAATTTCCCATACTGCAAGAAAAGGACTGCACGGAAGGATGCGCAAGCGCGCCCTATCCGCGTCAGTCCTTTTGAGGTCAATCGGAGATTGAGCGGTTACTCATCGTCAGAATCATCGCCGTCATCTTCCTCGTCGAACACCTTGCGATGGCAGTTCGGGCAAAGATGCTCCTCCTCCATGTCAAAGGCCTCTTCGTCAAAGAAGATCACCGTGCCGCAGTGCGGGCATTCGTATTCGATCAGGCCGTCGCCGTCCTCATCGCCGTCGTCATCCTCGTCGTCATCCTCGTCCTCGTCGTCGTCCTCTTCGTCGTCCTCCGCGAAGAGCGCCTCTTCGAGGTCGCTGACGTCGCTGTCGATTTCCTCGACATACTGCTCCAGCTCATCGAGCTTTTCGCAGGTCTCCCCGCTCTCCTGCGCGAAGGCCTCCAGCGCGTCGATGACAGCCAGCATCAGCTTGCCCTGATCGCTGTCGCCGCTGACGCCCAGGCCCTCGGCCAGGCCCTTGAGGTAGGCAACCTTTTCGGCCATTCTGCTCATATTCAGACCGCCTTTCCCAAAGTCTTGTGCGCGTTACGCGCGGGACATGTAGGAGCCGTCGCGGGTATCCACGCGGATCTTGTCGCCGATGTTGATGAACAGCGGCACGGAGATCTGGTAGCCGGTCTCCAGGGTCGCCGGCTTGGTGGTGTTGCTGGTGGTGTCGCCCTTGAAGCCCGGCTCGGTCTCGGTGACCTCGAGCACGACGAAGTTCGGCGCCTCGACGGAGAAGGCCTTGCCCTTGAAGAAGCGGACGGTGGCCATGGTCTCTTCCTTCATGAAGCGGATCGCGTCCTCGACCTGATCCAGCGTCAGCGGGATCTGCTCGAAGGTCTCCTGATCCATGAAGTAATAGAACTCGCCATCGTTATAGACGTACTGCATCTCCTTGGTCTCGATGGTCGCGCGCGGCTGCTTGTCGGTCGGGTTGAAGGAACGCTCGACGACGGCGCCGGTCATGACGTTCTTGAGCTTGGTGCGCACGAAGGCAGCGCCCTTGCCCGGCTTGACATGCTGGAAATCAACGATGGTCCAGACGCCGCCTTCCCATTCGATCGTGACGCCCTTGCGGAAATCGCCTGCAGTAATCATGTGGAAATCCCTCCATCAAATCTAGAAAATCAGTGTATTTCAATGCACGCCAAACACCGTCCGCGTGCGGATGACGCTGTTCAAGCGATGTGCACTCGTGTTCTGATTTTAACACGGCCGGGCGAAAAGATCAAGAGTTTTCAGCAGTTTCCGTCTGCCGATGCACAACAAACCTGCGCCGCGCCCAAGAAGGCCGAAGAAAACGCATTCCGCGGCAGCGCCCGGCTACATCCAAAGGGCTTCCTGAAAACCGTCCGCCGCCGGGCAGCCTTACAGCGAGCCCACAGCCAGCAGCGCGCGGCTCTCCCTGTCAAAGAGGAGCATGTCGCTGCCCTTGAAGGAGAAGCGCACCTTCGTATCGACCGGGAAATCGATGCCGCCGAAGACGACGCAGGTGATCAGCCCGCCGCCCAAGCGCAGCTTGACGGTCGTCTCCATGCCGGCGGGCAGCGTTGAATAGACCGTTGCCTCCACGTCGCCATCCCCGTCGATCGTCAAAAATTCCGGGCGGATGCCCAACACGACGTCTTTGGGCAGCTCCCCCAGCGGCGCGCCCGCGGTAAACGTGCGCGTCAGGCCGCAGAAGCTGAGCTCGGCGGTCGTCCCGCCCGTTTTGCGGGCGGAGGCATCGAGGAAGTTCATCGTCGGGCTGCCCATGAAGTCGGCCACAAAGAGGTTGGCCGGGCGCAGATACATCTCCAGCGGCGCGGCGACCTGCTGCAGGATGCCCTTCTCCATCAGGCAGACCTGCGTGGAGAGCGTCATGGCCTCGAGCTGGTCGTGCGTGACGTAGACGAACGTGGAATCCGTGTCGACGTGCAGCCGCTTGAGCTCCGTGCGCATCTCGGTGCGCAGCTTGGCGTCGAGGTTGGAAAGCGGCTCGTCCATGAAGAGCACCTTCGGATTGGGCGCGAGCGTGCGCGCGATGGCCACGCGCTGCTGCTGGCCGCCGGAGAGCTCGCTCGGGTAGCGCTTTTCGTACTCCGAAATCCGCAGCATCTCCAGCAGCTCCGCAACGCGCGCGCGGATGCGGGCCTTGTCCCATTTGAGGTTTTCCAGGCCGAAGGCGATGTTCTGATAGACGGTCATGTGCGGCCAGAGCGCGTAATTCTGGAACAGGAAGCCGACGTCGCGCTTGTTCGGCGGCACGTTAATGCCCCGCTCCGAGGAAAAGACCGTCACGCCGTCGATCAGAATCTCGCCCTCGGTCGGCGTCTCCAGGCCGGCGATCATGCGCAGCGTGGTCGTCTTGCCGCAGCCGGACGGGCCCAGCAGCGTGATGAACGAGCGGGTCGGGATGGTCAGATTCAGGCGGTCGACGGCGGTCGATTTGCCGAAGCGCTTGGTCACGTTTTTGAGGATGATCTCAGGCATGGCTTAACCTCCTACGCCCTTGTCGATGGATGCGCCGGTGAGCTTGTTGACGATGAAATTGACAAGCAGCACGACGACGATAATCAGCAGATTGATCGCGTTGCCAAACTGCGCCCAGCCCTTTTCGCTGTACTGCATGAGCATCGTGGTCAGCAGCGTGTTGCTGGTGGGCACCAGGAGCACGAAGAGCGAGAGCTCGCGCATGCAGGAGACCATCGGCAGCAGATAGCCGGAGAGGAAGCTGCTCTTCTGAATCGGGAAGAGAATGCGCAGCATGCGCTTGTACCAGGGCACGCCGACGATGACGGCGGCCTCCTCGATCTCCCCGGAGAGCTGGAGCATGGCGTTGATGCCCGAGCGCGAGGCGAACGGCAGATACTTGACCGAGCCGACCAGCGCCAGCACGATAAAGCCATGCAGGAACGGCACGCGCGTGCTCATCGCCAGATAGATCGCGCCGAAGGCGAGGGACGGCATCAGATATGGGAAGAAGGAGAGGTTGTTGACCGCGGTGGCGAGCTTGCTGCCGCGGCGCTTGACGACGCCGTAACCGACCAGCACGCCGCTCGTGCCCGCGACAATCGAGCAGGTCGCCGCCAGCAGCAGCGAGTAGCCCAGCGCCTTGAGTACCTTGGCACTGAGCAGGATGCCCGTGCTGTCTCCCTGATCCAGGTACGTCAGGTTGCGTCCGATCCAGAAGTCGAGCGTCATGTTGGAGAGCGAGTAGTCGCCTGCCTTGATGATCACGGATTCGAGCGCGAAGGTGATCAGCGGCAGCACGGCGACCAGCAGCATCAGCACCGTCAGCACGACAGCGATCGGCGTGTTCAAACCGCGTAGGTTGACCAGCGAGATCTGCGAGCTCTTTCCGGTGACGGTTGTGTAGCTCTTGCGGCTACCGGTGATGTGCTGATTGATGGCGAGGATCACGACGCCGAAGACGATCATGACGGCGGCGATGATGTAGCCCTGGCCGGGATAGTTGTTGATCAGCGACATCATCTTGGTCGAGAGCACATAGTAGCGCACCGGGCTGCCCAGGAAGACGGGCACGGAATACGCGCTCATCGAGCTGGCGAACACCAGCAGCAGCGTCGAGAGCAGTGCCGGCTTGACGATGGGCAGCGTGATGCGCAGCAGGATGCGCCGCGGCGAGGTCTTGAGGATGGTCGCCGCCTCCTCGAGGTTGGCGTCCATGTTGCGCAGGATGCCGCCGATGAGGATGTAGGCGAAGGGCGCATAGTGCAGGCCAAGCACCAGCGAGATCGGAAAATAACCATAGACGAACCACTCCGGCATGTACACGCCGAAGACGGCCGCCATGATGCCGTTGGAGGTGCCCGCGCCGACGTTCACGTTCTTGAAGAACGTCTGCCAGAAGGTCGCCAGCGTCCAGGCGGGCATGATGTAGGGAAAGACGAAGACGGTGGAGATGAATTTCTTGAATTTGAGGTTTGTGCGCGTGATCAGCCAGGCCACGGCCCCGCCGAAGACGATGGAGATGAACGACGCCGTCAGGGAGACAGCCAGCGTATTGAGCAGCGGCTGGTAGAACGTCAGCTTGCTGTAGCTGTTCTTGGCCGTCGCGAAGATGCGCTGCAGGCTGTATAGCGTCAGCGCACCCTCCGCCTGGCTGACGGCGCGCATCTCCTTGCCCGCGTGCACCGTAACCGTCTCAAGGAACAGCAGCAGCAGCGGGTAGAGCGTCAGCAGGCACAGCACGGCGCAGAAGACGACCAGGATCACGTTGGCTGGCTTGGAGAAGAACGCGCGTACGCGCCCCCATTGCCGGGCGGCACGGGAGGATTGTCTGTTCATGAGGTCACCTCGACTCAGATTCTAAAGAAATCGGGGCGGGGGCTTCCGCCCCCGCCCCGGACCGCTGCCTTACTGCAGATACATGGTCACAAAGCTGTAGACGTCCTCATAGTTTTCCAGAATGTACTCCGGATCCTCCATGACGAGGGAGCCCTTCCAGACATCCAGCCCGAGGTCGCCCTCGTTGGGCGCGATCTGCGTGTTGGTGGAATAGGCGCCGATGCTCTTGCCCCAGGGCTCGAAGCCGTCCTGCGTCATCAGGTACTCGATGAAGAGCATCGCGGTGTACGGACGGGAGGCGTTGGAGGAGACCAGCGCGTACATCGGATACATGAAGCCGGAGAACGGCTCGATCGGCGTGCCGGTCTCGGCGGCGACATACTCGCCGACGGTCAGGTTCTCGGTGTAGACGGAGGAGGAGCGCAGCTTGGAGAGCACGAACAGGCCGATCTTGCCCTCGGCGGTCTCCTGGGAGATCTCCTCGGCGATGGTCGTGTCGGAGTTGCCGAAGGTGCAGTTGCCCAGGAACTCGGCGATCCACTTGTAGCCGGCGTTCTCATACTCGCCCAGGTCGATCTCCTCGCCGTAGAGGTTCTTGTAGGCCTCCTCGAGCTTGGCGGACCACTCCTCATTGGTCAGCATGACCAGGAAGTTCATGTTGACCTGCTCGCTGTCGGGCGTCTTGAAGATGATGTTGCCCTTGAACTGCGGCTCGGTCAGCTGCCAGACGTTGGTGATCGCCGGCACATTCTCGCCGCGGTTGTTCCAGATGAAGACCTTGTTGATGAACTGCTGGATCAGCGGGTTGCGGTCGCCCTCGGCGACGGCATCCTTGACGGAGGCGGGCACGAAGTTGACGAGGTAGCCGGTGTCCAGCGCCTGGCTCTGCAGCGAAGCGCCGTCCTGGATCATGACCATGTCCGCGCCCTTGGCGCCGCCCTTGATCTCCGTGGAGAGCTTGGTGTAGATCTCGGAATCCTTGAGGTTGCTGCCCTCGATGGTGATGCCGTGCAGCGCGCCGAAGGTCTCCGCAGCGGTGACGATGCGGCTGGTGTTGCCGTAGACGATGAAGGTGCCCTCCTCGGCGAGCGCCTTCTCCAGCAGCTCCTCATGCGTCAGGCCCTCCGCGGCCGCGCAGAGGTCAGCGACGGACTCGGCCAGCGCGCCCGCAAAGGACAGCGTCAGCAGGCAGCAAAGAAGCAAAGCGACGAATTTCTTCATGATGGAAAAGCCTCCTTATTTTGTAAAACTCTTTACCAGGATTATACATGAATTTTACTAAAACGTCAAACAAAACATGCAGGAACCCGGAGAAAATGCATGAAAGATTGTGGCCTTTTCCGCCCGCTGCCCAGCCAAAACGGAAAACGCCCCGCCCGAAGGGGCGGAGCCTGCGGTCAGGTTGTCGGGAAGGGGCCGCTCATCCGTTGAGCAGCTCATTGTCGGTGACGAAGATGATGCTGTCCGCCTTCATATAGGAGGAGGACATGTGGATCGGCACGCCCTGCGGGTCGCGGACGACCTTGTACATCCGAAACAGCGGCGTGCCGACAGCGCAGTCGAGCCATTTGGCCTGCTCGGCGCTGGCATAGGTATGGGAGATCTCCTTGTGTACGCAGTGCATGACTACGCCGTACTCCTCCTCGAGCAGGCGATAGGTCGACATGTTGTCCGTCACCCGCTCAAAAAGGCCCGGATAGCGCCCCGCCGGGAAGGTGCTGCGGTCGAGCATGTAAACCTCCCCGTCGACCATCATCTGCCTCGTGAAGACATAGACGGAGTCGCCCTCCTGCAGCTTGAGCACCTCGCGCTCGTGCCGGTTGGCGACGTACTCCCGCTTTGTGATGACATGCGTCTGCTTGCGCCCGGTATCCCGGGTGTAGAAGCCCTGCACGACCTCGTTCATGGGCATCACCTGCACGCTCATGCGGCTCGACGCGACGAACGTCCCCTTGCCCTGGCGCCGCTCCAGCACGCCCTCCTCGACCAGCTCGTCCACAGCGCGGCGCACTGTGATGCGGCTGACATCATACTCCGCGCACAGCTCCGCCTCCGAGGGAAGGCGCTCCCCCTCCTGGAGCACGTGCTCTTCAATCTTCTTGCTCAGCGACAGCTTGAGCTGCTCATACAGCGGAACGGCGCTTTCCTTATCCAGCCTGTCCATGCTTTGCTCCAATCCTCGTCCGTCCTTGGACGCTGCCCATACCTTTTGTCTCTGCGAACCATACACGATAATTATACACCGCCGCGTTTCAAACGGTCAATCCGATTTGCGCAAGAAAAACAGTCTTCCGTTATGGGCCAGGGCGGGATTCGCCGCGAAAGATAATTCAATCCGCCGCACGGCTCATGCCGCGCGGCGGACTTCGCTATTCCTTTTTCCTGCTGCGATACCGGTTGTTTTCCACGGTCAGCACGACCCCCTCCGCCTGCGTAAAGGTCGAAGAGAGATGGACGGGCTCGTCCCGGTCGTCATAGACGACCTTGAAGGTCTTAAACAGCGGCGTCCCCGGCGCGCAGTCGAGCAGCTCGCCCTGCTCGTTGGTCGCGTAGGTCAGCGTGATCTCCCGATGGGCCCGGCACATGGACACACCGTAAATCTCCTCCATCAGCTGGTAGGTGGAGGTATCGTCCTGCACCCGGTCAAAAAAGTCGGGAAAGCGGCGCACGGCATAGGTCGCGCGGTCGATCATCCAGGGCTTTCCGTCCAGGAGCAACCGCCGGGTCAGGATGAAGACGTGATCGTTCTCGCCCAGATGAAGCCATTCCCGCTCACTGCGGTTGGCCGGATATTCCTTCTTGCTGACGATCAGGCTGCGCTTTCGCTCCTTGTAGCGACTGTAGAAGCCCTCCGTCGCGTCATCGTTGAGCGCCATGATCGAAACGACGGCTCGCTTTGGCGCGACAAAGGTGCCCTTTCCCTGCCTCCGCTCCAGAATGCCCTCCTCGACGAGCTCATCCACGGCGCGCCGCACGGTGATGCGGCTGACGCCGTATTTCTGGCAGAGCTCCGTTTCCGAAGGGAGCCGCTCTCCCGGGTCGAGCACGCCGCTGTCCAGCCGTTCGCGCAGCGCGACTCTCAGCTGCTCATACAGCGGAACGGCATTGTTGGTGTCCAGCGGTTTCATGGCGGCTACTCACCTTTCCTCCAGTCCTCCGGCCCTGTTCAAAGCGCATGCGGATACCCGAAGCTGCCCCGGACCTGGCAGGTTTTGGCCGCGACGCCCGCCGCAAAGCGGAGCGCGTCCTCCATGTTGTCCCCCAGAACGCGGCGGGTCAGGAAGCCGGCGATGA
Source organism: Clostridiales bacterium (assembly GCA_004556985.1). GTDB lineage: Bacteria > Bacillota > Clostridia > Christensenellales > Aristaeellaceae > Ventricola. The sequence goes on along the minus strand of SFFC01000008.1, from coordinate 7,341 downwards.
AGCTGTCGCCCGCGCCCATCGTATCAATCGCCTCCACGCGCACGATGCCCTGCTGATAGCGCTTGCCCTCCTCGGAGAAGAGCGCGCCTCGGGAGCCCAGCGTGATGCCCACGACACGCGTGCCCAGCGCATGGCAGCGCTCGATCAGCGCGTCGAGCTCCTCCTGCGTCAAATCCGAGCCGGAGAAGAACGCATAGGTCAGATGCGGGCAGACGCGCGCGAGGTAGTCCGGGTCCGTGCGCTCCGAGAAGTCAAAGGAGATCTGGCAGCGCTTGGCCATCTCGGGCAGCTCGTACTCGATGGAGGAGAAGCAGCTCGTGTGGCACAGGCCGTACTGCGCGATGTAGTCAAGATCCTCCTGCGTCAGGCGGATGCGGGCGATGTGCTGCGCCGTGTCGCGCGGGCCGCCGACGAACTTGCGGTCCCCGTCGACCAGGCGCACGCCGGGCGAGCCGCTGGGCGCGTACATCGTGCGGCTGCGCTCGAAGTGGACATGCTCCTGCGTGAGCGCCCATTTGAGATGCTCCGCCTTTTCGTCGTTGCCGAACATGCCGATATAGGCGACGTCCTCCAAGCCGTCCCGACGGCAGTTGACGGCGACGTTGACGGCGTTTCCGCCCGGATAGTAGACGCCGTCGTCCAGGTAGCAGTCGACGACGTTGTCGCCGACCGCAATCATTTTTCCACTCATGTTCTCTTTCCTTCTTTCTTGCTTACCGCCGCTCAGCCCTTGACAGAGCCGGCCGTCATGCCGCGGATAAACTGCTTCTGCATCAGCAGGAACAGCGTCACCAGCGGCGTCGCGGAAATCGTCATGCCCGCCAGCAGCACGCCCCAGTCGGTCTGCAGCGCGTCGCGCAGGTTCATCAATCCGGCGGGAATCGTGCGGAACTTGTCGCTGTCGATGAAGATGATGGCGTAGAGGAACTCGTTCCATGCGTAATACGCGATCAGGATCGTGCAGGTCAGCAGGATCGGCTTGCTCATCGGCAGGAAAATCCGCGAGAAGACGCCGAAGCTCGAGCAGCCGTCCAGCACCGCGGATTCCTCAATCTCCTTGGGGATTGAGAGGAAATGCGAGCGGATGAGCATGACGATCAGCGGAATCCTGTACGCCGTGTAGGGGATGATCAGCGCAAGATAGGTGTTGTGGATGTGCAGCGCCTGAATGATCTTGTACAGCGGAATCAGCGTCACCTGCGGGGAGAGCATCATGCCGCCCATGCACAGCACGAAGATCAGCTGGTTGCCCCTGAAGCGGAAGCGCGCCAGCGAATAGGAGGCCAGCGCGGCCGCAAAGATCGCGCCGAAGATCGTGCTGCCCGTGACGAGCACGGAGTTGAGGAAGTACTTGGAGATGCCCCGCTGCCAGGCCAGCGCGTAGTTGCTCCACAGGGGCGTCTTGGGCAGCGCCCAGATGTTCTTGTAAATCTCCTTGTAGGTCTTGAGGGAATTGCAGATCATCCAGAACAGCGGATAGGCGACAAGGATGAAGTAGATGATCAGCAGGAAGAGGATCAGCGCCATGAGCGGCGTCATCTTGCTGCCCGGGAGTGTGGAACGCTTGCGCTTCTGCTTTTCCATCGTCAATCCCCCTTTCCCGAGCGGAACGCGTTGTTCTGAATCAGCGCGAGGATCATGCAGATGATGAGCATCAGCACGGCGATGGTCGAGGCATAGCCCATCTTGTCCAGCGCGAATCCGTTCTTGTACATGTAGACAGCCAGCGTCGTGGAGGCATTGCCCGGACCGCCGCCTGTGAGGATGTAGACGTCGTTGAAAACCAGGAATGCGCCCGTCACGGTCGTCACCATGGTTACAAACGCCATCTCGCGAACCTGCGGCAGCGTCACATGGATGAAGCGGCGCAGGCGGCCCGCGCCGTCGATCTCGGCGGCCTCATACAGGTCCTCCGAAATGCCCTGGATCGCGACGATGAAGAGCATCATGGTGTAGCCCATCGAGTGCCACTGGCTCATGGCGATGGCGGAGAAGATCGCGGTATCCGTCGCGCCCGTCCAGGCGTGGGCCAGATTGCCCAGGCCGATCATCCTGAGGCCCGCGTTGATCAGGCCGATCTTGGGATGATACACGAAGGAGAACAGCAGCGCGACAACCGTCATGGAGATGAGCACGGGCAGGAAGTACATCGTGCGCAGCACGGTGCTCACGCGGCGGAAAAGCTTGTCCTCCAGCACGGCCGCGATGCACAGGGACAGCCCAACCTGGAAGATGACGGAGATCACGCAGTACCAGACGTTGTTGATCAGCGCCGCGCGGATCACGGGATCGGCGATCAGCTCGCGATAGTTTTGCAGCCCGACGAAGGTTTTCGCCGGCGAGAACGCGCTGAAGCTGAGCGTGGAGTAGTAGAAGTTGACGACCAGCGGGATATACACGAAAATTCCCAGCAGCAGGATGCACGGAATGACGTACAGATACGGGACGATTCCGTTCATGCCGGCTCTTCTTGTTTGCACAACGGTCACCTCCGGAAAAAGCTCGGGTTTTACGATGGGCGGGTTGCCTTTCAAGGGACGCGCCCTTCTCTTGAAAGACAACCCCTCCGGTCTGCGCGCCCCGCAGGACGCCCGAACCGGCATGATGCCGGCTTCATCACCGACGAAATGCTGTAAATCCCGTTGCCTGGCGCCCGCAGCCGGGGCTTTGCAGAAGGATTTACGGAGTACAAGAGTAACGAGAACCGGCGCCCGGCCGGAAAGCATGGGCGCCGGTTCAAAGCAGTCTTTACTTGAGCGCCGCGGCAGCGGTCTGCACGGACGCCATGACATCCTCAGCCGTCATGTCGCCGGTCAGCAGCAGCTGGCCGCCCGCCATGAACGCGTTGGCGATGGTCGCGTCGGTCGCGCAGTCCTGCCAGACGGCCGGCTCGGTCGAGGCCAGGATCAGGTCGATAGCCTCCAGCTGCTTGGCGTCGCAGTTGGTCTCGTCCCAGGCGCCCTTCACGCAGGAGATCTCGCCGGTCTTGGCGATGAGGTTGTAGCCGCCTTCCTTGGAGATGACGAACTTCATGAACTTGATCGCGGCCTCCTGAACAGCCGGCTCAGCCGTCGCGGAGATCATCATGCCCTCCGGCGCGCCGGTGAGCTGGCCCGGATCGCCCTTGCCATCCTCAACAGCCGGGAAGTTGAAGAAGCTGTACTCGAACTCGGCGTCGTCGCGCAGATACTTGATCTCGGCGAGCTGCATGTAGCAGATCGGGGAGATCTCCATGATGAACGCGTTGCGGGCGAACTCATGGTCGACGGAGCAGGGATCGGCGGTCATGTACTGGCCCAGATCCTTGAAGATGTTGAGCGCGGTGATGTAGGCCGGATCGCTGAAGTCGCCGCCGTTCATGTAGTCGTTGGCCAGAACCTCAGGATCAACCACGCGCTGGCAGATGGTGCCCAGGTAGTGGGAGACGGCCCACTGCGCGGAGAAGCCGGCGGAAATCGGCTCGTCGTAGCCGTTCTCCTTCAGGGTCTCACAGACGGCGTAGAGCTCGGACAGCGTGGTCGGAACCGTCAGGCCCAGCTCGTTGAACACGTCGACGTTGTAGAAGAACGCCTTGCCGTCCATGGACCACGGCGTGCCATACTGCTTGCCGTCGTAGTTGAACGGAGCCCACTGGCTCTCGACGATCTGGCTGGACCACTCGGGATCAGCCGCAATGACCTCGTCAAGCGGGAGCACACGGCCGGACTTGGTCAGGTTCTCGCCAAAGGCGCCGGACCAGGAGAAGAACACGTCGGGCAGATCGTCGGTGGAGACGAGCACGCGGATCTTTTCCTTGTAGGAGTCGTTGAGCACGCAGTCAGAGACGATGTCGATGTCGGGGTTCTGCGCCTCGAACTCCTCGATGAGGCCGTTGATGTAGCTGTTCTTCGGCTCGTTGGGCCAGCGATGGAAGAAGTTGACAGTCACCTTGTCGGCCAGGGCGACGGAGCATACCAGCGTCAGGCAGATCGCCAGCGCCAGAGCCAGAGCAATGCGTCTTTTCATGTTCAGACCTCCCAAATGTTTTTTTCGGGAAAACGAGTCTTCCCTTTTCAAGACCGCCGCCGCCCGGCGACGGTCTGAAATTCGCAGGGGATCAATACTCCATGCACCACATGTAGCGGCGGACGGAGAGCGGATGGCCGCGATGATAGGCCAGCGCATCGGCGTAGCTGCGCAGCACGACGCCCGCGACGAGCACGGCGAAGTACTTGCGCAGATCCTCGTCGATACCGGTCATGTCGAACTCGTTGCAGTCCACCGGGATCACATGCTCGGAGAAGCGGTTGCAGAAGGCCTCGGCGCGCACATCCAGCACGCGGGTCTCGCCGTCGATCTCGTCGCTGTAGGCACCGACCGCGCTGTCAATCGCCACAAGCGGGCGCTTGAAGTCCGCGCCGTACTCGGTGATCCAGTTCGCCTTGACGTTCTCGTCGCAGTCCTTGCCGTAGTTCTTGAGGATGATGAAGGGCACGTCGGCGTCGGTCACCTCAAACGGGCCATGGAAGAACTCGCCGGAGTGGATCGGCTCGGAATGCACCCACTGCATCTCCTGGAGCAGGCAGATGGCGAAGGAATACGCGACGCCGTAGCAGGGGCCGGAGGACATCGTGTAGATCAGCTTGTTGTTCTTGTACTTGGCGCCGAAGGCCTTCGCGCTCTCGGCAAACTTTTCCTTGTTCGCGGCAAAGACCTTGCCCAGCTCGTCGCAGCACTTGATCGCGCGCTCATACTTCTCGTTCGGGCTGAGCACGTTGAGGATGCCGAAGACGAGGCGGAAGAGCATGCCGTTGTTGCTGTCGCCCGGATCGGACTCGGGGCCCCAGGTGTAGGAGATCGGATGCTGGGTCGCGTTCCACAGCGGGGAATCCACCTTAAAGGAGAAGCTGATCGTCAGCGCGCCCTTGTCGTTCGCCAGCTGGGTGGCGCGGGTGGTCTCCAGCGTGTTGCCGGAATGCGAGCAGGTCACGACGAGGCTCTTGGGGCCAAGGCCCTTCGGGCAGCGATGAATAAACTCGTTCGCGTTGAAGACAAACGTCGGGATCGCCGACTCCCGGTCAAAGATGTACTGAGCGGGATCAAAGATCGCCTTGGAGCCGCCGCAGGCCACAAAATAGATGTTCTCGATTTCGCGTCCCTTGACCGCCTCAATGGCCTCGTTCAGCTGCTTCACCTGGTCCTGATTCATACGTAACATCCTCCTTCACAAAATGCACAGTATGCCTTGCGCAATGTCATAATCCAGTATATAATGTCTTATGACATCTTATGTCGTAATACTACATGATGATTGAGGAGTTGTCAATAGCTTTTCGGAATTTTTTCGAAAAACTGTCCATTTCTGGCAGACAAATGCCCCGGATTCATGTCCGTCATGACCGGCGTTCATTTCTGCCGTCCCCCACGACCCTGGAAGGAGCTCTGCCCCATGAACAGCATCCGCATCGAAGTTGACGCACACACGCACACCGTCATGTCCGGCCACGCCTGGTCGACGCTGCAGGAGAACTGCGCCGCAGCAGCCGCCAAGGGCATCCGTGCCATCTGCATGACCGACCACGGCGCCCGCATGAAGGGCACGGGAACCATCTGGGCGCCCTGGTCGTTTTCCCAGCTGCCCGAAGAGATCGCCGGCGTACGCGTTTACCCGGGCATGGAGTTCAATCTCTGGGACACGGAGGGCCATCTGGACGACTACCCGCCCAGCGCCTTCCCCCACATCCGCTTCGGCATCGCGAGCATGCACAAGAACGTCATGCCCGTGCTCGACCGGGACGCGCACACCGAGGCCTACATCCGCGCGATGGATCACGCCTGCGTCGATCTGATCGGCCACCCGGGCATTCCCGCCTACCCCGTGGATGAGGAGCGGCTCGTGCGCGCCGCAGCGGAGCGGGGCCGGCTCATCGAGATCAACAACAACTCCTTTGTCGCGCGCCCCGGCTGCGACGGCGCCTGCCGCAGGATCGCGCAGCTGTGCATGCACCATGACGTGCGCGTCTGCGTGGACAGCGACGCCCATTTCTCCGCGAACATCGGCGAGGTGCCCAAGGCGCTCGCGATGCTCCGGGAGATCGGCTTTCCGCCGGAGCTGATCGTCAACCTGACGTTTGAGCGCTTTGAGGCGTACATCCGCGAGCGCGAGGCCCGCATGCGCGCGCAGGGCTGACGGCGCGTCGGATTCAGGGCAAAAAAAGAGGAACCGTCTCACCCTGCTGATGTGTGGACTGCTATAAGTCAAGTAGACACAAAAAACAAACCCCGTCGTAGAATTGCACAACATTACGCGGCTTTACTCCGGATTTCAAATGGAGTAAGGCCGTTTTTCATATCAATGCGTTGGTAATTGTAGAAATGGATATATTCATCGACCAGCTGTTGAACCTGTTCGCCGGTTGTAGGTTTGCATCTGTAAAGGCATTCGGTCTTGAATGTTCCAAAGAAGTTTTCCATTAATGCGTTATCATAAGGGCATCCGCGTCTGGACATTGAAGCCGCAAAGTGGTATTCTTGTGTCAAGGCGAAGTATTCTTCCGAGGTGTACTGACAGCCTTGGTCGCTGTGGAGTAGCAGTCCATCGGCGACCTTCCCTTTTTCATGGGCAAACGCATCTCGAACCGTATCGCTGACAAGAGTTGCGTTGATTTCAGTGCCAAGGCGGTATGCGACAATATATCTGCCACAAAGATCCATGATGGCGCAGAGGTAATAGGTTCTTAGCGGAGTAATGATGTAAGTGATATCTGTCACCCAGCGGTAGTTCTTTTGCTCTTGGATGAACTGGCGATTCAGCAGGTTCTCATAGCGATGACCGCCTTGCTTATACAGCGTATAGGGACGTCTGCGTCTGATCTGCGCCAGAAGATCCAGCTTTCGCATGTGGTGCAGAACAGTCAATGGATGACATTCAACTGATTTATTCTGTTTCATCCATAGCCATACCCGGCGGTATCCGTAAGATTGCTTCACTTGCGCCTGGCACTCGATGATGAACTGATCCAACTCGCCGCGTTGCTGCGGCTGTGATACTCGTTTCCTCCACTTATAGAATCCGCTTCGGGATACTTCAAATAGCTCACACATTTTCTGAATCGGATATTTCTCCTTAAATCTTTCAATCACCCGGTATTTGGCGCTCACATCCTTCCACATTCGGATAGAAAATTTTGCAGTAGCTCCACTTTCATTTCAAGTTCGACGATGCGGTTATTCTGCAGCTGCTCCTGTGTGGCCGGCGTTTTTCTCGGACGCCCCTTGGGTTGAGGAATATAACCTTTCTCAATTCTTCGCTGCTTTCTTCGCGCTCTGCTGCATAGTTCCTCAACTTGTTCCTTTGCTAAG